>CAZDVY010000101.1:0-10437 GCA_964508935.1 uncultured Candidatus Competibacteraceae bacterium | reverse complement strand
TGGGTGCGCATGGCGCTGGACAATAATCTGCAACTGCTCAGCGCCGGTTTCAGCGTTGATCAGGCCCGGCAGAATATTCAACTCCAGAAGGCTGGCCACTATCCAACACTGGACTTGCGGGCCAGCAGCACCGACCTTGACAACAGCATTACGAACACCACCAGCCATCAGGTCAGCCTGCAACTGGCGATTCCGCTGTACACCGGCGGGGCGGTATCCTCGCGCTCGCGGCAGGCGGCCTATAACTACGAAGCCACCCGGCAGAATCTGGAGAACCTGCAGCGCGAGACCGTCCGCACCGTTCGCAATGCCTACCGGGGCCAGGAAACCGCCATCAGCCAGATTAAGGCGCTGGATCAGACCCGCGTGTCGACGCGCAGCGCCCTGGAAGCCAATCAGGCCGGCTATGAAGTCGGCACCCGCACCATCGTGGACGTGCTGGACGCCGAGCGCAACGTCTATCTGGCGGCGCGGAATTACGCGGCGGCTCGCTATTCCTATATCGCCAATTATCTGATCTTGCGCCAGGCGGCCGGGCAGTTGTCCGAAACCGACGTGGCGGAGATCAACGGCTGGCTGGGCGAATCGCGCTCCACTTCGGACATTACCGCGGGGCTGGAGGTCTCGGCCAAACCGCCTGGCCAGGGCGCCGGGCCAGAAATCTCCGCCAAACCCATGGGCGAAGAACCGATCAAGCCGGCGCCGCCCAGGAACCGGGCTAACGGCAAACCAGCCAGTAAGTAGCCGATCCTCGCAACGTCGTGACGGTTCACCCTGGATCTCCACTGCCCTTCGACCGGGGAGAAAAAGCCGTCCCATTGCCGCTCGCCCGGCTGCCGCGCCGGCTGGGTGCAGTTGTCTATGATGGGCTACTGCTGACCGGCGTCCTGTTTGCCACCACAGGGCTGGCGCTGGGTTTGACGGTGCTGGTGCTGGGCAGTGAATCGGTCAAGGCGCACCCTCCACTGATCGGCAATCCCTTCTTTCAAACCTGCCTGCTACTGGTCTGCTTCTCTTTCTACGGCGGGTTCTGGGTTCACGGCGGTCAGACGCTGGGCCTGCGCGCCTGGCGCTTGCGCTTGCAACGGCGCGATGGCGGAAATATCCGTTGGCAACAAGCGTTGCTGCGGTTTCTGAGCGGCGGGTTGTGGTTGGCGCCAATGATGGGCGTCCATCAGATATGGAAACCGGGAATCGGCTGGAGCCTGGGCATTGGACTGGGTGGTTTGCTGCTGCTGCTGGCGCTACGCCTGCCGGATCGCTGGTCGGAGACGGAGTTGGTGGTATTGCCCAAACTCCCTGTTTAGCGCAACCGACGCAGCGCATAGAACCCGGCTCCCAGGAACAGCAGCGACGGCAACGCCGCCCCGACCAATGGCGGATAGCCGTATAGCAACACCACGTTGCCCAGCAGGTAGTTGATCAGGAAGAACGTCAAACCCAGCAGCAATCCGACCAGCAGACGCTGGCCGGCGCCCGTTTTGCGCTGTGGGCCAAATACAAACGGCATGGCGATCACCAGCATTGCCAGATAGGTCAACGGCGCCAGCGCTTTGCGCCACAACGCCAGTCGGTAGCTCTGGGCATCCAGGCCGTTGCGCTCCAGATAATCGACATAAATCCGCAGATCGCGGATCGACAGTTCGTCAGGATCCGCCGCCAGCACATCCAGAATTTTCGGGCTGATCGCCGACGTCACCGCTAGACCGGTCAAATACTCGGTGCGCACCGCGTCGCCATCGAGAAGGCTGCGGCTGACGCCCTCCAGCAACCAGCGCCCTTTTTCATGGCGAGCGCCTTCTGCGCGAGTGACCGTTTCCAGTCGAGCCTCGGCGTTCACCTTGAAAATATGAATATTCGCCAAGCGAACGCCAGGCAGCACGGCCTGGACATGGATAAAATCATCCCCGTCCCGCGCCCAGAACCCTCGGCCGCTGCGAATCGCCAGATTTTCGCCCTTGGCCAAGGCCCGCTGGTCGCGGGCAAACTGCTCAAGCGGCGGAGCGATGAACTCGCCGACCAGCATCACCGCCAGACTCAACACCAGACCCGCCCAGGCGACCGATCCGGTCAACCGGGTCAACGACAGGCCAGCGGCGCGCATCACGATCAACTCACTGCTGCTGGCGAGCGCTCCCATACCCAACAGGCCGCCCACCAACAGCGCCATGGGAAACAGCTCATACAACCGTTGCGGCTGGATCAAGAGCAGATAGCGAATCGCCGCCAGGAAGTCGTAGTCACCCTTGCCCACGCTTTTCAGTTCCACCAGCAAGGTCAGGAACAGTTCCAGCAGCAGCAGCACCAGCAAGGCAACCAGCGTCGTGGTGGCAACGGCGCGAAACAGATAGCGATCCAGAATCTTCATGACCGGCCTCGCACCAGCCGCCAGAACCGGTGAAAACCGGGACCGCCGGCATAGTAATAAAGCAGCAGTCCCAAGCCCAACAGCAGAAACAGGCCATGCACCCACCACAGGCCTACCCAGACGCTGACGACGCCGTGACTCAACCAGGACTCGCCGACGCCGATCAGATTGAAGTAGATGGCGTAGAGCAAGACGGCGGCGACGATGCGGCCATACCGGCCTTCACGGGGTTGGGCGCGGGCCAGCAGCGGCGCCCACAGAGCGATCAGCAACATCTGGATCGGGCTGTTGAGTCGCATCTGCAATTCGGCAGCGTACAAAGGATCGGTGGAATCCAGCAATTGCCGGGTCGGCAAGGTTTCCCGGTGTCGCCAGGTCTGGACTGGGGCGTAGGTATCAATACGCACCCAGGCCCGTTCAAAGCTTAACAAGTCGTAATCGCCGCGACCGGGAACGCCCCGATAGCGATGGCCCTGTTCCAGCACGATATGGCGGATGCCCTGCTCGTCGGTCTCCTGCCGGCCTCGCATGCCGGTGGTGATGCTGAGATCGCCATCCGGCTCCCGGCTCTGAATGAAAACGTTGCGCATCTCACGCTCATCCAGCGCCCCTATGTAGACCACATGCCGACCGTCCATCACCTCGCGGAAGGTTCCTGGCGCAAACAAAGACACTTCCGCTTCCTTGCGCGCCTTGGCCAGAGCTTCGAACTGCCATTCCATAATGATCGGCAGCAGAAAGATCGCGATGCTGACGATCAACAGGGCCAGCGGCGTCGCCAGCAGGAACACCGCCCGGTAAACCGTCAATGGCCCCTGACCACAGGCCGCCAGCGCCGTCATTTCGTGGTCGCGGTACAGTCGGCCCAGGGCCAGCATGATGCTCAACAGGAACGCCAGCGGTGCCAGCATAATCATGATGTCTACGGCTTGCAGGCTCAACAACAGGAAAATGGAATCCTTGGCCAGCAGGCCAGTCGCGGCTTTGCTCAAATACCCGGCGAGACGGTGGCTGAGGGCGATAGCCACGAGCGCCAGCAGGGTTGCCAGCAGCGTCAGGCCGATTTCACGGATCAGATAACGGTCGATGATTGAGAGCACGACGACGGAGTCTCCTGCACTGGCGACTGTGAGGCAATACCGTTTCCGGCTAAACTCCCCAACCTGGCGCAATCGTATCGCCGGGTACTCCCGGCAGTCCAATGAACCACCTTAAACCAGAGGGCAGCCCACCCATGGAATTCACCGTCAAAAGCGGCAATCCCGAAAAACAGCGCACCGCCTGCCTGATCCTCGGCGTGTATGAATCGCGGCGGCTGACGCCGCCTGCTGAACAGTTCGACAGCGCCTGCGGCGGCTACCTTGGCAACCTGCTGCGCCGGGGCGATCTGGAAGGCAAACCGGGCCAGTCGCTGCTGCTGTTCAATGTTCCCGAGGCATTGTGCGAGCGGGTGCTGCTGGTCGGCTGCGGCCGCGAACGCGAGGTCGATGACCGCCGCTTCCGGCAGATTCTCACCTACACCGCGACCGCGCTGAATGACATGGGCGCCACCGAAGCGACGGTGTACCTGACCGATCTTGCGGTCAAGGGCCGCGATCTCGGTTGGAAAATCCGCCAGACGGTCGAAGCGGTCGAGGAGGCGTTATACCGTTTCGACGCGCTCAAAAGCAAAAAGGACGCGCCACGCCGACCCTTGCGGCGGATTATACTCAGCGTACCCAGTCGACGCGAATTGCCGGCTGCGGAATCAGTGGTCCGGGAAAGCGCTGCCATTGCCGCCGGCGTCAAATTCGCCAGGGATTTAGGCAACATGCCGCCCAATCGCTGTCATCCGACTTGGCTGGCGGAGCAGGCCCTGGCGCTGGCCGGTGAATTTCCGTCACTCCAGGCGCGGATTTTCGAAGAAGCCGAGATGGAGCAACTGGGCATGAATGCCCTGCTGGCAGTCAGTCGCGGCAGTGTCCAGCCGGCCAGGCTGATTCGGCTGGATTACCGACAGGGGCCGGCCAGCCAGAAACCCTATGTACTGGTGGGCAAAGGCGTCACCTTCGACAGCGGCGGCATTTCGCTCAAACCCGGCGAGGGCATGGATGAGATGAAATACGACATGTGCGGTGCGGCCAGCGTACTGGGAACACTGCGCGCCTGCGCCGAGCTGAAACTGCCGCTGAATGTGACCGGGCTGATTCCGGCAGTCGAGAATATGCCGGGCGGGCGGGCGACCCGACCGGGCGACATCGTGACCAGCCTGTCCGGCCAGACCATTGAAATTCTCAATACCGACGCCGAGGGCCGGTTGATCCTTTGCGACACGCTGACCTATGCTGAGCGCGACGAACCGGCGGTGGTGATCGACATCGCCACGCTGACCGGCGCCTGCATCATCGCCCTGGGCCGTCATCCGCACGGCCTGTTCAGCAACCATCCGCCGCTGACCCATGCCCTGCAAACCGCCGCCCACGCCGCTGGCGACCGGGTGTGGGAATTGCCATTATGGGACGATTATCAGGAGGCGCTGGACAGCAATTTCGCCGACATGGCCAATGTGGCTGGAAATCGCGATGGCGGAGCGATCATCGCCGCCTGTTTCCTGTCACGCTTCGCCAAAAAATTCCATTGGGCGCATCTGGACATCGCCGGCAC
Source organism: uncultured Candidatus Competibacteraceae bacterium (assembly GCA_964508935.1). Classification (GTDB taxonomy): domain Bacteria; phylum Pseudomonadota; class Gammaproteobacteria; order Competibacterales; family Competibacteraceae; genus UBA2383. The sequence goes on along the minus strand of CAZDVY010000101.1, from coordinate 5,426 downwards.
GGCCTGGAAAACCGGCAAGGCCAAAGGCGCTACCGGGCGGCCGGTGCCGCTGCTGACCCAGTATCTACTGGATCGGGTTGCCGAAGCAGGTCGCGATGATGACCGGGCCACGCATTGATTTCTACGTCCTGTCCGAGGCCAGAGAGAACAGCCGGGCGCTGCTGGCCTGCCGGCTGGTCGATAAAGCCTATCGCCTCGGCCATACCGTCTATATTGTCACCTCCTCCGAGGCGCAGGCGGCGGCGCTGGACGATCTGCTATGGACTTTCCGCCAGGACAGTTTCGTCCCGCACGAGCGTTATCCGCTGACCAGCGCCGAGGGATCGCCGGTGCTGATCGGCATCGCCTCCCCGGCGGAGGTGAGCGCCCAAGTGTTGATCAACGTCACCGACGCACTTCCCGACGGATTCGAGCGTTATGAGCGGGTGGTAGAACTGGTGGACGCGCATCCCGACGTGTTGGCGAAATCACGGGAAAGGTTCAAACAGTACCGTGAACGCGGCTTTACCCCGGAGACGCACAAGCTGTGATTTTGCGTGGCTTGTTCATTCTGCTGTTGTCTCTGTGGGTTCCATTGCTGGCGGTCGCCGCGCAACCTGATGCGTCGGTGGTAGCGCCGACTGATGCCAAGGTTGTTGAACAGCAGACCGCCCGCCGGCAGGCCCTGGAGCGGGATCGGGAAACAGTCGAGCGCACCCGGCAGGAGTTGCAGGCCCAGATCGCCGAATTGCCCTGGCAGATGGAAAGCCTGCGCCCGGAACAGATCGGTGAGGCGCTGGTCGAGCAAACAGCGGTGGACGTGAAATCAGCGCTCCTGCATCAGGAAACCGCTGCGACCGAACTGAACAATGCTGAACGCCGCATTCAGGAACTGCAAAAAACCATTACCGATCTCGAAGCACGCGAGCAGTTACTGAAAAACCCCGCCAAAGACGCCACGGATGGTGCGTCGGATCGTGCGGCGCAGTTACAGCAAACCAGTCAAACGCTGGTTCAGCAGCGCGCCGAGCTGGAGTTGGAGTCGCTCAATCTTGCTAATCTGCGCGCTCAGGGCGAAGTCGCCAAGCTACGGCTGAACCTGGCGACGCAATGGCAGGAACGGGTTGAGCGGCTGTACCAGCAGCAGCAGGAGCAGTCCCGCCAGGACGCGCAGGCGGAACTGATCAGCCGGTTGCAAACCGATCTCACTGGATTGCAGAACCGGGCCGACGCGCTTAAGCAGCGACTGGTTCAAGAACGCAGCGTGCTGCCGGTCGCCGCCTGGCAGCGGTTGGAAACCGAACTGCGCACTCTCGAAGAGCAGATCAACCTGCGCACACAAGACCGGTACCTGGCGGAAGTCAGCGCGACCCTGGCGCGACTGAATGATCTGCTGAAAAAGACCGAAGCCTCGCCCACTGAATTGCAACAAGCGCTGGAACAACTGGAGACAGCGCGCACTGATCTGCGCCGCGCCGATGAATTACTGGAACAGAAAATCACCGTCTACGCCGAGCAGCGCCAGGTCATCGAACGGCGCGACCATCTGACCGGCGTCAGCCGGCGCTTGCGCGACGAAGAGTTGCAGCTGATCGACCGGCTGTTGGCGGAACTGAGTCAGCGCACGGACCAGGTGCAAAACCAGGCAGCGCAACTGGATGCAGTCGAGACCCGACTGACTCAGTATTACCAGGAACGGCGGCGGCAGGATTTATTCACCCGCAAGCCCTACCCGGACAGCGCCGAAGCCTGGGGACAACTCTGGCAGGAACTGACGACGGTGCCCCAGGTATTGTTCTATCAGGTGCGCCTGAGCGGCGAATCGGCGTTCAAGGCCATGCTGGACGAACCGCTCTGGCGCTGGCTGAGCCTGATCGCCCTGGAAGCAGCGTTGTTCTGGCTAGTGTTCAAGGCCCGAACGGGCTTGCGCAAGACGTCGCAGCGCTTCGGCGAGCAGGCGGTCGGCGACAGCTTTTTGCGTCAGATCACCGGCATTGGACTATTGCTGGCGCGAGCCAATCTGCTGGGCGCGGCGGCGGCGGCGGCCCTGTTGCTGCTGTTATGGCTAGTCGAGGTGCCGCAACCGGGTCTGGGCATCCTGATGACGCTGGCGCTGGTCTGGGTCGGCATCAAGCTGCCGATCAGTCTGGCCTGGCTGCTGCTGGCTTCGCCCCGGCTGCCGGAAAAACAGCGACAAATGCCGCTCTATCATCAGTTATTCTGGACGCTGATCAGTGGCGGAGCGTTAGCTGCGCTGGTGATTCTGGCCCACTTGAGCGACCTGCCCGACAAAGTGGTCAACGTGTTTGACCGGCTGTTCATGCTGTACTGGTTCTGGGCGTTCGTGCCGGGAATGCGCATTCGCCGGCTGGTCATGGACCGGCTCAGCGCGGCTTACGGTGACCGGCCGTGGTTCGTAATGCTGCGGTTCGGCAGTCTGCTGTTGCCGCTGTCGTTGCTGGGCGCGGCCATCCTCGGTTTATTCGGTTATCCCCGGCTGGCCTGGCTGGTTGCTGGCCGTCTATTGATTTTTATGACGGTGCTGATCAGTGGGCTGTTGCTCCGCAACCTGCTCAATGACCTAGCGGTGGCGTTAAAGAACTATGCCGTTACCCATTCAGGTTACGGCCTGTTGTGGTCTCAAGATGTCATCGCTCCCGTGCATCGCATCATGAATCTGCTGCTGCTTGCGGGTGCGGGGTGGGCGCTGTTCTGGGCTTACGGCTGGACGGGCGAATCAACGGTTATCAGGTCGCTTCGGGCTTTTTTGGAACAGTCGCTGTTCACGGTCGGCAGCGCGGATATTACCCTTTGGCGGATTGCGCTCACCACGATCATTTTGCTGGTGGTGATCTGGCTGGGGCAGTGGAGCCGGGCGGTGACTTATCGCTGGCTGTTCTCGCGCATCGGTGATCTGGGCGTGCGCCACAGTCTGTCGGTGTTCACTCAGTATACGGTGGTGCTCATTGGTTTGTTGGCGCTTTTGCGCATCATCGGCATTAATCTCACCACGCTGGCCGTGTTTGCCGGCGCGATGGGCGTCGGCCTGGGTTTAGGCCTGAAGGATTTGGCGAACAATTTTATTAGCGGGCTGTTCCTGCTGATCGAGCGGCCATTGCGCAGCGGCGATATCGTCAAGATCGGCGCACATGAAGGTGAGGTGTCGAGCATCGGGATGCGCTCGCTGACCCTCCGCACGTTTGACAATCAGATGGTCATTATTCCCAACTCGGCGATCACGAATGACGCTTTCACCAACTGGACCTATCAAGATCAAATCTTGCGCACGATGCTGGTGATTGGCATCAGCTACGATTCCGATCCGCATACCGCCAAGACGATCATTGAGCACACGGTGCGCGAACATGAAGCGGTGCTGGATGAGCCTGCATCGTCGGTGTTGTTGTGGGAATTCGCGGATTCTTCGATCAGTTTCCGCATTTACTACTTCGTGGACATCGGCCAGCACAGCGGATTAAAGACCCGCGACCAGATTCTGTTCACGATCTGGGACCGTTTCAAAGACGCAGGCATTCGCATTCCCTATCCGCAGCGTGATTTGTATATCAAGGCGTGGCCGGAAACAGGCGCATCCACAGAAATTCTTAAAAAGAAATAACTTCATCTATCCATATCCCTATGACCGTGTTCCGCTTCCACATCACTCCCCTGACCCGGCGTCGGCTGGCGCAATTCCAGGCCAACCGGCGAGGCTGGTGGTCGCTGTGGCTGTTCTTGTTGCTGTTCGGGTTGAGCCTCAGCGCGGAATTCATCGCCAATGACCGACCCTTGCTGATTTATCACCAAGGCTCGTTCTACGCACCGGTATTCAAGGACTACGCCGAGACGGATTTTGGCGGCGATTTCCCCAGTGACGCCAACTATCGCGATCCGCACCTGGCTGGACTGATCAACGGCTGGATGCTCTGGCCACCGATCCGCTTCCGCTACGATACCGTGAACTACGATCTGCCGGTTCCCGCGCCGGCCCCGCCTTCCGCCGACAACTGGCTCGGCACTGACGATCAGGGCCGCGACGTGTTGGCTCGGTTGATCTACGGGTTACGGCTCTCAGTGCTGTTCGGCCTGTTGTTGACCTTGAGTTCTTCACTCATCGGCGTAGCGGCGGGGGCCGTGCAGGGCTATTTTGGCGGGCGGGTCGATTTGTTCTTCCAGCGCTTTCTGGAAGTCTGGGGAGGGTTGCCGCAGTTGTTCATCCTGATTATCGTCTCCAGCGTGGTGGCGCCGGGTTTCTGGACGCTGTTGCTGATTTTGATGCTATTCAGTTGGACCTCGCTGGTCGGCGTGGTGCGGGCCGAATTCCTGCGCGCCCGCAATTTCGACTATGTCCGCGCCGCCCGCGCCTTGGGAATGACCGACGGACGGATCATGTTCAAACATGTTCTGCCAAACGCGATGGTGGCGACGTTGACCTTTCTGCCTTTTATCCTGTCAGGCTCTATCGTTGCCCTGACTGCGCTGGATTTTCTGGGGTTGGGCCTGCCGCCGGGTTCCGCCTCGCTGGGCGATTTGCTGCGCCAGGGCAAGGATAATCTCCAAGCACCCTGGCTGGGCATTTCCGGGTTTATCGTGACGGCGCTGATGCTCAGCCTGCTGGTGTTTGTCGGAGAAGCGGTGCGGGACGCCTTTGATCCGCGCAAGAATGCGGGCTGAACCGCTGCGTCAAGAAAGCTGAGGCACTAGACAACAATCTCCTGCAACTGGCTAATTATATTAGTTAATTTCAAAGATTATCTAGCGGTTGACGTCCACCGCCACCCGTCCGCGAATCTTGCCCTCCAGAATATCCCGACCCGCCTGAATCGCCTCCGCCAGACCGATGTCCCGCGCGCCGATCAGTTCCAGCTTGGCCAGGGGGAGATCCTGCGCCAAGCGCGCCCAGGCTTCCTTGCGCACAATCGCCGGCGCCATAACGCTGTCAATACCGTACAGCGTGACCCCGCGCAGGATGAACGGCGCGACGCTGGCGGGAAAATCCAGACCCTGGGCCAGACCGCAGGCCGCGACTGCACCGCGATATTTCAGGCTGGCGCAGACATTGGCCAAGGTATGGCTGCCCACCGCATCTACTGCCCCGGCCCAGCGCTCCTTGGCCAGAGGCTTGCCGGGTACAGCGAGCGTCGCCCGGTCGATGACTTCGCCAGCGCCCAGCGCTTTGAGATACTCGGCTTCCGCCTCTGCCCGGCCCGAAGATGCGACCACCGCATAGCCCCGTTTGGCCAACAAAGCGATGGCGACGCTGCCCACGCCGCCGCCGGCGCCGGTGACCAGAATCTCACCGTCCGCAGGCCGGACACCGTGCTTTTCCAGCGCCAGCACGCAGAGCATGGCGGTGTAGCCGGCAGTGCCAATCATCATCGCCTGTTTCGGGCTGAACACCGCCGGCAGCGCCACCAGCCAGTCACCCTTGACCCGCGCCTTCTGCG
>CAZDVY010000100.1:0-10579 GCA_964508935.1 uncultured Candidatus Competibacteraceae bacterium | reverse complement strand
TGGACGCGCGTTCGAAGCCATCCGCGCATTCCGCATCATTCCACGCGACCCGCATCCCCTTGCCGCCGCCGCCCGCGCTGGCCTTAAGCATGACCGGATAGCCGATGCTCTGGGCGATGTCCAGGGCATGCTGGGTATTCTTGATGATGTCGGTATGACCGGGGACGGTATTAACGCCTGCTTCCTTGGCCAGCTTCTTGGAGGTGATCTTGTCGCCCATGGCGTCGATGGCGCGCACCTTCGGGCCGATGAACACGATCCCTTCTTTTTCCAGCGCTTCGCAGAACGCCGGTCGCTCGGACAGAAACCCATAGCCGGGATGCACCGCTTCAGCGCCGGTGTCTTTACACGCCTGGACGATGCGCTCCATGACCAGATAGCTCTGCGCCGTCGGCGGTGGACCGATGAAGACCGCTTCATCAGCCATTTCGACATGCAGCGCGTCTTTATCGGCTTCGGAGTAGACGGCGACGGTCTTGATGCCCATCTTGCGGGCGGTCTTGATCACACGGCAGGCGATTTCGCCGCGATTGGCAATGAGAATTTTCTTAAACATGCGCCCTACCCCTTACAGCGGAATATTGCCGTGCTTGCGCCACGGATTTTCGAGTTCCTTGTCCCGCAACATCGCCAGCGAGCGGCAAATGCGCTTGCGGGTGCCGTGCGGCATAATCACGTCGTCGATAAAGCCGCGATGGCCTGCGATGAATGGATTGGCGAATTTCTTGCGATATTCCTCAGTGCGATCGGCAATTTTGGCCGGATCGCCAATGTCCTGACGGAAGATGATTTCCACTGCGCCCTTCGGCCCCATGACCGCAATTTCGGCGGTCGGCCAGGCGAAATTGACATCGCCGCGCAGATGTTTGGAACTCATCACGTCATAAGCGCCGCCATAAGCTTTTCGGGTGATGACGGTGACTTTGGGCACAGTACATTCCGCATAGGCATAGAGCAGTTTCGCGCCATGTTTAATGATGCCGCCGTACTCCTGAGAAGTACCGGGCATGAAGCCGGGAACATCGACGAAGGTGATGATAGGAATATTGAAAGCGTCGCAGAAGCGCACGAAGCGGGCGGCTTTAATCGAGGACTTGATGTCCAGACAGCCGGCCAGGACCATCGGCTGGTTGGCGACGATGCCCACCGGCCAGCCATCCATCCGCGCCAGACCGACGATGATGTTCTTGGCGTTTTCCGGCTGCACCTCGAAGAAGTCGACGTCGTCTACGACCTTCAGGATCAGCTCCTTCATATCGTAGGGCTTGTTGGCGCTGTCGGGAATCAGTGTATCCAGCGAGTAGTCCATCCGGTCAGCCGGATCGGGCGTCGGGCGGAACGGCGGCTTGTCCTGGTTGTTGGACGGCAGGAAATTCATGAACCGTCGGATCATCAACAACGCTTCGATGTCGTTTTCGAAAGCGCGGTCGGCGACGCCAGACTTGGTGGAATGGGTAATAGCCCCGCCCAGTTCTTCGGCGGTGACTTCCTCATGGGTGACGGTCTTGACCACTTCAGGTCCAGTCACGAACATGTAGGACGTATCCTTGACCATGAAGATAAAGTCGGTCATCGCTGGAGAGTAGACCGCACCGCCGGCACAGGGTCCCATGATCACGGAAATCTGCGGAATGACCCCGGAGGCCATCACATTACGCTGGAACACATTGGCGTAGCCGGCCAGTGAGGCGACGCCTTCCTGGATGCGGGCGCCGCCGGAGTCGTTCAGGCCGATGACCGGTGCGCCGACTTTGATGGCGTGATCCATGATCTTACAGATTTTTTCGGCATGGGCCTCGGACAGCGAGCCGCCAAACACCGTGAAATCCTGACTGAACACAAAGGTGATGCGGCCATTGATCGTGCCATAACCGGTGACCACGCCGTCACCGGGAGTTGAGGTGTCGGCCATGCCAAAGTCAGTGCAACGATGTTCAACGAACATATCCCATTCTTCAAAGCTGCCCGGATCGAGCAGGACTTCGATGCGCTCGCGGGCGCTGAGCTTACCCCGCTTATGTTGCGCGTCGATGCGGCGCTGACCTCCGCCCAGGCGGGCGCCGGCACGTTTTTGTTCTAATTGGTGAATAATGTCATGCATGAACGCTCTACTCCTCATTAGGTATCGGGCGCCGCCAGCGAACCGGCGACGGTGGGAGCTTGAAGGCCCGCGACAGGGCGGACCCGATGAAAGCCGGGATGGCGAATCGGGAAGATTTGGTCAAGGCTGATTGGTTGATGTTGTTGGTATTTTCTTGACTGGCGCTCGGCAGCGAACCGCTGGATTTAGCTTCACTAGTTATAATAAGGTTTTTAGGCGTTCCGCGCTATGTCGTTTGATATTTTCATCAGGATGCGCCGTGCACTCCGCCACTGACCCGATGGCGATGGGCGGGAACACGGATAACCTTTGTTATGATGTTCACTCATCGTCCCCATTGTTCACATATTGACCCGCCCCAAGTTTCCCGAGGCCCGATGAATATCCCGCAGAGCAGTCTGGTGCTGTACAAAAACGGTCCCGCCCGGGTCGCCGCGCTCGGTGACAAGCTGGATATTGAACTGGAAGATGGCCGGTCGCTGCGGGTCCGGCCCAAGGACGTATTGTTACTACACCCCGGCCCTCTGCATTCTCTACACGAACTGGGGGAAATTCCCGCGGGCGAAATCGAGGCAGCCTGCGAATTGCTGGACGGCAGTCAGACGACGTTGCTGGAACTGGCAGAGCTGATCTACGGGACTTATACCCCGGCTACGGCCTGGGCCACCTGGCGACTGGTGGATGAGAAATTGTATTTTCAAGGGACGCCGGAGGTGATCAACGTGCGGCCCTTGGCCGAAGTCGAACAGGAACGGATCGCTCGCGAGGCGAAAGCCGTTGAACGTGATGCCTGGAACAGCTTTCTGCAACGGGCGCGGACGGGCCGCTGCGCTCCGGAAGACGCCCGCTATCTGCTCGAAGTTGAGGAGCTGATCTGGGGACAGCGCGAGCAGAGTCGCGTGTTGCAGGCGCTGGAGTGCAACCAGACCCCGGAAAGCGCCCATGCCCTGCTGCTGCGGCTGGGCTATTGGAATGAACAGCACAACCCCTGGCCGCGCCGGACGGGGGCGATTCTGGAGCATCCGACCGTGCCATTGACCGAGTTGCCGCAGGAATCGCGGCTCGATCTGACCGGTCTGCCAGCTTTCGCCATCGACGATGAAGGCAATCTTGATCCTGACGACGCGCTGAGTCTGGACGGGGACCGGTTGTGGGTGCATGTCGCCGATGTCGCGGCCCTGGTTTCGCCGGACAGTCCCGCCGATGTCGAAGCGCGGGCGCGCGGCGCAACCCTGTATTTGCCGGAAGCCACCATTCCGATGTTGCCGGACGCGGCGTTGCAACAACTCGGTCTGGGACTGCGAGAGGTATCGCCGGCGCTGTCCTTCGGCCTGAGCCTGGATACGAATGGAGTGGTTATCGATGTGGAGGTGGTTCCCAGTTGGGTGCGAGTGCAGCGGTTGACCTATGAGCAGGTAGACGTGCAGCTCGACCAGGAGCCGTTTCGCAGCCTCTATGAACGAGCTGAACGCCATCAGGCCCACCGCCGCGCTGGTGGGGCAATTTTCATTGATCTGCCGGAAGTGAAAATGCGCGTCAATGCCGGACGGGTGGACATTCAACCCCTGCCCCGGCTGCGCAGCCGGATGTTGGTGGCCGAGGCGATGGTCATGGCCGGTGAAGCCGCCGCCCGTTTCGCATTGGAGCGAGGACTCCCGTTTCCGTTTACCACCCAGGAACCGGTGGACGCCGCTGACCGGCAGCCGGTCAGTCTGGCGGCGATGCACGGTCTGCGGCGCAGTATGCGTCCTCGTCAGTACAGTAGCCAACCCGGTCCGCACGGTGGATTGGGGCTGGAAGTGTATGCCCAGGCGACCAGTCCGATGCGGCGCTATCTCGATCTGGTCGTTCATCAACAATTGCGCGCCTTGCTGCGCGGTAGCGATCCGCTGGATGCCCAAGCCATTGTCGCACGAGTCGGCGCGGCGGAAGCGGTCGCGTCCGGGGTGCGCCGGGCTGAACGATTGTCCCGCCAGCATTGGACCGTGGTCTACCTTCAGCAGCATCCCGGCTGGCAAGGGGAGGGGGTGTTGGTGGAAAAACGGATGCCGCGCGGCACAGTGCTCATTTCAGCGCTGGCCCTGGAAACGCGGGTGAAAGTGGCGGATAGCGTCGCGCCGGACAGCGTGTTGTCGTTGCGTTTGACGGGCGTCGATCTGCCAGAACGCGAGGCGTATTTCCGGGTGGGCTGAGTCGGAAAAGCATTAAGTGTGGTGGAAACCCCCGACTGGACGCGACGCTGATCTGCGTAGTGCAAGGCGTGTTGCGGATAGCGAGCCTCTGGTTCAGAACCGTGTTCTTGCAGGACGCTAAACTTCAATATATTGAGACTCAGCTACGAGGTGATGGCGATGACGGACGAAGATCGAAATTTCCCGGCAGCGCTGGACGGGCTGGATGACAGTCGGCGTGCTTTGCTGGACCTGCTCAAAAATATGCGACGCACTTTTTACCTGTACACGCCGCTGGTGCGTTCTGATCTCTATAACGATGCTGAAGTGTTGGCCACCATCCGTGACCGGGTGGTCAGCCAGCCCAAGGTACGATTTCATCTACTGTTCCCGCCGGCCCACGAATGGCGCAGCGATTGTCCGGGACTGGTGCGACTGGGCGAACGACTGACCAGCGCCTTGCTGCTGCGCACGCTGAATCGGGAGAGCATCCCGGATCGCCCGGAACTGGGGCAGGCTTTCGCGATTGCCGACGAGCGGGCTTTGTTGCGCTTTAGCGACCCACGTCGTTTGATCGGTGGCTATGAACCCCAGCCCAGTGAGCGCATGAGGGAACTGCTGGAACTGCTCCGTACACTCTGGAGCCGGTCGCAGCCGGACCCTTATTTGCAACGCTTGGGCGTTTAACCCGAGGCCAGCCCCCAACGTTCCAGCAATTTTGACCGATTCAGTTCCAGCCATTGCAGGGCAATGATCGGCGCAGCGGAGTTGATGCGCCCGGCTTTCAGCAAATCCAGCGCCTCGATGCGGGAGACGACATGCAACCGGATATCTTCGTGTTCCTCGGCCAGCCCGCTCAGACCGCTGATCCCGGATGTGTCTACCCGCCCGCAGAACAAGGTAATACTTTCGGACGTACCGCCGGGGCTGACCAGATAATGGCAGATGGGGATCAAATCCAGCAATTCGCACCCGGCTTCCTCGACGGTTTCGCGCCGTGCCACTTCCTCGGCGGTTTCCACCGGGTCATCCATAATGCCGGCGACGATCTCCAGCAGCCAGGGACTGCCCGGAAATTCCAGGGCCCCGACCCTGAACTGCTCCAGCAAAACCACTTGGTCCTGATTGGGGTCATACAGCAAAACAGCGACTGCATGGCCGCGCTCCAGACACTCACGGGTGATGTCAGGACTCCAGCCGCCCCGGAACAGTTCATGTCGCAGCCGGTATTTTTCCATGCGAAAGAAACCGTCATAGCTGATCGTTTTGTCGAGGACTGCAAATTGATAGTTCATGTGAAAAGCGCTCCTGTTGCGCAAATCAGGCCAAATGGACAACTATTGTAAGCGGGAGGCAGCCCAATAATGCGCGGATTGATTATCAACGGTAGGTGGGTTGCCTTGTTGCTGGCTTTAGCCGCCTGTAGCGCTCAACCCGAACCGACCGAGACCGAAATCCGGACATTCGTTGCTCAAGCCCAGGCTGCTGCTGAAGAGCGTAATGCTCGCCAACTCCGGGCGTTGATCGCCGACAATTACGTTGACGCCAAGGGCAACGATCGTAAGACGATTGAAAATTTGATCCGCCTGCACGTTTTTCGTCATCAGTCCATTCATGTGCTGACCCGGATTCGTGCGATTGAATTTCCCGAACCGGAACGCGCGCTGGTGATCGTGATGGCGGCGCTGGCCGGGCGACCAGTCGCCAGCGCTGACGAGCTAGCGGGCCTGAACGCCAATCTCTATCGCTTTGATCTTGAACTGACTCGGCGAGGCAAGGATGACTGGCAGGTTCGACACGCTGCCTGGGAACCAGCGCAATTGACCGATTTTTGGTGAATCGAAGTCACTTCTAGTTTTTCAACGGGATAGGAGTCCTCAATGAAACCAATGACTCGTAGAAGCGCCGTATTGATCGGCGTCGTATTGGTTGTGCTGCTGCAAGCTTGTGGCGGTGGGGGCGGGGGCAGTGACAATCCCTCCCCCCCACCAGTGCAAACATACACCCTCAGCGGTACGGTGCGTCCGGCAGCGGGCGTCGCCATTGACAACGATGTAAACGACCCTAAGGCGCTCTATCAAGCCAATGACACGGTGGCTGACGCGCAGCCCATCCCGAATCCGGTGACGCTGGGCGGTTACGCCAATCAGCCGGGCAGCGGTCCGATTGGCCGTTCCCGCAACGCCGGCGATATCGTGGATGTCTACCGGGTCAGTTTGCTGATCGGCCAGTCGCTCAGTCTGTTCATCGCCGGCGATGGTGTCCGCAATGATCTGGATCTGGGCCTGTACGATCTGACCGGTCAGTTGCTCGACGCTTCGCTCAGCCAGAGTCAAGTCGAGTCGCTGACCGTCGAGGAAAGCGGCGACTATCTGGTCGTCGTCCAGGCGACCCGTGGCGCTTCCAACTATGTGCTGACTCTGGGCCAGTCGGTGACGGCCACTGGCGAAAGGATGCGGTTGAGCGATGCATTTGCACCCGGTGAGGCCGTCGTGAAGTTTCGGGAAGTCGCTTCAACGGTGACGAGTGGAACACGAACGCGCGCCCATGCGCTGGGGTTAACCGCGCAGAGTCAGGGAGAGGAACAAGAGCGCAATCGTCTGCTTAAATCGAACGACTGGCGACGCCTCCAGTCCGCTCCGACCGCCACTTGTACGCTTCCTGCCGTGTTGCCGGGTAGTTCCACCACCGCCAGCGAGGAAATGCAGGCCAGGCTGGACACGCTGTGCATGGTCAAGAGCCTGAACCAGGATTCCGACGTGGCAATCGCCACGCCTAATTATCGCCGCCAGCCCCTGTTTGTCCCTAATGATCCGTTCTACGCCACCCAGTGGCACTACCCACAGCTTAATCTGCCGCAGGCCTGGGATTTGACCACCGGCGCTGATGTGATCGTGGCGGTAGTTGATACCGGCGTGGTGTTGAGTCATCCTGACCTGCAAGGCCAACTGGTGGCTGGCTACGACTTCATCAGCAATATAGCCAACGCGCTCGACGGCGATGGCGTCGACCCTGATCCCACTGATGTCGGCGACCGGAGTAACCTGGATGGCAGCAGCTCGTTTCATGGAACCCATGTGACCGGCACGGTGGCGGCGGCCACCAACAATAACCTGGGCGTTGCCGGCGTCGCCTTTGGCGCCAAGGTAATGCCGTTGCGGGCGATTGGCCGGTTTGGCGGCGACCTGTACGACATTGAACAGGCGGTACGCTATGCCGCCGGCTTGCCCAATGATTCCGGTACGGTTCCGCCGCGCCGCGCCGATGTCATCAACCTGAGTCTGGGATCGACGGGCAGTTCAGCGTCGGAACAAGCTGTATTTGACCAGGTGCGCGCTGCGGGTGTGGTCGTCGTTGCTGCCGCCGGTAACAGCCGCAGCAGCATCCCGTTTTATCCCGCCGCCTACTCCGGGGTAATGGCGGTGAGCGCGGTGACGATTGACAAGACGCTGGCCTCTTATTCCAGCTTCGGTTCATGGGTCGACGTTGCTGCGCCCGGCGGCAGCACCGCGACTGATCTGAACGGCGATGGCAAACCGGATGGTGTGTTGAGCACCGTCGCCACTGATACCGACGGTACGCTGGTCAATGATTACGTTATTTGGGAGGGTACGTCGATGGCTGCTCCGCATATGGCCGGCGTCGCGGCGCTGATGAAGGCGCTGGCTCCGAATCTGACCCCCCAGGATGTCGATAATTTGTTGATCAGCGGCGCATTGACCGAGGATTTGGGAACCGCAGGCCGGGACAATCAATTCGGTTATGGCCTGGTCAACGCTTATAACGCTGCGGTTGCCGCGACGAACACCGGCGGCCAACCGGTTGACCCGACGCCGGTTTTGGCGGTGAGTCCGGAGGCGTTGAATTTTGGAACGGTGTTCAACAGCCAGACGCTGGCCGTGCGAAATGGTGGCAGCGGCGAGCTGACCGTGAGTGCGCCGACCGAGGACTCTGGCGGCTGGTTGAGGGTAACGCCGACCGAGGTTAACGCCAGCGGTATCGGCGTTTACACGGTGTCAGTGAACCGGGCCGGACTGGCGGAAGGCGTGTACAGCGCCACGCTGACGGTGGCTTCCAGCGCTAACACAGTCCAGGTCAAGGTGATCATGCAGGTCGCCAATACACTGAGCGCCGGCGCCATTGGTCAGCAGTATGTGCTGTTGACCGACCCCGATACCCGCCAGACCGTCGTGGACGCGACAGTCACCCGTCAGGCGGATGGCAGTTACGCCTATACGTTGCGCGATGTTCCCGCCGGAACCTACGAGATTTTCGCCGGCTCCGATTCCAACAACAATTTGCGCATTTGCGATACCGGGGAATCCTGCGGCGCTTATCTGACGACCAATGAACCGATCCAAATCGAGGTCAATGAGGATCGAGGCGGTCTGGATTTTATCAGTGGTTATACGTTGAATCTGGCGGATTTTCAGACTACGACTGAGGCCAAGGAGGAGACCGGTCTGCAACGCAAGACCCGGCAACTGGGGGCCGGGCAATGAATCGGTTCCTTGCCATAGGGGCGGTTCTGGCGCTCCAGGGGTGCGCTGGAAATGCCGGGTCTGATGAGGCGTTGCCGGTGGCATCGGTGTACGCCAACAGTCAGTGCGGCAGTCTGAACCGGCCTGAAGCGGTTTGGATCGCCGATACTGAGGCTTGGCGGTGGTGGTATGCGCAGGTGATGAGCCTGCGGATGGAACCGCCGCCGCCGCCCGCCATGGACTTTTCCCGCGAGGGCGTCTTGCTGATCGCCATGGGCCAGCAGACGACTGGGGGATATGGGCTGAGTTTGATCGGGAGGTCGGCGACCGTGCAAAACGGGATGCTGACCGTACCGGTTGAGTGGCGTGAACCGCTGCCTGGTTATGTGCAGACGCAGGTCATGACCAATCCCTGCCTGCTGGTGAAATTGCCGGAGGGCGCGTTCAATCGAATGCGCGTCGTCGATCAGGATGGTCGGACGCGGCTGGAAGGCCGGCGTTGAGCGGGAGCCGGGCCAGCGGGTCCTGGCGGTAAAATGTGCGAAGTTGTGGATAGACCGCTGGCCAGGTTTGCGCAATCACCGACGGCGTTTCAAAAAAAGCTTCGCTGATCACCGCGAAAAATTCACCGGGGCTTTCGGCGGCGTAAGGGTCCAGCACCGTCGGTCGCCCCCAATCCACCTCCCGGCAGAGCTGCTCGTAAGCGGTGTTGAACGCCCGGCTCCAGTCGGCAATTTTCATTCCTGGATGCAGCGGCGGCAAGCCATTGACGTCGCCGGTCAACATATCCAGCTTGTGGGCCATTTCGTGAATCACTACATTCAGGCCCGGCTCGTCGAGGGTATCGAGGATGTCAGCCCAGGACAGAATGACAGGCCCGCGCTCCCAGGCTTCGCCGATCAGCGGTCGATGGACGCTATGCACTAAACCGTTCGGGTCGGTGTATTCGTGGTGGGTGAGGAAGCCCTCCGGGTAGAGAATGACCGAACTCCAGCCTTCATAGCAGTCCAGCCCCAGATGCAAAATCGGCAGGCAGGCTTGCGCGGCGATGAGTGGCCCCATTTCCGGGGTGAGTTTCAGTCCACCGGCAGGTTCCAGAACCTTTTCATGCAGAAACAGCGTGGTCAGATCACGCAATCGCTCCAGTTCCGCCGCATTCAGACCTTCCAGTAAGGACAAATGGGCAACTGTAGCTCGCCATTCCAAATCCGGAATCCGGGCGCGCTCCAACTGTTTTCGGCGGCGCCAGTGACGCAGGATGCCGAACATCAGGAATTTCGAGAGGAGGAGGGAAGAGAATGGACGCGCATCAGGCGTCGTCTTTACGGTTTTGCTGCGCAGCCTTGATTCGCGCCAAATACTGATCCGACCAGCGCGCCAGGGCGTAAATCGGATAACCGATCACCATGATCGCCATGACAACACAAATAATCAGCGCGACAACCTTGGGCAGTCGATCCCACCAAGTATTAATGAAATACACCAATCCCCAAATCAGCATGCCGGTGATGCTCAGAGAAATGAGAAAGGTCAGGAGGTCGCTGCGTTGCATAACTTTTGATCGCAAAAGACCAATCCCTCACCCCAAACCTTTCCTGCGAGGGGGAGGGCGTCTTAAACAACAATCCTCCCCCGTGCGGGGGAGGGGGTTGCAAAGCCCTGTGGGGGGAATGCCAGCGTCTACTTCACCGCCCGGTTATCGACCAGGTCGGTGACGACATTCGGATCGGCCAGCGTCGAGGTATCGCCCAGAGCGTCGACTTCGTTTGCAGCGATCTTGCGCAGAATGCGGCGCATGATCTTGCCGGAGCGGGTCTTGGGCAGAC
>CAZDVY010000099.1:0-10722 GCA_964508935.1 uncultured Candidatus Competibacteraceae bacterium | reverse complement strand
AGCTGGAGCAGTTGGCGGCTCGTCACGAAGAAGTGAGCGCCCTGCTGGCTGAACCGCAGATCATCAATGACAATGACCGCTTCCGCGCCTTGTCCGTGGAATATGCGCAACTGGAGCCGGTCGCCAGCGGCTTTCACGCCTACCGCCGGGTACTGGATGATCTCGACAGCGCCCGCGAAATGGCTCGGGACAGCGATCCGGATTTGCGCGCCCTGGCGCAGGATGAATTGCTGAACGCTGAGGAACGGCGCATTGTGCAGGAGCAGGCTTTGCAACGGCTACTGCTGCCGAGCGACCCGCATGATGCCGGCAACGTGTTTCTGGAAATTCGCGCCGGGACCGGGGGTGATGAAGCGGCGTTGTTCGCCGGCGATTTATGGCGTATGTATGGCCGTTATGCGGAATTACGTGGCTGGCGGCTGGAAATCCTCAGCGAAAGTTTCGGCGAACACGGCGGCTACAAGGAAGTGATTGGCCGCATCATCGGCCAGGGTGTTTATTCACGGCTGAAATTCGAATCAGGTGCGCATCGGGTGCAGCGGGTGCCGGTGACGGAAGCGCAGGGTCGCATTCACACCTCGGCGGCGACCGTGGCGATCATGCCGGAACTGACCGAAGTGGAGCAGGTGGACATCAATCCCAATGAACTGCGTATTGATACCTACCGCGCTTCCGGGGCGGGCGGTCAGCATGTCAACAAGACCGATTCGGCGATCCGCATTACTCACCTGCCCAGTGGCATCGTGGTGGAATGTCAGGATGAGCGCTCCCAGCACAAGAACCGCTCGCGGGCCATGGCGCTGTTGCAGGCCAAACTGCTGACAGCGGAGCGGGAGAAACAGACCAGCGCCCAGGCCCAGACCCGGAAACTGCTGGTCGGCAGCGGTGACCGCTCGGAGCGCATTCGCACCTACAATTTCCCCCAGGGAAGGGTGACCGACCATCGCATCAATCTGACGCTCTACAAGCTGGATGAAGTGCTGGCAGGAAATCTCGACCCGGTGGTTGATCCGTTAATTCAGGAGCATCAGGCGGATCAACTGGCGGCGCTGGCGGATTAGACTTCCCTTATCCCTGATCCCTCTTCCACAAGCGGGCGCGGGAAATGCAGCTCTCTATTTTCTCCAGTTCCAATGAACGCTATCACCCTCCGCGAGTGGTTAGCCGCGGCCGCCGGGCAACTGGCTGAAGTCAGCACATCGCCGCGTCTGGATGCTGAACTCTTGCTGGCGGCGGCGCTGGGTCGCCCCCGCAGCCATCTTCACGCCTGGCCAGAGCGAGTGCTGGAGCCGGAACCCGCTGCTCGGTTCAACGCCTGGCTGGACCGGCGCCGGATGGGCGAACCGGTGGCGTATTTACTCGGTCGGCGGGAATTCTGGTTGCTGGAACTCGAAGTCACCCCGGATACGCTGATTCCTCGTCCGGAGACCGAGTTGCTGGTGGAATTGGCGCTGGAGCGGTTGCCCGCAAATCGTCCGGTCACGGTCGCCGATCTGGGAACCGGCAGTGGAGCCATTGCCCTGGCTCTGGCGGTGGAACGCCCCCAGGCGCGCATCGTCGCCACCGATCAAAGTCCCGCTGCACTGACCGTCGCCCGGCGTAACGCCCAACGACTGAATATCGCCCAGATTGAATTTCGCCAAGGCAACTGGTGCGCGCCGTTGGTTGGCGAATGCTTCGAGTTGATCATCGCCAATCCGCCCTATGTCGCCACAGCCGATCCCTGCTGGCGGGAAAGCGAGTTGCGCTTTGAACCGGCAGCGGCGCTGATTTCCGGTGAGGAAGGGTTGGACGCCCTGCAGATGATCATTGCTGCTGCGCCCGATTATCTTCAACCCGGCGGCTGGCTATTGTTGGAGCATGGTTACGATCAGGGCGAGGCAGTACCGGCATTGTTGCGGGAACGGGGGTTTGTCCAAGTCAGCGATTATCAGGACACTGCTGGATTGAGCCGGAGCAGTTGCGGACGCTGGCCGGGTTGAAAGTGCGCTGGTCAGTGCCTAAAACCAGGGTTTCACCAAACTCCATCGACAGAGAGACCGAAAACGATGAATCATTCAACACTTGGCAAATGGATGGGCGGTGCGCTGTGGCTGCTGGTGACAGCGGTTTATGCCCAGGAAATTGGCAGCGTTGATACGACCTTCCAGTGGGTGGGGCCGAATCATAAGATCGTGATCGAAGCGTTCGATGATCCCAAGATCGACGGCGTGACCTGCTACGTCAGTCGTTCCAAAACGGGCGGCGTCAAGGGCGGGCTGGGACTGGCTCAGGACACATCCGATGCCTCGCTCGCTTGTCGGCAAACCGGGCCGATCCATATCAAGGAGAAGTTCAAGGAGGGCGAAGAGGTGTTTACCGAGAGCCGTTCGCTGCTGTTTAAAAAGATGCGGGTGGTGCGCTTCCTGGATAAGCCGCGCAACACGCTGGTGTATCTGGTCTACACCGACAAGCTGGTGGAGGGCTCGCCCAAAAACTCGCTTTCCGCCGTAGCGATGATGCCGTGGGGTACTCAATTGCCGAAGATGACGCCCTGATGCCGGTCAGGCCGTAGCGATGGGTTGGCCGCCGTTGCTGCTCGCAGAAACCCCGTGACTGTTCAGGCTGAACCCGTACCCATTTCTTCAACTTCCAGGAGCCGCTGATTCGCCGCCGCGACCTGTTCAGGCTCGATTTCAAAGCCCAGGTAAGAGCAACCCAGCCGCAGCGCCGCCCTGCCGGTGGCACCCGATCCGGAAAACGGATCGACCACGATCACCTCCTTGCCAAAGACGCCGTAGGCGTCAATGCAGCGGCGAGGCAGTTCTTCAGGGAAGCGTGAAAAGTGCTTCACCCCATCCATTTTCTCATTGGCGAACTCCCAGACACTCTTGATCGGCGGCGCCACACAGAAATGGTGGCGCTCGTTCCTTGCCAACAGATAAATCGATTCATGATACCGATGAGGACGTCGACAGCGTCCTTCGGGCAGGGGATTCTTCTTCCGCCAGATCACTTCGCCGCGATACAAATAGCCGGCGTCCATCAGCCCCAGCACCAGCCGGTAAGGAAGCGCCAACAGGTTGCCGTATTGCAGCCAGCGGGTCTCCTTGTCGATAAAGGCTTTCCGCTGCATACGTGGCTTGACATATGCCGAGTTATGCGCCGATAACCCGTTCCGGTCCGCGCCCAGCGTACTGAACCGCCGGTCATCCTCCCGCCAGTTCACCGGCGTGTTGTAGGCGTCCCCAAGGTTGATCCAGAGAATGCCTTCTGATTTCAACTTCGGCAAAAAACGGGCAAAAACCGCAATGAGAAAGGCAAGATAATCCCGTGGGTCTTCTTCAACCCCGGCGCCGTTTGAACGGCGCTGCCCCCAGTACGGCGGACTGGTGACCACGATATCGACGGATTCATCGGGCAAATGGGTAATTAGCTCCAGACAGTCGCCTTGATAAACCGTGTTGAGCTGAAAAGGACCTAACATTGCTGCTCCGAGTGCGGGGCCGTTTGCGCGTGAATGACAGCCGGCGTTTCCAGCCCGAATCGAGGTATCATATCCAGCCCCGCCCCCTCTGACTGCCGTCCAATATGTCTTCTGACGCGAACTCCAGCAGCTACCGATCGACGCCAGCCCCCGCCCCGCCGAAGACCTTTTTGCAGGTTGATTTCCGCCAGAAAGATGAAGCCAAACGTTTGGGCGCCCGTTGGGACCCCAACCGGAAACAATGGTACGTCCCGGCAGGCTGTGATCTCGCTCCTTTTGCCCGATGGCTGCCGACCGGCGCAGCTTCAACCGTCCGGGAGACTCACGATCTCCTGACCCTGCCTTCCGAGGGCATTTCGCTGCGCGAACTGATCCGTCAGGTCCGCGTCGCCATTCGCCAAGCGTTGCCCGAAGCCGGGTGGGTCCGCGCGGAGATTGCCAAAGTCGACGATAAATGCAACTCGACGGTGTTTCTGGAGCTGGTTGAACGGGATCAGACCGGTGAAGTCGCCAGTATCAAGGCGGTTATTTGGAATGCTGGCCCTGTGCTGTCCCGGTTCAGCCAACAGACCGGTCATGGATTGGCGGCTGATATGCAAGTGCTGGTGCTGGCGCGGGTCGAGATGCAGGACCGTTTCGGCCTGCGCCTCATCATCGACGAGATCGATCCAGCCTATACCATGGGGGTGATGGCCAGCCAGATGCAAGCAATCCGCCAGGCCCTCCAGCAGGAAAAAATCATCGACGGCAATCGACGGCAATTGTTGCCGGATGATTTTTTCAATGTGGCGGTCATCAGTCCCGAGGGCGCCGCCGGTTTGGGTGATTTTCGGGCGGGCGCTGATCCTCTGGAGCGTTTCGCGATTTGCCGGTTCCACTATCTCACGGCGATCTTTCAGGGACCCAAGGCCAGGGAAAGCCTGCTGAACGCCATTCGACAAGCGCTCGCCCTGCCGGCGCTGGATGCACTGGCGATCATCCGGGGTGGTGGCGCCGTTGCCGACTTACACTGGCTCAATGAACTGGAACTGGCGCGGGCGATCTGCCGCAGTCCGATCCCGGTAATCACCGGCATTGGCCATCAAAAAGATCAAACCATTTTGGATGAGGTCGCGTGTCGCGTTGCAGGAACCCCCTCGAAAGTGGTGGCGCTGATCAGCGAGACGATTCGTCATCGGGCTGCCCGGACGAATGAGGATTTCAAGACGATTCAGGCAATGATCGAACGCCGACTGACCCAGGCGGATCACCAGGTTGAAGTCCGTGCGCAAACGTTGCGGATCACCGCGCGCCGGACCTTGATTGAAGCTGAAAAAGCACTGGAAACCAATCGGTTGTCGGTGAGTGAGCGGGCGATTTTCAAAATGGCGGTGGCGGAACAACGCCTGGCGGTCTTCCACGAGAGCGTGCAGATGAACGCCTGGCGATGGACTCGACGGGCGGCTGAAGAAATCCATCGGTTATTGCGGGAGATTCTGGGTCAGGGTCCTGAAAAAACCTTGCAGCGCGGTTTTGTTCTGGTGCGTGATGACGCGCATCGTCCGGTCACGTCGCGAGCAACTGCGGCGCAACAGGCGCGGCTGATCCTCGAATTCCACGACGGACAACTTCCAGTCAGGAGAGAGATGAATGATGGATGAGCATCCACTGGATCCCCATAGCTTCAACGCGGCCTATGAGGTACTCAAAAACAACGCAGTCTTGCTGGGCAATCAACAAGAGCCGGATATTGATCAGTTGTTGCCGCTGGTTGAAGAAAGCATCAAGGCCTACAACATTTGCAAAGCGCGGCTGGACGCAGTGCGGCAAGCTTTAGAGAAACAGATCGGGCCAGAAGCGTCAGATCATGATCCGGCTGGCGCTTAAAATCGATGGCCTCGGCGCGGACGATGGCTGGCCAGCTATTTCTGAACGCTTTGCCATCTCCAGTGGTCATTGATGGAGCCGTTCCCGGACGCACCGGAAATATGGTTCGCTCAGGAATCCTCTCCCCTTCTTCCGTCATCAGGAGATGCGTCATGCTGGAAAAACCCGCCGCAACGTCCGTCGCCATCGCCGAGATCATCGCCCGTCGCTGGAGTCCCCGCGCTATCGACCCGGATCAGCCGGTCAGCCGCGAGCACCTCTTGACGCTGCTGGAAGCCGCCCGCTGGGCGCCGTCCTGCTTTGGCGATGAACCTTGGCGCTATCTGGTCTGGGATCGATTTCAGGATGCTACTGCTTGGCAACAGGCGTTCGAATGCCTGGCGGAAGGCAACCAAATCTGGGTCAAAAACGCGCCCGTACTGCTACTGTCGGTCGCGACGCCGAATTTCGGCCACAACCACAAGCCGAATCGCTGGGCGCAGCACGATACCGGCGCCGCCAGTGAAAATCTCTGCCTGCAAGCCGCTGCCCTGGGACTGGTAGCGCATCAAATGGGCGGCTTCGATCCTGACAAGGCCAAAGCGACGTTCAATATCCCTGCCGACCATGCCTGTATGGCCATGATCGCCGTCGGTCATCCGGGCGCTGTCGAGCATCTGCCCGAGGCCTTGCGCGAGAAAGAACAGGCTTCCCGGCAGCGCAAGCCACTGACGCAAATCGCCTTTGCTGGTGTCTGGGGTCAAGGCATTCTGTAAAAATAGCGGAACCGCCCACCCCCTTCTCCTCTTGAGCGAGAGGGGCAGTGGGGCGAGGAACTTGTCGATGTCCATGACCCTATCTGATCAGCGCCCTGCCCGGGGCGCAGGTCGTTATTTGCTGCGCTCCCTGTCATTTTTGGCCATGCTGGCCGTATTGGGCGCAGTGTTCCAGAAACCGCTGACCGCGGCTTTTTTAACCAATCCCTATCTGAATGGCGCCATCGCGGCGGCGTTTTTATTCGGCGTGGCCTATACCCTCAAATCCTTGGTGGACACCCTGCGCGACGCCCGGGCGACAAGCCGCACCGCCCAGGTTGCGCTCAAGGCTCGCCGCCATGAGTTAGCGTTGCAACAAGCCAATGAAGCGTTGCTCGATGGTGCGGGCGATACCGGCGAGTTTCTGCGCAAGGTCTATCGGGTCATTCATCATGGCGACGCCGCCGCGACCTTGCCGTATCTGCTGGATTCGCTAGCGACGCGCGGTGATGACCGGCGAGCGCTGGTGCGTTACCTGGTCGGGGCGTTGGTGTTACTGGGCCTGATTGGCACCTTCTACGGCTTGTTGCTGACCATCGCCGGAGTACGTGACGTGATCGCCGGGCTATCCACGGAAAATGCGACGGACACGATGACCCTGATCGCCGGTTTCAAAGACCGTCTGGCGGCGCCCCTGGGCGGAATGGGCACCTCCTTTTCCGCCTCGCTGTTTGGCCTGCTGGGCGCATTGGCGCTGGGTTTTCTGGAGCTGCAACTGTTCCATGCTCAGAACAACCATCATGCTCAACTGGAGGCGCTGGTGGTTAGCGACCTCGTTCCGCTCTGGCAGCCGGTCGTGACGATCACCGCCAGCACGGAAACGATTTCGCCGCGCCATCTGGCGGCGCTGCTGCAAGCGACTACGGACCGGTTGGAACGGGTCGCGGCGACCACCGAGTATCTGGCCAATCGCGGCGAGGGCGTGAGCCGGGTGGCGGAACAAATGGCGACGCTGGGTGAGCGCATCGAGTCGCTGCGGTCTACTTTGCAGAATGTCGAGAATGACCGCACCGCCGATCTGCGGCATGAATTGCGCGTCATTGCCCGATTGCTGGCTGAGCGGGACGCCCATGCCCCGTCGGCGTGAGTCACTCAGCGAATTCAACATCTGGCCGGCGTTTACCGACGCCCTGGGCGGGTTGGTGATGGTGCTGGTGTTTCTGATCACCGTGTTCGTCATCACCGAAGTGTTGATTGGCCGCGAGATGATGGGCAAGGAAACCGCTATCGGTCAGTTGCAGCGGATCGTCGAACATCTGGAAGGTCTGGCCGGCGATGCGGAAAAGGAAGCGGCGCGGCTGCGCGGTCAGGTGCAGGGGTTGGAAACCACGGTCGGCGAGCGGGAGCGGTTATTGACGCAACTGCGCGATGAGCTGGCGGCAGTACAGGCGGCGCGGGCAGCACTGGATGCCGACAAGCGCAAGGCCGAGCAAACCGCGACTACAGTTCAGGAACAGGCCGCCCTGCTCAGCGCCCGCGCTGAACGGTTGACCGCCGAGCTGGCACGGCTCAATCGGGCGCTGGCGGCGAACCAGCAGGAGCTGGCGCAACGCGATGCGGTGATCGTTGAACAGAAAGACCGCATTGAGGCGCTGGACAGCGCCTTGAAAAACCGGCTGCTGGAGCGGGTGGAGGAACTGGAGAAGTACGCCAGCGACTTCTTTGGCCGGCTGCGCCAAGTGTTCGCCAACAACCCGGACATCAAAGTGGTCGGCGACCGCTTTGTGTTCCAGTCCGAGGTGCTGTTCGGCTCCGGCGAGGCGATCTTGTCGCCGAACGGCCAGGGCGATCTGGACAAGTTCGCCATGGTCTACCAACAACTGGCGACGCAGTTGCCGCCGGATTTGCCGGTGATCATTGAAGTCCAGGGGCATACCGACCGGGCGCCGATCCGCAGCGGGCGCTTTCCCTCGAACTGGGAGCTGTCCACCAGCCGGGCGCAGGAGGTGGTGAATTATCTGATCCGCCAAGGTGTGCCGCCGCAGCGGCTGGCGGCGGTCGGCATGGGGGAATATCACCCGATTGATCCGGCGGATACCCCGGAAGCCTATCGCCGCAACCGGCGGATTGAGTTGAAGATCACCAGTCGTTAGTAGAGCGCACCATCCTTAAGCCATAAAATAGTTATGGTAAACTGCCTGTCTTCCCGTTTCCCCCAGCCGTGAGAGTAGCCTGCCATGGATTTTAAAACGACCGATCTCTGTGATGAATTTTCCGACCGTCTGCAAGTCGCCGAGCCGATCTTCGGCGATTACGGCGGCGAAGTGATGTTTTTCGGCCCCATCGTCACCCTGAAGGTATTTGAGGACAATTCCCTGGTCCGTACTGCTCTTGAAGAACCCGGTGAGGGCCGGGTGCTGGTAGTGGATGGCGGCGGGTCCATGCGCTGCGCCCTGGTGGGCGATCAACTCGCCGAACTGGCTGAGGAAAATGACTGGGCCGGCGTGATCGTCAACGGCTGCATCCGCGATTCCGCCGCTATTGCCGAAATTCCCATTGGCGTCAAGGCTGTCGGGGTCCATCCGCTCAAGAGCGTCAAGCGGGGCGTCGGCGAGCGTGATATTCCCGTGCGCTTCGCCGGCGTGACCTTCCAGCCCGGTTATCATGTCTATGCCGACGAAGACGGTTTGCTGGTTTCGGAAAAGCCACTGCTCTGAACGTCGCGGCATCATGTCTTGCTAAAGGAGAACTCCGGGTTCTCCTTTACTTCATTCACCCTCTCGCTACTCAATCCCCTTCCACATTCCAATGGTCAACACATTCCGGCCCTCCTCGCGGCGGTAACTGACCTCATCGGCGAGCTGCCGGATCATGAAAATCCCCAATCCGCCGGGCTGGCGCTGCTCCAGTTCCAAGGCCGTATCCGGGTCTGGCCGGGCCAGGGGATCAAAGGGCGGCCCCTCATCGACGATTTCCACCGTTAGACTATTTGCTTCAACCTTGATCCGGCAGAGTACGGAACCCGGATGAGACTGGCTGGCATAAGCGTAATGAAACACATTGACCAGCGCTTCCTCGACCGCCAGTTCCAGCCGGGTTCCCTGAGCTTCCGCCAGCTCAGCGGCCTCGGCAATCTGCCGGACATGGTCGAGAAAGACCGGCAGTTGATCGAGTTCCGCAGGCAACCGCAGATTGAAAATTTGTGCGTCAGAATGTTCAGTCCTCATGCGGAGGCTGCTCCACGTTCGGCTCAATCATGGCAGGCGGACGCTGATGCGGGCCAGAACACACCGGCGCGATTCCCGGTAGTGGCAACTCTTGGCAAATGATTTGCGAAATTGGCCAATCACCGGCGTTGCCCTGAGCTAACATTCAATCGCCCCTCGAGGCTCAGGGATAAGCCCAAAGGGACACCTTAAACTTTAGCCCAAGGCAACGCCCTGAGTGACTGATTTCCTCTTTGCCCGAGTCTTCTGTGAACAACACGATCCCATCAGCCGGCTGGCAGGCCCATTTGACTCTCGGTTTCCGTCGTCGGGGCCAGCGCACTATTCTGGATCAATATGCGCATCAAGGCCCCCTGCAGGTGCAACGACCGTTTTATCCCGAAGGGGAAACCGTCTGCCATATCGCTATTCTTCATCCCCCCGGCGGGGTGGTCGGCGGCGATGAATTGCGCCTGGAGGCCCGGCTTGACCCCGGCGCTCACGCGCTGCTGACGACCCCGGCGGCGGGCAAATTCTACCGCAGCGCCGGTCTTGTAGCGCGCCAGACGCAATGTCTGACCGTTGCGCCCGGTGCGGTATTGGAATGGTTACCGCAGGAGAATATCGTCTATAACAGCGCTCGCCTCCAGACTCTGACCCGTATTGACCTTCAGGGCGACGCCCGTTTGATCGGCTGGGAGATTCTCTGTCTGGGGCGACCGGCGGCGGGTGAAATTTTCACTACCGGCGAATGCCGGCAGACGCTGGAAGTCTGGAGCGATGGCGCACCGCTCTATCTGGAGTCAGGCCGTTTTATCGGTGATGATCCGGTCCTCCATGCCGCTTGGGGTTTACAGGGTCAGCCCGTGACCGCTACATTACTTTGTGTGCCCCCCAAGGCTCCGTCCTCCCTGGTGAACGAGGGTCCGGGTGAGGGAGTGGTTGCCGCCCTTCGCGCCGGTTGGGAGTCCTTCATCGCGCCGGCGGTTGCGGGTGAACTGGCGACCGTAACCTCACTCGACGGCATTCTGATCTGCCGCTATCTGGGCCCCTCGGCGATGCGGGCCAAGCGCTTTTTTATCCTGGCGTGGAGTTTGCTGAGACCGATGATGCTCAATCACCCGCCCTGCCCTTCCCGTTTCTGGACCACCTGACCTGGCGAGGATTTCGATGGAACTCACCCCCCGCGAAAAAGACAAGCTGTTGCTGTTCACCGCCGGTCTGCTGGCGGAACGGCGCAAGGCCAAGGGCCTGAAACTCAACTATCCCGAAGCCACGGCCTATCTGTCCTGTGCGCTGCTCGAAGGAGCACGGGAAGGCCGAAGTGTGGCGGAACTGATGAGTGAAGGCCGCACCCTGCTGACCCGCGACGACGTGATGGAAGGCGTGCCGGAGATGATTCCCGAAGTGCAGATCGAGGCCACCTTCCCGGACGGCACCAAGCTGGTCA
>CAZDVY010000098.1:0-10900 GCA_964508935.1 uncultured Candidatus Competibacteraceae bacterium | reverse complement strand
GCCATATAGCGCTTGTAGCGCGGCTGGCTCAGAAACCAGGTCGTTTTGGAGACCTCACGGACATAGGGCTTGCTGCTCATTTTTTCACCCACGGCATCAAATGTTCTTTATACCAGTCGATGGTGCTGGCCACCTTGACCTGCTGCAATGCGCCTGCTGGATCGACGTGCTTGGGACACACTTCGGAGCAAGCGCCGACAAACGAGCATTCCCACACGCCTTCATCGGAGGCGACTACTTCCTGACGTTCATCCCGTCCGCCATCACGGGAATCCTGATTGTAACGATGCGCCAGAGCGATAGCCGCCGGGCCAAGGAATTCCGGCACCAGGCCGTATTGCGGACACGCGGCGTAGCACAACATGCAGTTGATGCACAGTGTGTATTGCTTGAACTTTTTGAGTTCCGCCGGCGTCTGCTTAAATTCGCCGGCGCTGACCGGCTGGTCTGACTTGGGAATCAGATAGGGCTTGACGCTGGCCAGCTTGCTGATGAAGTCCTCGACCACCGTGACCAGATCCCGCTCAATCGGGAAATTTGCCAGCGGCTCGACCTTGATCTGACCTTCCTTGTATTCGTGGATGAATGCCTTGCAAGCCAGTTTCGGCTCACCGTTGACCATCATGCCACAACTGCCGCAGACCGCCATGTGGCAGGACCAGCGATAACTGAGTGTCGGATCAAGGTGGTCTTTGACATAGTTCAGCGCATCCAGCACCACCCATTCATCGAGGCACGGCACCGAGTAGGACTGAAACCGGGGCGCGCTATCGGTCTCCGGGTTGTAGCGGAGCACCTCCAGTTGAATCTGGCGTTTCTGGAGTTCGCTCATTTTTTGGCTCCTGAGTAGTCACGGACACCGGGCGGTGACTGGGTGATGACGACATCGAGGTATTCGATACGCGGTGGTTCGGTGGGATGGTAATGAGCCAGCGAATGCTTGAGCAGGTTCACATCATCGCGGGCGGTGAAATCCAGCCGCTGATGCGCACCCCGTGATTCCTTGCGCTCCCGAGCCCCGACCGTGACCGCTTCAGCGCAGTCGAGCATCGATCCCAGCTCCAGGGCTTGCAGCAGGTCGGTGTTATAGACATGCGTCTTGTCGGTCAGGGCGATATTGGCGTAGCGCCGGCGCAATTCGGCAATCTTTTCACACGCCGCCGCCAGACCTTCACCCGTGCGATAGATACCGACGTTCGCTTCCATGGTGTCCATCATTTCCTGACGCAATCCGGTGATAGTCTCCGTGCCCTGGCTCTTGTCAAACAGGGCCTGGATACGGTTCTGCGATTCTTTGGCCTTCGCCGCCAGCGCCGCGTCCTTGCTGGGAACGAGGTTGGATTGCAGATGGGCGATGGCGCTGAGCGCCGCGCGGCGACCGAAGACCAGCAGTTCCGTCAATGAATTGGAACCGAGCCGGTTGGCGCCGTTGATGCTGACGCAGGCGCATTCGCCGGCGGCGAACAGGCCAGGTAACCGGGTGGCAGCCTGAATGTCGGTATGGATGCCGCCCATCATGTAATGGACGACCGGGCGAATCGGGATCGGCTCCTTGACCGGGTCCTTGCCCAGGTAGCTGATGCACAAATCGCGCACCAGGGGCAGGCGCTCATCGATTTTCTTCTCGCCCAGATGGCGCATGTCGAGCAGAACGCAGTCACCCCATGGAGTGCTGACTGTATTGCCCTTCTGCTGCTCGTGCCAGAACGCCTGGCTAAGCCGGTCGCGGGGACCCAGTTCCATCGTCTTGAGCACCGGTTGACCGATGGGTGTTTCCGGCCCCATGCCGTAATCCTGCAAATAGCGGCGACCATCCTTGTTGAACAGTACGCCGCCTTCACCGCGACAGCCTTCAGTGAGCAGGATGCCGTTATTCGGCAGACCCGTGGGATGGTACTGGACGAATTCCATATCCTTGAGCGGCGTTCCGGCCCGATAGGCCAGGGCCATGCCGTCGCCGGTCTTGATGGCGCCGTTGGTGGTGAACGGGAACATCTTGCCCCCACCGCCGGCGGCGATGATGACTGCCCCCGCCTGGAACTGCTTCATCTCGCCGCTGCGGATTTCCAGGGCGGTCAGGCCCTGACAGCGCCCATCTTCGACCAGCAGATCAGTGGCGTAGTACTCATCGAAGCGCTGGATGCTGGGATATTTTAGTGAGGTCTGAAACAGGGTGTGCAGGATGTGGAAGCCCGATTTATCGGCGGCGAACCAGGTACGCTTGATCTTCATGCCGCCAAAGGGACGCACGGCGACCGAACCATCCGCCTCGCGGCTCCAGGGACAGCCCCAATGCTCCAGTTGGGTGAGTTCCTTGGGCGCTTCCTTAATGAAGTATTCGACGGCATCCTGATCGCTCAGCCAGTCGCCACCGCCGACCGTGTCGTTGAAGTGCAGGTCGAGGCTGTCATCCGACTTGATGACGCCGGCGGCTCCACCCTCGGCGGCGCAGGTGTGGCTGCGCATGGGATAGACTTTGGAAATGAGGGCGATGCGCAGTTTTGGATCGGCTTCGGCGAGGGCGATAGCGGCTCGCAAACCCGCGCCTCCCGCACCGATGATGGCGACATCGGTTTTGATGATCTCCATTACTTTTGGCTCCTCGACATGACGATTACAGGATGGATGGAAGGATTTTCGAGTTTAATTATAGAAGTTATTTGGATGTGTCAGCGGGCTTTTGATTCAATCGGCCTTAGTCCAGCATCGCTGCTTTCAACACCCCTGGTTCAACCTGGAGCGGCACGACGTTCACGCTGTCGATCCGGGCGCAGTAGTCCAAATCATCGCCGCAACCCAGCGCCGCGAGACCGCGGCCATGATGGGCGTAGCGCAATAGTTGGGGCAACCGGTTTTTCCATTGCTCGAACAGAGCCACCGCCGCGATGGATTCATCATCGCCCGCGCAATCACTGTCGCGCTCCACGCTCAACAGGTGGCCAATCGCCCCGGCGCAAATCGTATCTTCCAGCGAGAAACCGCCGCGCCAGCCAGCGGCGACGATCCACACCGTATGCGGTTGATGTTCCAGCAGATAGCGCACGACCGTTCGCCGGTTGGTGAGTGAAGCGGTCATCAGCATCGGCACCTGTTGCACCCGCTCCAGGGCGCGGGTGCCATTGGTGGTGCTCATAAACAGCCGTTTGCCCGCCACCCGGTCCGGGATGCATTCTGCCGGCGAGTTGCCCAGATCGAAATCGTCCAGTTTCTCACCGCCGCGTTCGCCGGCCAGCAGTCGGCGTTCTGCCGGCCAGCGTTTGCTGATGCGGAACAATTCATCGAGATCATCGAAGACCTGAATCGCCTCCGCGCCAGATTCCAGCGCCGTGGCCATGGTCGTGGTGGCGCGCAGTACATCGATGACGATGGCGCAGGCCGGCAGCTCAAGTTGTAGGCCGCCCTTGCGGGCTTTTTTGCTGAGATCGGGGACTTGGTCGGGGGTGTGATAGACGAAGATTTCCATGGCGGCGGTTCTGATCAGCGATGGTTTTTGTGGTCGAGTCTGGGGAAGGGTGGGTATCCTTTATTTCCACAAGGTTAATCGACTCTGGCGCAAATCGCCATGCACACCGGCAGCGCCTCCTGTGAGCGGAAGAACATCGAGCGTTCACCGAGGCGCTCTTGGCTTCACCACAACAACAGCTTCAATCGCTGCACCTCGCTGGCGATCAGTTCCTGGCGGGCAAAATCCTGCACCGCCGCCGCCAGTGGACGGTATTGCAATGTCGAAGCCCGTTCGGCCATCCGGCGGGCTTCCAGCGGTTGACCGGCCTTGATCAAAGCGACCGCCTGCTGCTCCAGCACGGCGGCCTCGGTTTCAATCGCCAGCAGTAGGCGCAAATCCGCACCGCAGCGATAGCAATCCGGCTCATCCTTGAACCGGGCGCGGCAGACCGGGCAACGTTCCATAAGATCTACGATTCCAGATAGAACAGAATCTCGGCCAGCGCCGTGGTGGGCTCGGCCAGATCGTCGAGATGGCCGCCGCTGATGGCGTCCTTGATCGACTCAATCAGATTGATCATCTCCTCACGGTCATCCTCAGCGGCGCGATCCAGCAAGCGTTCCGCTTTCTCCACCAGCGCCTGCGCCTGGACGATGCGTTGATGGTCGCCGGCGGGAACCTTGTCTGCCGTTTTCACTGGTCTATTTTCGTCATCAGCGAACAAGGCGCTGACCCGATCCCGCGCCGTTTGCAATTCGCCTTCCTGGAAGCGCGTCAGCACATTGTTAATCGTGATCGACTTCTCCAGGCCCGTGTTCTTCTCCCGGGCGGTGACGTTCATGATGCCGTTCAAATCCAGAGAGAGTTGCAACACGATGGGATTACCTGACGGCACCTTGCTCAAGTTCTCCACCATGAACTCACCCAGTTCGATATTGTTCAGGGCATCCGCATCTTCACCTTGGTAGATATCGACTTTCACCGCCTCCTGGTGATCCATGACGGTATAGAACACCTCGCTCTTGGTTACCGGGATGGGCGTGTTCTTTTGGATGATCGGCACATAGGTGAACGGGTAGGGGATGCCGTTCCGGTCGCTCAGAGCGCTGGTGCCGAAGGTGTAGGGCGTAATGTCCACCAGCACCGCCGAAACCGTTTCGCCGGCCAGCATTCCGGCTTGAATGGCGGCGCCGGTGGCGACGCACAGGTCCGGATTGACCTCGGCGCGCACCGTCAAGCCTAGGCCAGCCTCCAGCCGTTCGGTAATGACCGGGGTGCGGGTGGCGCCGCCCACCAGCAACACTTCGTCGATGTCGGATACCGTGAGCTGGGCGCCGTTGAGGGCGATATGCACTGCTTCCAGGGTTTCATCGATGTAGCCGTGAATCATTGCTTCGTAGTCACGCCGCGCCAGTTCCAGCGATAAATTGACCGGTGTCCCGGCTTGGTCCAGCAGGTATTCCTCTTCAACCCGGACGTAAGGCCGGTCAGACAGGGCGATTTTGGCGTTTTCCGCAGCCCGGATGATACGCGCCATGGCCTTGCGCGAGGTCGTGGGATCAGCACCCTGTCGTTTCAGGTGATCTACCAGATAAGCCACGATCTTGGCGTCGAAATCATCGCCGCCCAGGTGATTGTTACCATGACTGGCCAGCACTTCAACGACATTGTCCTCGATGCTCACCACCGACACGTCAAAAGTACCGCCGCCGAGATCGTAGACCAAGACCTTTTTATGATCCTGATGATTGGCTTCGTAGGACAGGGCGGCGGCGGTCGGTTCGTTGATGATCCGCATCACTTCCAACCCGGCAATCTCGCCGGCTTCCCGGGTCGCCTGGCGCTGGGCGTCGGAGAAATAGGCCGGGACGGTGATCACCGCCTTGTGAACCGGCTCGCCGAGATACGCCTCGGCGATGGATTTCAGTTGCCGCAGGATGATGGCGGAGATTTCCTGGGGGCTGTAGTGCGTGTCACCCAGCTCAACCCGGCCAGCGCTGCCCATCCGCCGCTTGATGGACTTGATGGTGCGCTCCGGATAAAGCACATATTGGTTTTTGGCTGGTTCGCCCACCAGGATAGAACCATCATCGGCCAAACCGACGAAAGAGGGCAGGATCGGGCAACCGGGAGTGATGTCGATGACGGTGGCGCGACCGTTTTCCACCACCGCAACTTCGGAGTTAGTGGTTCCCAGGTCAATGCCAATGATTTTTTCAGTCATGAAGGGCTAATCTCGTGTCTAGAGTTCAGGGTTTGGGGTTAGTCATCGTGCGCTTTCGGGGTGCGCGCCTCGGTCTTCCGTTCTCGGCGGTTCAGCAGCCAGTTCCGGTTGGCGATTGACCTTGACTTCCGCCAGTCGCAACAGTTCGCCCTGCCAGAGATAGCCCCTGCGCAATTCTTCGGTGACCATGCCGTTGGCCAGGTCAGGACGATGATCCAGCTCGGCGGCGCGCATGGTGTGCGGATCGAGCGGTTGTCCCTCGACAGCCAGGGGGATCACCTGCTGGGCGCTCAGAATTTGTTCCAGTCGCCGCAGACTGATGTCCTGACCCTGGGCAATCGCTTGCAGAAGAGTCCGTTCCCGCCATCGCCGGCCCAGCAGCCGAACCCAGAACGTCGGGCGATAGTTTTGCAGAATGCGCAAGCCGGCTTCGAAGCGGTCGCGCAGTTCCAGCAGTTCCAGCAGCACCGGTTTCAGCGTCGCCCGTCGCTGTTCGGGAAGCGCATTACGGGTGTGCTCCAGTTCATTACCGAGTTGACTTTGGCTGGTTTGCAGGATTGCAAACACTGCCCGGAATTCGTCTAGCACGGTTTTGATCTGACGCGATTCCAGCCGGACTTCGTTTTTCAGCGCGACCAGTTCGGAAAACAGCGAATACAGATCAGTCCGTCGTTGGTCTTGGCCGGGTTCACCGGGAGTCTCAGGCTGCTGGTCGAGATAGGCGCGGAAGCGTTCCAGTAATTGTTCTTTGATTGCGGAATCCATGCGAGGTCTTTATTTTTGACTGGTCAGACGGTGGTTAAGCCATTGCCGCAGTTGCTGTTCAGTCAATCGGCGGGGCGGGCCAGGTTGCAGAGCGGCCGCCACCAGCCCAGCCGGATTGGGCGTTTTGTGCTGGAACAGTCGGTAACGCAACCGATCCCGTCGGGTTTTGACCATTTCGTAGGCGGTGCGAATCGCTTGGAAACGTTCGGGATCCCGTTCCGGTGGATGTTCGCGCACCTGCTGCAGGTACGCTTTCTTGATGGCGTCGTCGTCCGCGGTTTCCACGACGTCCAGTACGGTGAACGGATTTTGCATGATTATCTCCGGCGGCCTCCAGGCCGAACGTGACCCGGTGATGGCATTGGGAAATCGTCCATATCCATGTTCAGAAGCTCCTCAAGCCTGTCACCGCCGAGCAACAGAGCTTTCATAATCGCTCTTTGTACTTCAGGCGGGAAGTCGTCGTCGGGAGGCAGGCTGTCCAGGATCTGGTTCAGCATCCGCTGCCTCAAAGCCGGAGGCAGCCGCGCTAGGTCTTCACGCATTTTCTCCAATTCTCGAGGCATTGGCGGCAGTGTGGATCTTGGCCTGCCGCGTGGCTGGGGGGAGGGTATCGACAACATTACGTCCTGATGGAGAAATCGGGCGATGCGCAGCACGGTGCGGTGGTCATTGGCCGACTTGGCCGCGTCCAGCGCGTTCTCCAGCCGGTCGTAATCACGCACGTTGAGGTCATCCGCCTTGCCTTTGGCGCGACCGCAGACTTGGTAGTAGATGAGAATCGGCCGTGCCGGATAATGGTGAAGCGCTTCGGTCGCAGCGTACTCCAGTAGTTCATAATGCGGTGCCTGATGCAAACATTCGCACACCGACAGGAAATCCTCTTCTTTACCAAGTTCCTTAATGGCCCGCTTCAGGGGTTTTTCCAGGTCTTCCAGCACCGAACGGATGGCGTCGACGCCTTTTTCATGGTAGGCGTTGACCCATTGCATCAGCGTCAACAGATCAGCCCGACTGGCGGTGAATTTGCGGGGATCACCCAGACCAAGATGCTGGAAGAGGGTCGGTTCCAGTTTGAGACAGGCAGCCTCCATCGCCAGCCGGAACCAGCCCAGTAACGGGCTGTTGGCCAGGCAGACGCCTTTTTGCAGCCAACTATCCATCGCTTCTTTTTGACGTTGCCGGAAGGCCAGCAGACCCCGGTTGATTTCGACGATGCCCGATCGGGCGTTATCGCGCTCCAGTTGGCTGGCGCTGTCCAGCTCTTTTTCCGCCAGCGCATATTTGCCGGCGATCATCTGCTTGCGGGCGTGGGCCAGGTGCGAGTTGATCAGGACAGCGCGGGCTGTGCTGTTGATGGGATCGAGCTCCAGCACTCGTTTGGCAAAACCGGCTGCTTTTTTATAGGACTTGCGAGCGGTCGCGGTGGCCACCGCCGCCATCAACACTTGCGGATCATCCGGGAATTGTTTAATCGCACGTTCCACCCACTGGTGATATTCCTTGTCTTCATTGGCTTCCTTGTAAAGCATGGCTATCTGTAAATAGGTATCGCGGTCATCGGGATCGAACTCCAGGCTTTGTTTGAGGTATTCGCGAATTTCCGAAGTATCGTTCCAGCCAGAATCTTTGTGTTTCACTATTTCGGCCATTTGGCGCAACACCAATGCGGCCATAAGCCGGTGATCCGGATTTTTCCGGTCCTGGGCCAGTTCATCAACGCAGGCTTGCCAATGGCGCAGGGCGCTTTCGCCTTCTCGCTTTTGCTCGGCTTGCAAGGCGTGAAGGCGGTGCGTTTCGAACTTGGGCAAGGGGCCGAACAGCTTGGCGTAAATGGGTTGCTCCCTGGGATAGACGGCCAACAGCGCCAGGCAGGTTTGGCGGGCCTGTTCTGCATCCAGGAGCGCCAGGTTGCTGGTGATGAAACCTAACAGGGCTTTACCGTCAGGGTGCTCGCCCAGTCGCGTCCATTCCTTGAGCAGCTTAATTTGCTGCGAATTCAGACCGAGTAGCTCGACGGCCAGCTCGCGTTGGATGGAATCCAGCGCCAGCAAGGCGTGTGCGGGTTCGCGGGCGGTGCAGATGCGGACGATTTCCGCGAGATCGTGATAGGGGGACGCTGGAGGGATACGCTCGACCAGTGCTGGAGCGCCAGCGGGGTCCGTTTCCAGTTTCAACAGAGCGGAGAGTACCTGTCGCAGGTCACGGTACGGAGAGCGGCTCGGGATATTTTGCAGGCATTCACGCACTGTAGCTTCGGCCTCGCCCTGACTGTAAGCGCGCAACGCGGCTTGGACCCTGCTGAGTTGCCGACGCAAGGGCGCTTCCTGGGGCAGGGCTTGGAGGACATCTTTCTGCCCGGCCAACATGAACGCGGCGAGCCGGGTTTCCAGTTCGCTGGCTGTGGAAAGTATCGTGGCGTATTGCGTATAGGCGCGCATGACCTTGGCGTATTGGCCGGTTTGGAGCAGCCAATCGATGTACAACTCGGGTTGCCGGGTTTGGCCACACAGACTGGGAATGTTCTCCCAGAGAACGGCGGCTTCCCGGTACAGGCCTTTGTCGGCTAGTTGTTTGGCCCGTTCCAGATAGGCGCTGGCCAGCGCTTCATGCCAGCCGGCCTGTGGTTCGCGTTTCAGCAGCCACTTGTAGACGTCAATCGCGTCCTTGTAGTCATGAGTGGCCAGGAGAGCTTCACCACGAGCGATCAGGTCCTGGGTTGGCAGTTCCTCAAGGCGGAGACGCGGCGATAGATGCGGTTTGCGCATTCGGTAGAACTCTTGAATATTCCAGAAGGCGGAAGTGTTTTCAGCATCACCAAACCAATCAAGCCGCAAAGGTGGTGAAGTCTGCTTGTTCAGCGAGCGTTCGAGCGTCGCTGAGCACCGCGCAGCAAGCGCGTTCCGGTTGCAGATACGCAGCGGCGACCCGTTTCAGATCGTCGAGCGTCACGGCTAATACCCGTTGTCGATAAGCGCGGCGTTGCTCCGGCGTGCGACCAAACAATGCGCCGAAAAAAGCACTGATCGCTTCGCCCGCCGGGGAGCCTGGTTTATCGATGGCGGCGATGACGCCCAGGATGGCTTCCTCCAGCGTCCGGGCGGGATGGTCCTCAGTTTGCAGCCAGTCTAGCGCTCGGTCGAAATCAGTCAGGGTCTCGGCCAGGCGCGGATCGCGGTAGGAATGAAAGCGGAATGCGCCGCTGTCAGGATGATAACCCGCGCCGCCGCCGTAAGCGCCGCCCTGCTCGCGGATGGCGCGATGCAGGTAGCCGTTGCGCAGAAAATCGCCGAGGACGTGCAGGGCCGATGCATCAGGATGGTTCGGCGCAACGGCAGGATAAGCCTTGGCGCAGAAGTTGACCTGAGTGTTGACGCTGAATCCCAGGCGGGCAGGGGACGCTTCCGGCGGGTTCAGGGTGAACGGTTCCGCCAATGGTGCGCCGTCCCGCCAGCCAGCCGCCAGTGCAGCAGCGATCTCCCCCTGGCGTTCGGCTTCGCTGACAACCAGCAGTTGGCGTGGCGTATGCTGCAGGCGGTCGCGCAACCGCTCCAGTCGGGCAGCGAAGACCTCCAGTGCCTTAACATCATCCAGCGCGTCGTCCAGCGCTTTAAGCTGCTTCAGCCCGGCCAGTCCTTCCCAGCGATGGTTGAGTGCGGCTACGGGACTTAAGCCGGAACTGGCGGCGGCCAGGGCCAGCAGGTGGCCGTGATCGGTGACGCCTTCCTCACGGTGAGCACGCAACTGGGCGACCAGTTCCCGCAACCGGGGCAGCTCATCAAAGCGGGCGCTGGTCAGAGTCTCCCAGAGCAGGTCGGCCAGGGCGGATTGATTGCGGGCCAGCGCTTTACCCGCCAGCACCATGATGCCCCTGACTTGGCGCACGTCGTCCACGCCGCCGCGCACGTTGGCGCGGGCGCTGAGTCCGCCAGTGACCGCCGCCTGCCGGGCCTGGGTCGTTCGATAATCGCGTCCGGCGCTGCCGACTTCGCTCAGGCAGGCGCAGAACAGTGGCAGCAAGTCCAGTTCGTCCGGCTCCAGCGCCGGCAGGTCGAGAATGGCTTGCAGATAGACCATGCCGTTAGTGCCCTGGGCGTACCAGGCGACCGGCAGTTCGCCGAGTGGACGGTGGACGCCCTCGGCGATTTTCAACTCCACTGGCACGTCTTCCAGGCCGACCTTGGGCAACTGTTCGGGATCATCCTGCCGTTGCTGGCGTTCGGCGAGAATGCGCGCCTGTTCGACGAGTCGGGCTTGATCGGTGGCGCTCAGGCCAGCGTGGATCACCGCCAGCCGCTCCCGTTCCGCTGCGGCCTGCCTGGTGCTGAATTCGGCGTCCGGGGCCATGGTCAACCGCACTTGATGGGGATTCTCCAGCAGCCATTGCCGCACCAGGCGCGGGATAAAGTCAGGATCGCGGCTTTCGGCGCGGAGTTGCTCCAGAAGCGGATCGCTGTCCAGCGCCG
>CAZDVY010000097.1:0-11008 GCA_964508935.1 uncultured Candidatus Competibacteraceae bacterium | reverse complement strand
AGATCATCACCTCGCCGGCTCCGGGAAAATGCTGGATATAGCGCTGAATGTACATCTGCGATTTTTCGCGCTCGGTGGGCGCGGACAGGGCGATGACATGGAAGGTACGTGGGCTGACCCGTTCGGTAATCGCCTTGATCACGCCGCCCTTGCCGGCGCCATCGCGGCCCTCAAGGACAATGCAGATTCTTAGGCCCTGATGGCGCACCCATTCCTGGAGCTTGACCAGCTCGACGTGCAAATTAGCCAACTCGCGCTCATAGTCCTTGGCGCTGAATTTTTCGGGCGTGGGGGTTTTCTCTGGATCAGTAGCGGCGGTGACGGTTTTAGGTTCCTTGGCGGTTTTAGGTTCTTTGGCAGCTTTGGCGTTACTCATGAGATTCTTTCTCCGGGCGGGTCGCCGCCGCCGGATGCGGCTGGCGCAAGTTATCGATCAGAATATAGCTGCTGGTCAGCAGTACCCATAGCGGGAAGACCAGCGAAATTTCTCCAAAATAGCGACTGCTCAACAGCAACGCCAAGGCCAGCGCATAGCCCAGCAGCGCGATCCAGCGGGCGATGAACCCAGTGCGAATGGCGAGGGTGGAGGTGACGATCATAAACACGCCCGCCATCTTGATCGCGTAGACATTCATCACTTCATAGGTCATGGCGCGAGCCAGGGCGAACGTCGCCGAGCCGATCAGGTCGCTGGGTTCAGCCGTATAGATAACGATGACGCCGCCCGCCATCGCCGCTGAGACGAACAACATGGCGATGAACAACAAGCCACTGCCGAGAAAGACCGTGGCGAAGAAGCGGTCTTCCTGCGTTCCGAGGCGGTCGCGCAAGACGCCGATGAACCACAAAAACGTAATGCCGGCGAAGGGCGTCAGATACAGCGCCAGCGTCACAGTCTTGGCATGGGTCAGTAACCACTGCCCGGTTTCCAGCGGATCGACGGGAACCGACTGACGGAGCAGCAATAGAATGACGATCAGCAGGATGGAAAACAGGATGCCGGCGATGGCGGCGGCGCGCGGCGCGGTCAGGCGGGTAGGGGTTACGGTTATGCCCGGCGACATCAGGTCATCCTCGACAGAATGGCAAAACAATGCAGCGTTTGGTGAGAATCAGACGGTCCATGCTAGCCCACGGCAGCGCCTTGGAGTGTTCGTGGTCCAACCCCGGAACAGCGCCGTTTACCGTCGTTCCGGCGGGGCATCCTCGCTGGTAATGACGTACACGTCGTCCACCTCAGTGATGCGGAAGCGTTGTGGTTTGCTGGCCACCGGCAGCTCGCCTTCGTTCAGACCGGCGCCCTGCATCAGGTAGGCGCGCACGGTCGGATCGTTCAGCGCCACCTGATCATCCTCCAGCCAGGCCCGGACTTGCGGATCTTGCGGCTGGAAGATATGCATCTCCTGATGACCGCGCCCCAGCATGGCGTAGACCGGCGGATCGCCGACCTGCATGAACTTGGTGTAACCCATTCCTTCGTACATCCGCACCGCCTGAGCTACGCTGGATAGGGTTTTACCTTGGCTCTCGTAGGCGGGACCGCGCTCAAAACGATGACCCTTTTCCAGCAGATAGCGACGCAGTTCCTTGATCGCAGCAGCAACATCATGGGTTTTATTAGCTTTATTGGCTTTATCACTCATGGAAAATCCTCACAGGGTGGGAAAGGGATCGTGCCTAGACTTAGGCATATTATGGTTACGGCACGTCATTGATCACCACACAGGTTTATTCTCGCTTATACAGTCAGTGATCAGAAAGATGTAGTCGTGCTAGAATTAAAATAATTCCTGCAATGCTTTAACTAACCGATGTCATCCACCTTAAAGCCTTTATGCGGTCAACAAAAGTCTGCTGATTGCGGAAGGCGTCATCCCCAAAGAGACCTTCCATGCTTTACCTTGATCTTCCGACAGTCGCCGATTTCACTGATCTCGCTACGCAACGCACCGACCTGAGTGTCTCGATCTTCCTGCCGACCACGCCTATCAGTCTGGAAACAGACGCAGATCGCATCCTGCTGAAGAATCTGGCCAAGGAGGCGCTCGAACAGTTGCAAGCCGCTAACGCTGATAAGCGCCGCGTCACTGCCTTGATCGAAGAACTCGATGATCTAATCGAGGACGATGAGTTCTGGCGTTTCCAGGCCCATGGCCTGGCGATCTATGTTACCCCCGACAACCTGCGCACCTTCCGGGTGCCGAACGCTCTGGAACCTCTCGTCGCAGTATCCGATCGTTTTCATCTCAAACCGCTGCTGCGTTCGACTACCTTCTGTAATGTCGGCTATGTTCTGGCGCTGGCGGACGGGGGCGTGCGCCTGATCGAAGTCTCGGCGGATTTACCGGCAGAGACGGTCAAAGTCGAGGCGATGCCCACCGATGCCGCCTCGGCAGTAGGGAAGGCCAGTATCGCCGGCCGTTCATACAGCGGACGCCTGGGCGGCGGAGAGGGCAAAAAGGTCCGGCTGCGGCAGTATGCACGCCAGGTCGACGCAGCCCTGCGCGGACTTCTGGCCGGCAGCGCGACCCCGCTAATTCTGGCCTCGGTGGAGAGCCTCGGCGCCATCTATCGCTCGGTCAATACTTATCCGCACCTGGCGGCCCAAGGCATCGAGGGTAATCCGGAACGCCTGTCCGCTGCCGAGTTAGCCGCCGCCGCCCGTCCGATTCTGGACGAACTCTATCGGACCCAGATCGCCGACTGGCATGCGCTTTTCCAACAGCGCGGCAATGAAGACCGGGCGACTACGGACCTCGTGCGGGTGGCGCGGGCAGCGACCTTTGGCGCTGTCCAGAGCCTCCTGGTGGACATGGATCAAGTGGTGAACGGCACAGTGGACGAATCCGACGGCGCGGTGACCTTTGCCGACAGCCCCAGCGCGGACACTTACGGCGTGGTCGATGAAATCACCCGGCGGGTGCTCCTGTCCGGCGGTGAGGTGTTGAGCGTGCGCGAGGCAGATATCCCGGAGGGTAAACCGTTGGCGGCGATCCTGCGCTATGCCCTCTGATGTTGCTGCCTGATGAGTTGCTGATAAAGCGTGAACAGGAAAGCCACCCGGTCGCTGTCGCCATTGAATTTCCGTTTGGCATAGGCGGCATCGACCACTGCATCCAGTTTTTGATGAGCTTTGGTCAATGTCGGGGGCATGGTTAACGGGTCGTAAAGGTCCGCTAACGATGAATCCGGGAACTGGGTTCGGGCGTCCAGCACGGCTTGCGCTGCGTCTTCAATCGCTTGTTTTTGTGGATCAGTAAGGGTTTGCGGCCACGGAAAGTTGTTGTAAACAATCGTGTTGGAGTACTGGTAATCGCTTTTCATCCTTCCTGCTGTATGGCGCATCCAGGCCATATGCATGGCTGACTGCAAGATACCGAAATGAAAGAGCGTCGCGCCCGGCACAACCAGCACTGTTGGATTTACGATCAAGTTTGGCGGACAGAATCCAAGAGGCACATATTTTCTGCGCTCAGAACTCACCTTGGGAACAAGGAGATAGTCGGTTTCCGGTTGGCGATCCGCTTGGAATAGCGAAGGAAATTCAGCCCAGCGCCGAGTATTGGCATCGACGCTTTTAAGCCGCGCCGAACGAACCTCCTCGATACGGCGCATGATCCATGGGTAGGAACGAAGCTCGCTGGCGGAAATACCTTTCAACCAGAGGCAATAACGACGGGCACCATTGATGAATTCTTCCGACCCGATAAAAGGACGCACCCAGGATGCCGCGCTGGGATGTTGTTGCAACAAGTCCGTTCGGTCTTCTTCTGAAAGGGTCAGGTAGCCAAAGTCCGCTGCCTTGCTGCCAAAATCCATTTTCGGCGCATCGCCAAGCGGGGACATGCGTTTGGTGAGAAGAACATCAGGCGCATCAATCAAATAGGGATTAACGGCTGTAGTTTTGATCTCCTGCGGCTCGGAATGGGGCGTTTCATAATCAAATAGTCGTTTATCCGGTGTATCCCGCAAGGCAAAACCGATGATCACGCAATGCACCGCCGCCTTACCCCGCGCCTCGCTCGACCATTGAAACGTGCGATGGGCAAAATGGATTTTCACGCCCCGTTTCAGCAAATCAGCCCACAGTACGCCGACCTGCTCGCCCTGCGTGATGGAATTGGTGGATACAAAAGCGGCTTTGATCGCCGGATGGTCCGCCATGTAAACCGCCGCCTTGCGATACCAGGCCGCCACATAATCCAGGACGCCCGCGCTCGACGTATCAGTAAAAATCTGCATCATGTCCTGTTTTTGCACGGCGGACTGTTCCTTCTTCCCCACAAACGGCGGATTACCCAGGATGTAGCTGAGTTCAGCCGGTTTCACGATCTCCCGCCAATCCATCCGCAGCGCATTGCCATGAACGATCGTCGCTGATTTCCGCAACGGCAACCGGACAAA
The DNA here is from genome assembly GCA_964508935.1 of uncultured Candidatus Competibacteraceae bacterium. GTDB lineage: Bacteria > Pseudomonadota > Gammaproteobacteria > Competibacterales > Competibacteraceae > UBA2383. Next base: position 6,604 of record CAZDVY010000097.1, on the reverse strand, counting down.
ATAGCGGCCAAACTCCTCCGACACTCGCAGATTCATCTGATGATCCATCAACCAGAGCGCCGTTTGGGCAATCTGCGCCGGAAACTCCGCAATCTCGATGCCGTAAAACTGATCTACGTCGCACCGAATGTTGAACTGCATCACATCCAGCGACGCGGTGCGCTGATTTTTGTAGAGAACGCGCAACACGTCCAATTCCAGTTCGCGCAATTCCCGATAGGCGATCACCAGAAAATTACCGCACCCACACGCCGGGTCGAGGAATTTCAATTGCGCCAACCGTTGATGAAACTCCGCCAGCCGTTTGGGCTGATGCTTCACCCGTGCAAACTCGGCCCGCCACTCATCGAGGAACAGCGGCCCAATCAACTTGAGAATGTTCTTCTCCGTGGTGTAATGCGCGCCCAAATGGCGGCGCAATGTCGCATCCATCACCGACTGAAACAGGCTGCCAAAGATCGCCGGGGAAATCCGGCTCCAGTCCAGCGCGCACGCCTCCAGCAAAAGCTGGCGCATCCCGGCATTAAACGCGGCGATGGACAGGCGCTCCGCAAACAGACGGCCATTGACATAGGGAAATGCGGCCAATTGCTCATCGAGCATCTTCAAACGCTTTTCCGCCGGGGTATCCAGCGCCTGAAACAAATCCGCCAGCCAATGCGCCAAATCCTGCCCATCTTCCGCCGTGCGCTGTTCAATCAAATCCTGAAACTGGCGGCGCTCGAAGATACTGGTGTCTTCGGCAAACAGGCAGAACAGCAGACGAACCAGATACACCTCCAGCTCATGGCCGCCATAACCGATGGCCTTGAGCTGGTCATGCAACCGGCCCATCCGCTCGGCGGCCTGGATATTGACCGGGTCCTGTTCCTGACTGGCCGTGGTCTGATAACCGGCGATAAAACCGAACAACCGGACATTTTGATACAACGCAGCCAGCAGAAATTCATGGGATTCGCCCTGTTCCAGATCATATAACCGGAAGCGGGCAAAATCGGACACCAGAAGATAGCGCGGCAAGTCCCGGTCCTGGATGCCGGGAAAGTAGTCTTTAGCCTGAGCAAAGGCCCGGTCCAAATCCTTACCCCGTGATTTATGCTCAATCAACAGGATGCCGCGCCACAGCAGATCCACATAGCCATCCCGGCCATCAATCTTTTTGACCTTCGTTTCAAAGGCCGCCACCCGCCGGCGCGACACACCAAAGACTTGAAAAAACTCATCCCAAAAGGTTTTGGCTTCGGATTGCTCGGACGTCTCGTCCACCCAGCGTTGGGAAAATTGCAGGGCGCGATCTTTGATTTCATTCCATGATAGCGGCATGAACACTGTACCTTATCGCTCTCCCCTGGCCGGGTTTGCCATGAACACTTCCTCCAGAGGGCGTTCTGAATGAATGCGATTCACATTACTGTCAGGGAAAATCATAATCCTTTCGTTGCAAATTCTTCGAACCTGTTATTCCCTTTGTCGCACACAAAATCATCGGAGACCGGATTACATGACCAATACTCAGCAAACCCGTTACTTTGACGAGGCGCTGAAAGCCGTTCGCCGTCATCTTATGGAAAAGGGCAACCGTTTCGAGCATGGCCCGGATTTCCAGGGGGAGGGTAAAGTGCTGTCCAGCGTCAGGCAAACCACCCGCATGTATGAGGGTCTGGGCTATACCAAACTGATCGAGTTTGGCGATCCGCCAGTCTACGCGGCGTTGGAGCGCGGTCACCGGGAGGTTCACATCTTTCAGCTTGATGATGCTCTTATTCGGGAATGGTTGGAAAATCATGAGGGTACATTGAGCGACCCGGCTATGCGCGCCTACATGTTGGAAAAGTCTGGATTGCGCGAGAACGATCTACCGGTTGCCAGCAGGCCGCGCCGCTATCACATCAACGAAGTGGACGGCGTGTTCATCGCCTCAACCGAAGAGGCTGACTAATCGTTTAGGACGGCTTTCCGCCCGTCCACTGTTTCACCGAGGAATAAGACCATGAGCGCACTTGCTAAAACCTTGTGTTCCAGTGATCTGAGCGTTGACGAATTTATCGAATGGGAAAACCAGCAGGACACTAAACATGAACTGCTGGACGGACAAATCATCGCTATGACCGGCGGTACAGTCGCCCATGCATCGCTAATTATACAATTGGGTGCCGCCCTTCTGAACCATCTAAAAGGTACGCCGTGCCGGGCGTTCACTTCGGATTTAAAAGTGCAGGTTGCCCAAAATATCTTTTATCCGGATGTGGTAGTCAGTTGTGACCGGCAGGAAAATGATGGAGTGCTTTGCCATAATCCCAAACTCATTATTGAAGTCCTGTCCAACTCGACCTCCCGCAAAGATCGCTTTAAGAAGCGCCTGGCCTATCAGCAGATTGAAAGCCTGGAGGAATATGTGCTGGTCTCGCAGGAAACCCGGCATGTTGAAATTTACCGGCGCACGGAAAACTGGCAGGCATTCATCCACATCAGCGGTAAGGTGGAATTGCGCTCCGTGGATTTTTCGCTGGATATCGATGAGCTTTACGCCAGTATTGATTGAGGCATTGCCACTGGATCGTTCTGCAGGGAGGAAAGGGATGGTGCGGGGAACGCCTCAACAGACCGGAAACGTTCGGGCAAGGCTTCCAGGGTCACTGGTTCAGTCAGCAGTCGAGCCATCACGCCGGCGGTAGGTTCCAGAGCGCCACTGGTGAAATAGCGTTCACCGCCGACTGCGTTGTGATCGGCCAGCAGTCCCCCGACGGCCAAGCGGTGACGCAGATGCCGAGCGACTGCTGGACTTGGATCGAGAATCGTGACTTCAGGTCCCGTTAATTCCTGAATCAGCGGTGTCAGAAACGGATAATGCGTACACCCCAGCACCAGGGTATCGACACCGGCGCTCAGCAACGGCATCAGATAGCGCTCCAACAGAGCGCGAGGACGGGAACCGTTCAAATCTCCCTGTTCGACGCAATCCGCCAGTCCGGGGCAGGGTTGCACCAGCACCCGCGCCCGGTGACCATGCTGGTCAAGCAAATGAGCAAACTTATCGCTGCGCACGGTGTTGCCGGTCGCCAAAATGCCGACGACCCCGGAGCGCGTCATGGCGACGGCGGGCTTGACCGCCGGTTCAATGCCGATAATCGGGATATCAAAGTGCGCCCGCAACTGGACGATGGCCGCCGCCGTTGCGGTGTTGCAGGCCGCCACCACGGCTTTAGCGCCCTGTTCCAGCAGAAATTCGGTGATCGCCAGCGAACGCTGCACAATGAACCCGGCGGGTTTGCTGCCATAGGGTGCATGGCCTGAATCCGCCACATACAGCAAGCGCTCATACGGCAGATCGACGCGAATCCGCTGAAACACCGACAGGCCGCCTACACCAGAATCAAACACGCCGACTGGATAATTACTGCTCATTCGCCATTGACCTGCATCATGCTTTACCGGTTAACATATCCAAAATCAATGAATGTAAAACATGCCGTGGCGCCCCCGTCATTTTGCCAATCCATCCTCTTCCGGCCCGCTCCAGCGAGGTGGACCGGCTCCATCACAGAGTCCCGCTGAACATGAATCTTCTCGCCTCAATCTGGGAAATGGGCCGCTGCCGGCTCCTGGAAGCCCGGGAAAACGATTTGCCGGTCGTCGCCACTGTTCTGGCCGAGAATCGCGCTGTATTTCCACTGCTTGGACCCGAACGCGATCTGGAGCGTCTCGCCCTGAGCGTATTGCGTCACGACCGCCTGCCGCCGAACGGCCATTCTGCTCATGAAAACAGCTTTCTTATCCGGAACCGGGGCGATGATGAGCTGATAGGGTTGCTGAGCGTCTATCGTGGCCATCCCACCACGGAAACACTCTACATCAGCCACTTTTTCCTACGCCCGCGCTGGCAACGGCGGGGCATCGGCCGGGAAGTCATGGCGGAACTTGAACGGCGGGCTGCGAGAGCCGGCTACCGGGAAATGCGGGCTACCGTCGGCCTGCGCAACTGGCCGGCGCTGCGTTTCTGGGTAGTGCTGAATTACGACCGTATTACCAAAATCGTCGGCGACCCGGAGTGTCGGGAACATGCCTATGCTGACATTGAATTAGCCAAATCTCTGAAGGATGAACCGGAAACGACTTAGGAACTCGGCGAGATCGGGAGTTCGCTACGCTATCCCCGATCTCCCGGCGCCATCTTTATAAAACAACCGGGCAATCCGTTCCTGAATCGCTGCTGCCGCTATCCGGGGATCCGCCGCCTGACGAATCGGTCGACCGACCACGATATAATCGGCCCCGTTCAAAAAAGCATCCTCAACATCCAGAGTACGCTTTTGGTCATCCGCCGGCCGGTTCAACACCGGCCGAATGCCCGGGGTAATGATCAACAATTTTTCGCCCAGGCTCTCCCGCAAATCAGCGGCCTCCAACCCCGAGGAGATAACGCCGCGACAACCGATCTCCAGCGCCCGCTTCGCCCGCGATAGCACCAGGGTCTTGGGATCGCAGGCGAAGCCCAGGTCGGTGAGGTCGGCCTGATCAAGGCTGGTGAGCGCGGTAACCGCCAAAATGCCCAGATCGCCGCCGATCTCCTGAGCCGCCGCTACTGCCGCCCGCAGGATGGCGTCGTTGCCATGCACCGTGGTGAAAGCAGCATCATAGGGTTGAAGCTGGCGCACGGCGGAGCGAACCGTTTCCGGCACATCGAAGAACTTGAGATCGACAAAGATCTTCTTGCCTCGGGCGCGCAGCCATTCAATCAATTCGAAATAACCGCCCGCCATGAACAGTTCCAAACCGATCTTGTAGAAGCACACCGCATCGCCCAGTATCTCTACCAACTCCCGGGCAACGACCGGGTTCGGCACATCCAAGGCGAAAATCAGGCGCTCAGCCGGGGGAATCGGTTTGGTTGAAAGCAACGAGGGCGAGGTCATGTGCATCACTCGGAAATGCCAACTTCCTCGGCGGCATCCAGCACCTTGGCATTGGGCCTGCCTTCACAATAAGCCACCAAATCAGCGCTGAATTTTTCCAGGTTCTTCCAGCTCAGCACCTTATCCCCGGAAACACCACTCAAATAACCATCGATCCACATCAGTACCACCCCCGCGTCTTCAGAGGAGCCTTTCGCGAGTTCCTGCATGAATTCATTGCAGGTGATCGCCCCAAAATTGATGTCCTGTGTCTGGCTTTTCTTGGCCAGAGCCGTCGGTGAAACAAACAGTGCGGCAGACAGGCACAGGGCGGCCATGGTCACTGAACAGTTCATATAGAAGATCTCCAAAACCTGGACAAGGAGGAAGACAGCGCTGCATAGCCTAATAAAAGGGCCAGCCAAAAGCTACCATTGAGGAAAATCTATACGGGTCATCGGGGAAATCCTTATTGAATTTATGTCTTTTTGTGCTACACTCTTGCTCTGGAAATGTACTCATCGAGGGAAGCGTATGAGCATTCCAAAAAGGGAACTACAGAACGCTTTCAATAGGGAAATGAACCGCGCTCTGATCATTCGGCCACGGACGAACCGAGTAGGGGTCTTTCAGCAACTGGAGGTGTGCCATGTTAACTTATGATGATTGTGTCGGTCTGACTGATCTGGAAGAAGACGAAATCGAAGCCATCGCCCAGCACGAGCATGTGCCGGAAATTGTCGCCGCCGAACTGGGTTGTTGCCTGGTTCACGATCCCGCAGGGATTCCGCGCATCAAGCAGATCATCTGCGATGATATCAAAGAGGCTCGCCTGCATGGTCATCCACAAGAAGCGGCTCACTGGCGGCAAGTCCTGGATCACTTCAGCGCCAACCATCCCCTGTTCCAGGAAGCGGCATAATCTACGCCCATCTTTCTGAAGACTTATCAAATCACGGGGCGCCAGCCCTGACCGTTGTTCTTCAAATTATTATTCGAGTGCCGCTCTCTTCGCCCTCTCCCCAAAGGGCGGAGGGAGCTTTAATATGGCTTGAAAATCTGTCCGCTGACCATCCACCGGAGTCATCCCGCCATGGCTGAAAAAAAAACCACCTGCTTTCTGCGCTTGATCACGGGATTCTGGATGGTGTTACTGACATCGACGCCCTTAGCCGTGTTAGCCGCAGAAACCGCACTGGATCGCTATGTGGCCCGACCGGACCCGAACTATACCTTCACCGAGCGCAGCTCCAAGCGCGGCGTCGGCTATACCGCCCATTTCCTGGCGATGACCTCCCAGCAATGGCGCTCTGCCAGCGAAGTAGACCGGCCTCTCTGGACGCATGAAGTGATCGTGGTCATTCCGCAATTCGGGCTGGACGATACCGACACGGCGGTGCTGCTGATTGATGGCGGCGACAATGACAACCTGCCGATGGACGACATCAGTTCTGTGGTCGGGGCGGTGGCGGTGGCCCGGGGCGTGGTGACTGCCATCGTTCGCCAAGTGCCGAATCAACCGCTGTTTTTCACCGATGAATCCGGCGTAGCGCGCAAGGAAGACGCGATTCTCGCCTACAGTCTCGACAAGGCGCTGGACACTAGCGATCCCGAATGGGCGGTGCATTTAGCCATGACCAAGGCCGCCGTGCGCGCCATGGACACCGTGCAAACTTTCGCCGGGCAAAAAGGCAAAACGGTCAAGGATTTCG
>CAZDVY010000096.1:0-11037 GCA_964508935.1 uncultured Candidatus Competibacteraceae bacterium | reverse complement strand
CCACAACACCGGTGGATCCCCAGGTCGCCGACCAGTTAGGACGGCACTTGACCCTCGAAGGCGTCTTCGGCAACCCCTCTTCCTCCACCCATGCCTTTGGCCGGCAAGCGGCGCAAGCGGTCGCTGTAGCCCGCGCCGAGGTCGCCGCGCTCATTCACGCCGATCCCGGCGATCTGATCTGGACTTCCGGGGCCACCGAGGCCAATAACCTGGCGCTGTTCGGGGTGATGCGCACTCACGCCCGCAAGGGCCGGCATTTGCTCACCGTCAAAACCGAACACAAGGCGATTCTCGACGTGTGCCGACGCCTGGAGCGCGACGGCTGCGCGGTCACTTATCTCGACCCCGACCCGGATGGACGGATTCCCTTGCAACGCATCGCCGAGGCGCTGCGCCCGGACACCGTGTTGGCGTCACTGATGCACGTCAACAATGAAACCGGGGTGCTTCAGGACATCGCCGCGATTGGGGCCTTGACCCGCGAGCGCGGCGTGCTCCTGCATGTAGACGCGGCGCAGAGTGCCGGCAAAACGCCGATTGATTTGCAAAGCTGGCCGGTGGATTTACTCAGCCTCAGCGCCCACAAGCTGTACGGCCCCAAAGGCATTGGCGCACTGTATGTTCGTCAGCGCCCGGTGCGGGTGCGCCTGGAGCCGTTGCTATACGGCGGCGGTCAGGAACGCGGCTTGCGCGCCGGCACCTTGCCGACGCACCAGATTGCAGCGATGGGTGCCGCGTTTCGCATCGCCGGTGAGCAAATGGCGCTGGAAACCGTGCGGATTGCTGCATTGCGCGACCGCTTATGGCGGGCGTTGGCGGATTTGGGTGAAGTCATGCGCAACGGCCATGCGGAACACTGCGTCGCGGGTATTCTCAACGTCAGCTTTGCCGGCATTACCGCTGAAGCTCTGCTGGCCGACCTGCCGAATATCGCCGTTTCCACCGGTTCCGCCTGCTCGTCAGCAGGCAATGAACCGTCGCATGTGCTGCACGCCATGGGTTGCGACCCGGTTCGCTCACGCGGGGCCGTCCGCTTCAGCCTGGGCCGATTTACGACGGTGGAAGAAATCGACCAGGCGGCTCAAGCGATTCGCGCCTCGGTGCAACGGCTGCGGGCGCTCTCGCCGCTCTAGCCGTCACCGCACTAATTGATTGAGATCGAAAATCGGCAGCAGAATCGCCAGCACGATCACCAGCACTACCCCGCCCATCAATAGAATCAACATCGGCTCGAAAATACCCAAGAGCGCGGCAATCAGCGTTTCGGTCTCACGCTCCTGCTGCACCGCCGCCCGCTCCAGCATATTCTCCAAGCGCCCGCTGGCCTCGCCGCTGGCGATCAGTTGTACGGTCATCGGCGGAAAATAGCCGCTGTTGCTGATGGCTTTTTGCAGACTGGCGCCCTCTTTCACCCGCACCGCCGCCTGCTCAACGGCTTCGCGCATCGGCAAATTGCTCATCACCTGCGCGGAAATGCGCAACGCCTCCAGCACCGGCACGCCGCTGGCCATCAAAATGCTGAAAGTGCGGGCGAAGCGGGCGGTGTTCGCCCCCCGGATCAGGCGAGCGATCAAGGGTAATTTCAGCAAGGTTTGATGCACCCGCCGTTTGAAACTGATCCGGCGCAGCGCGTAGATCCAACTGACTACGCCTATCACTAGCCCACCCAGCAATAACCAACCGTATTGACGCAGAAAATCGCTGAGGGCGATCAACCCCCGGGTCAGCGCCGGCAACTGCTGATTCAGACTGCTAAACACTTGGACCACCTGCGGCACCACATAGGTCAGCAGACCGGCCACCACCAGAATCGCCACCCCGGTCAGCAACAAGGGATAAAACAGCGCCAAACCGACCTTCTGGCGCATCTGCTGGCGGGCTTCGGTGTAATCGGCCAACCGCTCGAACACGACATCTAAATGCCCGGACTGTTCGCCGGCGGCCACGGTCGCCCGATACAGTTCCGGGAACACGCCGGGAAAATCCCGCAACGCCGTCGCCAGGGTATGCCCTTCCAGCACCCTGGCCCGCACCGCCAGCAGCAAACCGCTCAAGCGCGCCCGCTCCGCCTGCCGGGCCACTGCACCCAGCGCCTCCTCCAGTGGCAGGCCGGAGCCGACCAGAGTGGCAAGTTGCCGGGTGATCAAGGCTAGATCGGTCGGACTGATGCGCGGGCGAAAAAATTGACGGCTGCGGCTGCGTTCCTGACGGGCGACTTCCTCAACGCCCAGCGGACTCATTCCACGCTCGCGCAATAATTGGCGAGCCATGCGCGGGGTGTCGGCTTCGATCAGCCCTTGGCGCTGCCGGCCTCGCTCGTCGAGGGCGGTGTATTGAAAAGCGGGCATTAATCCTCCCGCGTCACCCGCACCAGTTCCGCCAGTGCGGTATCGCCAGCCAGCACCCGTCGTCGTCCATCATCGCGGATGCTGGCGCTGGACAAGCGAGCATGACGCTCCAGCTCCTGCTCGCCGTGACCTTCATGAATCAGAGTCTGTAGGGTCTCATCGACCACCACCAGCTCGAAAATGCCGGTACGGCCCCGGTAGCCGGATTGATTGCAGCGCTCGCAACCGACCGGGGCATAGAGCGTGGGCGTCGTCGCCGAATCAACGTTCAGTACTTGGCAATCCGCCAACGTGGCTGGATAGGCCTGTTTGCAATGGGGACACAGCTTGCGCACCAGGCGCTGGGCCAGTACACCGATCAGCGACGAAGACAGCAGAAACGGCTCAACGCCCATGTCGCGCAGCCGGGTCATCGCCCCGACCGCACTGTTGGTGTGCAAGGTGGACAACACCAAATGTCCAGTCAACGACGCCTGCACGGCAATTTCCGCCGTTTCCAGATCGCGGATTTCCCCAACCATCACCACATCCGGGTCTTGGCGCAAAATCGCCCGCAGTCCCCGGGCAAAGGTCATGTCCACCTTGGGATTGACCTGGGTCTGGCTTACCCCGTCGAGGTAATACTCAATGGGGTCTTCGACGGTCATGATGTTGCGCTTGCGGTCATTGAGCTGAATCAATCCGGCGTACAGCGTGGTGGTTTTGCCGGAACCGGTCGGGCCGGTGACCAGCAGGATGCCGTGCGGGCGGTGGATCAGCTTGAGCAACCGCGTTTCGTCGTTGGCCTCCATACCCAGATGTTGTAAATCCAGTCGGCCCTCGCGCTTGTCCAGCAGGCGCAACACCACCCGCTCGCCGTGGCCGGTCGGCAGGGTCGAAACCCGCACATCGACCGGGCGCCCGGCAACCTTGAGGGAAATCCGTCCGTCCTGCGGCAACCGTTTTTCCGCGATGTCCAGATGGGCCATGACCTTGACCCGTGACACCAGCAAGGGTCCCAGCGCACGCGGCGGTTGCAAGGCTTCGCGCAGTACCCCGTCCACCCGGAAGCGCACCAGCAGCCGGTTCTCAAACGATTCGATGTGAATATCCGAGGCATTTTCCTTGATCGCCTCGGTCAGCAGGGCGTTAATCAGCCGAATGATCGGCGCGTCATCGGCGCTTTCCAGCAAATCCTCCGGCTCCGGCAGACTCAGCGCCACCTGATTCAGGTCGATGTCATCGCCGAAGTCCTCCATCATCCGCTGCGCGCCTTCACTGTCGCCTTCGTAAGCATCCTGCAACAGGCGCTCAAATCGGTCGGCAGGAACAGGAACCGGGCGCAGCGGGGCATTTAAATGTCGGCGCAGCTCCGCCAGGCTGTGAACGCTGACGCCGGGCCGACAGGCGATGCCGATTCCACCGTCGCGTTCATCCAGCACCAGCACTCCATGGCGCTTGGCGAAAGCGTAGGGCAAGCGCCGGATTAGCAGCGGCTCACTCGACGCCATCAGTTCCGGCGTGCTGCTCATCGGTTGTTGAATCCAAAATCTTCCGGCTCGGCAACTGGCGGCGCGGAGTGCGGCGGGGATGGTTTCGGCGGCGGCGACAAATCGAGAATCGTCCGCTGCTCCTTGACTTCCTGCTGGGGCTTCAGCACCGGCGATTGCACATCCGGCAGCAAATAATCGGCGCTTTCCCGGGCGGCCAGTTGTTGCTGGCGGATGTAGCTGTATTTGTCGCTGGTATGCAGCGTGCCCTGACCCGGGTCGCGCAGAATCACCGGATGCAGAAACACCATCAGATTGCGCCGGAGCTTGGTAGTGCTGCGGTAGCGGAACAGGTTGCCTAACAAGGGCACGTCGCCGAGCAGCGGCACTTTCTGGGCGCTTTCATCCAGCTTGTCGTCGATCAGCCCGCCCAGCACCAGCACCTGGCCGTCCTCGACCATGACGATGGTCTTGATTGAACGCTTGTTGGTGGTCGGCCCCTGGGTCGCAGCGTTGGCCGAGGGCACGACGCTGGACACTTCCTGCTCGATCTCCAGCTTCACCGCGTTCCCTTCGTTGATCTGCGGCTTAACCTTGAGTTTGATGCCGACATCATCGCGCTGGATGGTCTGGAACGGATTGGCGAGGGAATTGGCATTATCGCCGCTGCCGGTGGAGGTCGAGGAGGTGTAGCTGCCGGTGACGAACGGCACGTTCTGGCCGACGACGATTTCCGCCTCTTCATTATCCATGGTCACCACGGTTGGCGTGGACAGCACATTGGTGTCGGCGTCCTTGGCCAGGGCGCTGATCAACGCTCCAAAGCGATTATTGCCAGTGAAATCGCCCGCCGCCATTTGCATCCCCTGGGGAATGCGGGCTGCGGACAGCGCGGTCAGGTCGCCGCTGTCCGCCTGAGCGGCCAAGCCAATGATGTTGGCCAGACTGGTGGTCTCGGAGCCGAGATTGGTAAAACCAATCACGCTGTTTCCCGCCGCCACCCATTGCACGCCCAACTCGGCGGTTTTCTCCGCAGAAATTTCCGCGATGACCGCCTCGACCAGCACCTGGGCGCGGCGCACATCGAGTTGCGCAATCACCGAGCGCAGTGAGCGAATGAGATCGGGCGGCGCGGTAATCACCAGGGCGTTGGTCGCTTCATCCGCCTGAATATCCACCAGATTGCCGGCGCTGCCGCTGCTGCTCCCGCCGGGCGGCGCACCGGGCTGACCCGGCGAAGGCACATTGCGTGCTGCGTCATTGCTCAGGCTCTTGCTCACCCCCTGCAAGACGGTCATCAAATCCTTGGCCTTGGCGTAGCGCAGATAAACCACCTGGGTATTGCCGCCGGCGTCCACCGGCGTGTCCAAGTGGGTGATCAGCGTGCGCAGCCGCACCCGCGAAGCGCTATCACCACTGAGCAAAATACTGTTGGTGCGTTCATCCGCCACCATGCGCGGCGGGTTGCCGGCCCCGGCAGCAGCAGGATCAGCGCGGGTTTTGCCCTGTTCCAGCGCGGTCAGCACGCGCACGATTTCGGTGGCCGAGGCATGGCGCAGCGCCACAATCTCGACTTCCTCATTACTGGCCAGATCGATGCGGCTGATGATGCTGGCGATGCGTTCGACATTGGCGGCGCTGTCGGAAATGATCAGGACATTGGTCGGCGTGTAGGCCGCCAGATGACCTTGCGGGGGAATCAGCGGACGCAGGATCGGCACAATTTGCGCCGCCGACACGTTCTGCACCTGAATGACCCGGGTCACGATCTGATCCGGTTCAATGCGGCGCTGCTGATCGACGGTCGGGACGTTTTCCTGTTTAGCGCCCGCCGCCGGAACGATTTTGATGGCCTTGTCGCCGGGGATGGCGGCGAACCCGTGCACGCCCAGCACGGATAGAAATACTTCGTAGAGTTCCTTCTCGTCCATCGATTTGGAGGAGATGATGGTCACCCGGCCCTTGACGCGCGGATCGACAATGAAGTTCTTGCCGGTCAGCACCGACATGCTCTCCACCAAGGCGTTGATATCGGCGTCTTTGAGATTGAGGGTCACCGGCGCGGCCCAGGCTGGTAGCGCGAGCAGTGCGCCCAGCAACCACGCCCATGCCTGACGCCGCCGGGATCGCCCGCGAGAGGTCAGCCGTTGATTAAGCCAGTCGATCATCATCTGCGTCTTCAGGGTCAGTGAACAGAGCCGCAACCGGTTCCCGCGATTCCATGCGCCCGTTACGAACCATCCAGGGTAAAAGTCAGCGGAATTTCGGCGCCGTTGCGCAATATGCGCACGTCGATCCGGCCAGCGCTCAGCAGTTCCTGCAAAATTGCCAAGCCCTGGGCGGGACTGCTCAGGCGCGTCCCATTGATTTCCGTCAGCACATCGCCGCCATTTAAACCTAATTGTTGGAACAGTTGCCGATCGCGTCCAGGTCGCAACCGGAATCCCATAAACTGACCGTTCTGCACATAAGGGCTGGCAAAGGCAATATCCTCCAGCACCTGCGGCCGACTCGCGACTTCACCGCGCAATCGCTCGGCAATCGCGCTGGCGTCGATGACCTGCGGCGCATTGAACGTCGTCGGTCCTGGTTCGGGAGTGGGTTCCACCGCCGGCTCCAAGGGAACCGACAACGCGACGACCGGACGATTCGAATTATCCAGTTTCGGTAACTGGATAACTTCTTCCCAGCCATTGCGGGACACCACAACCTGGTCGCGATCAATACGTTCCAGACGGGCGCCGCCCGGCAACACATCACCGACTCGATAACCACGCTCCAGGCTGTTGCCATCCGCGACCAGCGCCAGCGCCCAAGGCCCGCCGCTCTCGGCGAAGAAAATTCCGACCAGTCGCAAATTGAGCGGCGTCGCGGGAATGACGACCGGCGGAGCGGCAACCGGGCGACCAGTTTCCAGTTTGCCAAACAGATGCCAGGCGCGGATCGCTGCGACATCCGTCGGCTGCCGACGGGTTGAATTCTCGATCGCCACAGCTCCCGGTGGTGGCGACGTTATACCGGTTGGCGCCCGGTCCGTTAGCATAGCGACGGTCAAGGCCGCCAGCGCATGGGCCAGCGCGATCACCAACAATGCATTAATGACCGCTACGGCAACTCGCAATCCCGATTCAGCGCGGGGCAATGATCGCTGCAGGCGTCGCGCCAATGCAGGCAGGGTGCGTGACAGGGCATTCAACCCAGATAAATTCAGGTTAATAATTTTGAAAGCGATGCCCTTGAACATACCAAAAATCCGGCGCGGGCGGTCCCGCTTTCCGTCAATCGCGCTGTCAACCCCGACTCCGGGCCAGCACCGGCGCAATCGCCGTGATCCCGGCCACCGCCGGCTTGGCGCGCACCCCAATCACCCGGCCCGACTGCGGCGGTCGCGGCAATTGAATGTGCTGAGCCATCACCGCGCCCAGTCGATCCAGCACCGTCAAGGGCATGGGCGCGCTGTGCCGCTCAACCAGATCGACATGAATAACCATCAGCTCCGTGGTAGCCGACAAAAAGCCCCGCGTGGCATGGTAGAGCCGATGAAAATAATGCAGGCGCTTGCTGTCGAAGCCGAGCAACTGCGTGGTAATACGCATGGGATCGCCAGCCACCAGTTCGCGTTGATAATTCACATGCGTTTCCACGACGAAAGCTGAACAGTTTTCGCGATCTCGATAATCCGGTCCCATGCCCAGATGATCCATGAAGGCATCGGTGGCCTGGTCAAACGCCAGAACATAGTAAGCCACGTTCATGTGGCCGTTATAATCAATCCACTCAGGCGGCACGACGCCGGTGTACAGGCACAGGGGGGATTCGATCCGCATGTTGAGAGTCGTCGCGTTCCGTGAAAGCGCGGTACGCTACCTGCTTTTGCCACGTTGCGCAATGATTTGGAACCTTGGAGACGAGAAAGCATGGCGATGGGACGGGTATTGATCGTGGCGGGTTCGGATTCCGGCGGCGGGGCGGGGATTCAGGCCGATGTAAAGACGGTGACGGCGCTGGGCGGCTACGCGGCCACGGCGATTACCGCGCTGACCGCGCAGAACACCCAGGGCGTCTTTGGCATTGTCGGCGTAGAACCGGCGTTCATCGCCCAACAAATGCAGTTGGTGCTGGAAGATATCGGCGCGGACTGCATCAAGACTGGCATGTTGCATAACGCTGCAGTGATTGAAACGGTGGTTGAAACGCTGGACAGTGCGGCGGCAGGCGTTCCGGTGGTGGTCGATCCGGTCATGTACGCCAAGGGCGGCGATAGCCTGCTGCATCCGGCGGCGCAGGAAACGCTGATTCAGCGGCTGTTGCCTCGCGCCACTCTGATTACACCGAATGTGCGCGAAGCCGAGGCGTTGAGCGGATTGACGATTCGGAAACCTGCTGATCTGGCAGCAGCGGCCCGGCAGTTGCTGGAACGAGGGTCGGCAGCGGTGCTGGTCAAAGGGGGACATTTGGCCGGCGAAACGGTCACTGACTGGCTGGTCTGGCGCGGGGGCGCAGAAGCATTCACCGCGCCGCGTATTGAAAGCTGCAATACGCACGGCACCGGCTGCACACTGGCTTCGGCCATCGCGACCGGACTAGCCCAAGGAATGCCGTTGAGTGGAGCAGTTCGCCGCGCGCTGGCCTATGTCCAGAAAGCCATCTGCACCGCCCCCGGACTGGGTCACGGTTGCGGCCCGTTGAACCACGGGCATACGGTTCAGTGGAGCTAGAAAATCAGCTTTATTTCGCTATTCATTATTCGCTGGAAACCGGAGGAAAAAACTCATGCTGGACTGGCCGCTGTTAGCCGGACTGCTATCCATTCTGTTCATCGCCTGGCTGCTGATCCAGGTCTTTCTGAAAGGCCCCAAGCTGCTGGCTTACGACCACCCGATCGCTGACAGCCGCATCGGATCGCGAAATCACGCCAGCCCTGAAAACCAGGAGGCCCTGCGCTTGTTGGAACAGGCCTCGGCGGAAATTCGCGCAGTTCCGCGTAAACAGCGGCTGGATGCTATCCGCCGGGTCATGGCGCGGGGTTTTTGCGAACCGCCGTTGCTGGTCGGCGATGCCGGATACCGGATTCAGGAAGTGGATGTCGGTGGCGTACCGGGCGAGTGGGTGCTAGGGCCGCATGCCGATCCGGATCGTCGGTTGCTTTACCTGCACGGTGGCAGCTTCATCAGCGGCTGTCCACGCGGCCATCGGGTCATCACCACTGAATTGACGCGGGTGACCGGGGCTTCGGTGCTGGCGCTGGATTATCGGCTGATGCCGGAACATCAGCGTCGGGAACTGATCGCTGATTGCCAAACGGGCTATCGCTGGATTCTGGATCATGGCCCGGAGGGTCCCGCTCCGGTTCGGGAACTGTTTGTCGCCGGCGATTCGGCGGGCGGCGGATTGACGCTGACGTTGCTGGCCTGGGCGCGGGATGCCGGTTTGCGCGCTGCTAACGGCGCTATCGCGATCTCGCCCGGGGTGGATATGACTTTTTCCAGCCCCACTTTCAAGAGCAACCTTAAAACAGATCGGCTGTTGGGACCAAGCCTGGAATGGTTCTTGAGAATGCCTCGCTCCCTACGGTTGCTGCTGATCTGGTCGTTGAATCGAATACCACCGCCCGAGCCGTTGATTTCGCCTATTTTCGGTAACTTGTCCGGTCTGCCGCCGGTGCTGATCCAGGTCAGCGAAGCGGAGATGATGCTGGGCGACGCTCGGCGCTATGTAAACAAAGCTCGCGTTGCGGGTTCCATGGCGGAGTTGGAAACCTGGCCGGAGATGCTGCACGTCTGGCACTTGTTCGGGCCGATTTTGCCGGAAGCGCAGGAAGCGTTCGAGCGGATCGGGCAATTCGTGGACCGGTGTTCGCTCAGACAAACGCCCACCGATCCCATGTCCCAGCATCCCGCTGCACCAGCAACCGACCGGTAAATTCCAGCGCCGCCGCCAGATTCGCTTCAGCCGCCGCACTCAACCGCTCGCCCAGATCGAAACGCTCGCCGCGGATGGCGAGTTGAAACGCCGGGGGTAGCGGAGCGTGGTTGATCTGCTGGTAGACGTGTAGCACAGCAGCGGGCGACAAAGCATGACTGGTGTAGCTGGCATCGCGCGCCGGCTGAAGGCGGGTGAATCGGTACGGCGGGGGACAGGACACGCTGGCGTCCACGAACAACGTCAGCGCCCGGTTTTCCAAATCAACAGCGTGTTCAATCTGTAACTGAAAATCAGTCAGCAGATCGATATCGTTCCAATCGCCGTGCTGCTCCTGTAATTCTGCGAGTCGTTCCAGAAACAGCGGTCCCAGCGCATCATCGCCCCGGCTAGGATTACCGCAGGCAAGAATCAGCAGACCGGGGCGGGATTTCTCAATAAGAGCGGTGGAAGATTCCATCCTCATCCCTGATCAAGCAATCCACCACTGCCCCACTCTCTTCCTCTACTAACTTCACGATCAGCGGCATTTTGCCCAAGGCGTGGGTCGCGCAGGACAGGCAGGGGTCATAGGCCCGCACTGCCACTTCAATCTGATTTAACAGTGGCTCAGTCAACTCCTTGCCATCCAGATAATGCTCTGCCACCTGGCGAATCGACTCGTTCATCGCTTGGTTATTATTGGTGGTAGACACAATCAGGTTGGCTTTTTCAATTAACCCGTCTTCATTAATGCGGTAATGGTGAAATAACGTGCCGCGCGGTGCTTCAATGACGCCCACACCCTCCCGCGTCATCTCACCGCGTGCGACCAGTTCATCGCCAAAAATATCCGGGTCGAGCAGCAGTTCCCGAATCGCTTCGGCGGCGTGCAGCAATTCGATCATTCGCGTCCAGTGATAAGCCAGGGTTACATGAACTGGCTGGCCTTCGCCCAGCGCCATGAATTCCCGCCGTTCCTCTTCAGCCAGCGGTGTGGCAATACGGTCACAATTATTAATGCGCGCCAGTGGCCCGACCCGATACCAGCCTTGCTCCGGCCCCAGCGAATTAATAAATGGAAACTTCATATAGCTCCATGGCTTAACCTGCTCACGGAGTACCTGCGAATAGCGCTGATAATCCAGATGATCGAACAGGATTTCACCGTACTCGTTCCGGGCGCGCAGGCCGCCGTGATACAAGTCCAGCGCCCCATCCGCGCCGATCAGGCTGAGATAGTTGGTGCGGATGGTGGCGAAATGGGTGAAATAGCCGGGATTCAGCGCATAGGCCTGTTTGACCAGCTTGACGATATT
>CAZDVY010000095.1:0-11138 GCA_964508935.1 uncultured Candidatus Competibacteraceae bacterium | reverse complement strand
CATCCAGCCAGGAATAATTGGAGATGAAGCAGACCACGCCGCGCCCGCTGTGTTCAATAATCTGCCGCTCCGCCATGCGGTAAAAGCGCACATACAGATCATTCAAACCCTGACCTTGTGGCGGCGGCGCGTGGCGGGTTTGTCGATAAGCGCGGGTTAATTCCTGTTCCTCATCCACCGCCACCCCGGCAAAACCGTTGTATGGCGGATTGCCCAGAATGACCAGAATCCGTTGCTCCTGCTTGACCTGACGCGCCGCCTGATTTTCCGCCATTAGTTCCGGGAAATTCAGCGCCATTTGCGCCATGCGCTTCTTGCCTTCCTCATCGGGCGGCTGCCAGCCGGTCAGGGCATTAGTCAGATAAATGCCCAGCCGCTCCATAGCATCGGTTGATGGATCGCAATGCAGCGTCGCGCCCCATTGTTGAAGCAACAGACCCAGTTGCAAATGCGCCACGACATACGGCGCGGGCAATAATTCAAAACCAAAAACCCGCTCCAGCGCCGCCTGTTTCAACTGGGTTCCGGCCAAATCGCCTAATCCCTGTTCATCCAGCCGCGTTTTGATCTGGCGCAGCACTTCGGTTAAATAGGCGCCAGTGCCACAGCAGGGATCGAGAATAAAAACCGCCGGATCAGCCAGTCCATCAGCAATGCCCAATTCCTCACGCAACACCGCATCGACTCGCGCCGTCATGTAACGGACAATCTCCGGTGGCGTGTACCACACCCCCAGTTGTTTGCGCAATTCCGGGTCAAAGGCGTGCAGGAACGGCTCATAAAAATACTGCACGGCGTTATTAGCGGTGAACTGGCTAAAAAACACCTCGCCATTCACCCGATGCAGCGCATCATTCACCCAGTCCAGCACCTCGGTCAAACCGAGCGGCAACAACCGGGACGGTTGTGATAATTGCTCAAACAGGGCGCGAATCATCGGCACACGCAAAGTCCAGCTCGCCAGCCGCCAGTCAAAACAATCCTGCCGATTCGGCTGTTCCTGACGCCACAATACCCAGGCGGAAAACACCCCGTAAAACAACGTTTGAATCAGTGTCGAGCGAAAGAAATGCTCACCGTCCGCTGCGTCAAAATGCAGGCCCAGCGCATTTTCCAGCGCCGCCCGCAACGCCAGCAGCGCCGGCAAATCCGGCTTGTCCGCCAGCCGTGACCGGGCGTCGCGGGCATAAGAAGCCAGCAATCCGGCCACATCACGGGGATTGTCCAGCGACGCCGCGCATAACATAACTCGCTGGAGATATTCAATGAGCCGTTCCCCATGCGTTTGCGCAAAAGTACGGGGCTGTTGCAGCCGGGACCAGAATTGGTCAGCGGATTCCGCCAGGCGCAGCGTTTCCAACACCGTCGGCTGACCCTGAACATCCTCACCAACCAGCAAAAAATCCCGGTAATTGGTCACTAAAACCTGTCGGTATTGCGCCCAGTATTTGCCGACCTGCGCGCTGCCCGCCGTCAGCGTGCTGTCGTCATGGACGCCCTTGATTTCCACGACGCCGCGTTCCGGTATCTGGTTTGGCAGCGGCACGCCGGCACCTTTGGGACATTGGCTGGCGCTGAACAATCCAGCATCAGGATTGCCGGCTCCGGTATTCTGCAACTGCGACACAGCCAGCACTTGGGGCTTGAGCGTCTCGCCGACTGCATTCAACAGGTTAATCAGCGCGGGGTAATAAGAGGTTTCCGCCACTCCGCCGCCCGTAGCGTGAATATCAGCCAGGGCGGCGAAGTAGGTTTCAGCGGCGGATTTCATGAACCGGCGGCAGGGCAATCCATCACATCGAAACTGACGCGGCGATCCAGCGCGTCACTAAGGTCATCAGCTCCAGTGCCGACCAGCGCCTCGCGGGAGCCTTTGCCAGCGGCAACGGTGCGTTTGCCGAGCGTCGGGGACTGTGCGATCAGGCGTTGCTGAATCGACTCTGCCCGCCGTAGCGACAGCCGCTCATTGATCGGCTCCGGGCCGCTGGGACTGGAATGTCCGACGATTTCCAGGCAAGTGTTGCTCTGCACCGCGCGGGAGGCAATCTGTCTCAACCACAACGGATAAGCGCGGGTGACTTGCGGATTGGGCAGAAACGCCGTCGAGCCGGGTTTAAACAGGAATTTCATGCCCAGACTCTTGTTGGCGAGGCCGTAATCAACCAGTTGGCCGAAAGACTGCTCCGCCGCATTACGGCGGCCTAATTGCCAGTTGGCGAGATACACGCCGTTATAGGTGCGCAGTTGCTCACCGCCGGGCATGGATAAAGCCGCTGTATAGCGATCCAGCGCCTGTTGGTAACGTCCGGCGTCGTAATCTGTAATCGCCTCGCTAATTACGGCGGCGGTCTTGATCCGGCTGGCGTAGACCGGATTGATTGGGTCTCCCGGTTTGGTGCCCTGACAGGTTTTGATATAACCCTCAATCGCCGGGTCTCTCATCCAGGCCGGGCTGTCGCGGAAATGCCGGATCGGCGTGGCGTCAACGCCGGTCAGTTGCGCCCGCGCCACGCCTTTGGCGACGATCTTGCCCGATTGCAAATCCGCCAGCGCCAGACAAATACGCCAGGCTTCGCGGCTGCCTTCGGTTTTACCGTCCTGATTGACGGTGGTGAAGGTGCCGACCAGCACAATCGGCGCTTGTTCGACCGCCGCCGCCGAGAACGGCTGCACGTCGAATTGCGGATATTGATCCCGCGCCAGTTGCTCAATCCGCGCTTGCATGGACAGCGTGGCGGTGGACTGGTAGCCGGTCATTCCGTCAACCAGCGGATCGATGACCAGTGTGTGTTTGGTTGTGGAAGCCGGCGAAGCGGCCTGCGCCTTGCTCAACAGATCGTTGGCGGCTTTTAACACCGCCTCATCAAAAGGCAGCACCGGCGGCGGCGATGCGGCGGCAGTGGACGGCGGGGGAGTCGGGGCTGTCGCGCAGGCGCTGAGCATTGCGCCCATCGCCAGAACGATCCAGGGCCGACGGCATTTTGCAGTAGGACCAAAAAGCGTTTTACTCATCAGCGGCACTCCTTGGTAATGAACAGCCGGTCTTCATTCGAAACCGGTTCTCCAAGTGTAATACGACTCAAAATATTTCCACAGCGGCGACTCTGGTTAATTTTAGGGGCGCTGGTTTCCGCGACGGTCGATTTCCGTTTGACTTCTGGAGCGACGGGCGGACGCGCCGGTTCAGCAGGCTTGACGACGGCAGGCGTTTTCCGGGGGACGGGTTCAAGCAATGGACGTTTTTCCGGTTCCGGCGGTGACGGTTTAGCCGTCTGGCGTTTGGTTTCTTCTTCGATTTGACGCAGCCGTTCAGCCTCGATGGCCTGGCGTTTAGTTTCCTCTTCGATTTGACGCAACCGTTCGGCTTCGATGGCCTGGCGTTTGGTTTCTTCTTCGATTTGATGCAGCCGTTCAGCCTCGATGGCCTGGCGTTTGGCTTCTTCTTCAACGCTGCGCCGCAACCGTTCTTCAATGATCTGCTGGCGGGCGCGGTCCTGCGTCTGACGTTGCGCAGCGTCCGGGTCAAGGTGGCGCTGCGGTTGGGCGGATTGCGGGGCCGCCTGATCGCTGGAGATCGGCGGCGCGCGCAGCACTGGTTCAGGGGCCGGGGGCCGGAAAAAAGTCAGATAGGCGCCGGTCGTCGCCGCTATGAGGAATAACAATGAACCACCCATGATCCAGGGGGTCTGGGCGCGCGGCGGCTTCGGGATTTCGGCGGCGAAAGGCGACGGCTTCGGGATTTCGGCGGCAAAAGGTGACGGTTCCGGGATAACGGTTATAGAAGGCGGTGAATTGAGGATTTCGGGTTTGGCGGTGGCAAGGGGCAGCGTCGGTTTTTGGGAGTCGCTCGAACGGAAGGATGAACCGGTTTCAAGCTGTTCAAGCGCCTGCACGACTTGCTCAGCATTGTCAAAGCGATCATCCGGTTTTTTCGCCATCATTTTCTTCAAAACCGGCTGGAACTTTTCCAGCTCCTTGGGCAATTCCGGGATGGCGTCCTGCATCATCAGCAGGTCCAGCAGATCACTCGCGGGATAGGGATGCTGGCAAGTGAGCATCTCATAAAAAATCGTGCCCAGGCTGTACAGGTCCGAGCGCGCATCAAGGGGTTTACCGGTGGCTTGTTCGGGACTCAGATAACGCAGGCTGCCAGCTACCACGTTCCGCAGCGTCAGGGTGGAGCTGCCGTCCATGACCTTGGCGATGCCAAAGTCAGTCAGAACAGGCGTATTGTCCTGGCGAAACAGAATGTTGCGTGGTTTGAGATCACGGTGGATTACGTCGTGCCGGTGGGCGTAAGCAAGCGCTTCGGCGATCAGTCGCGTGATGAATAAAGCACGATCCGGGATCAGGCCGTGCTGAATGTGTTGTTCAAGGGTTCCTCCCGGCAAAAATTCCATCGAGAAATAATAATAATGCTCGTGGAAATTGAACTCGAACAACGGGATGATTTGCGGATGCCGCAGCAGGTCCATCACGCGGCCTTCATGCAGAAACCGCTGGGTGAAATCCTCATTGGCCGCCAGCGCCGGATGCAACACTTTCAAGGCGACCTGGCGATTCAGCCGGCCCTGCGTTGCGAGATAGACCGTCGCAAAATCGCCTTCGCCAAGCTTGCGCACGATGGCATAACCTGGAATTTCCATCGCTTTCGTTGCTCCTGTAGGGCGTAGCGCCAAACTCGTTCAAAGCATCCCAGGGCGACGCCCTGGGCGATTTGAACCGTGCAGGCCTACAGACATTTGACCTGCGCGGCGACGGATTATTTCACCCGCAGTCCCGGCTCTGCACCGTGGTCGGGACTGAGCAGATAAATGCCGCTCGGACCGCCAGCCGCCAGCACCATGCCTTCAGAGACGCCAAAACGCATCTTGCGGGGCGCGAGGTTGGCGACCATCACTGTAAGCCGGCCTGGCAAGTCTTCGGGGGCATAGGCAGATTTAATACCGGCGAATACCTGCCGGGTTTCCCCGCCCAGCTCCAGCTCCAGCCGCACCAGCTTGTCCGCACCGGCCACCGCTTCGGCCTTGACGATTCGCGCCACCCGCAGATCCAGCTTGGCGAAATCGTCAATCGTGATCGTGGGACTGATCGGATCGTCAACCAACGGTCCGGCGGGTGGCGCTTCTTCGGCGGACGGGAAACTTTCCCTGGATGCTTCGATCATAGCGGCAATTTGCGCCATCTCGACCCGCTGCATCAGTGGCTTGAATTCAGCGATGGGATGATCGAGCAGTGGGGTGTGCGCATCCTCCCAGCGCAGCGGGCGGATGCGCAGGAATTGCTCCACCTGATCGGCCATGCCCGGCAGCACCGGTTTGAGATACACCATCAACACCCGGAACAGATTCAGCCCCTGGCTGCACGCCGCCTGCACTTCAGTCTCCATGCCCGGTTGTTTGGCCAGCGCCCACGGTTTTTTCTCGTCAATGTATTGATTGGCGCGATCCGCCAGGGCCATGATTTCGCGCATGGCCCGACTGAATTCCCGCCCTTCATAGGCTTGAGCGATGGACTCGCCAGCCGCTGCGAAGTCAGCGTACAGATCCGGCTCAGCCAGCGTTGCCGCTAATTGGCCGTTGAACCGGCGGGTGATGAAGCCGGCGCAGCGGCTGGCGATGTTGACCAGTTTGCCGACCAGATCGCTATTCACCCGTTGCAGGAAATCCTCGAAATTCAGATCGAGGTCATCGATGCCATCGTTGAGCTTGGTGGCGAAGTAGTAGCGCAGATATTCCGGGCGCAGGTGCTGGAGATAGGTGCGGGCCTTGATGAAGGTGCCGCGCGATTTCGACATTTTCTGCCCGTCCACGGTCAGGAAACCGTGGCAATGCACCGCCGTGGGCTTGCGGAAGCCCGCCCCGGTCAGTTCCGCCGGCCAGAACAGGATGTGGAAATAGGCGATGTCCTTACCGATGAAATGGTATACCTCGGCGGTGCTGTCGGGATTCCAGAAATCGTCGAACCGCAGCCCGGTGCGGTCGCAATAGTTCTGGAAACTGGCCATATAGCCAATTGGCGCGTCCAGCCAGACATAGAAATATTTGCCGGGTGCGCCGGGAATCTCGAAACCCCAGTAGGGCGCGTCGCGGGAGATGTCCCATTCCTGAAGGCCGGCGGTGAACCACTCATTGAGTTTATTGGCCATCTGCGGCTGGATCGGCCCACCAGTGATCCAACCCTTCAACATTTCCTCGAAATTAGCCAGTTTGAAAAAGAGGTGCAGCGACTCTTTGGTGATCGGCGCTGCGCCGGAAATAACCGAGCGGGGATTCTTCAAATCGGTGGGCGAATATGTTGCACCGCAGTTCTCGCAGCTATCGCCATATTGATCCGCCGCGCCACAACGCGGGCATTCGCCTTTGATAAAGCGATCCGGGAGGAACATTTGCTTTTCGGGATCAAAAGCTTGGGTGATGACCCGGCGGCTGATGTGCCCGGCGGCGTCCAGCCGGTGATAAATCAATTCCGCGTAATGACGATTTTCCGGGGAATGCGTTGAATAATAGTTGTCGAATTCGATCAGGAAATCGGCAAAATCGGCGCGATGCTCCCGCCAGACCCGCTCGATGAGCTGTTCCGGGGTCAGACCTTCCTGTTCGGCGCGCAGCATGATCGGCGTGCCGTGGGCGTCATCGGCGCACAGGTAGTAGCATTCATGGCCGCGCAGTTTCTGGAAACGCACCCAGATGTCGGTCTGGATGTACTCGACCAGGTGGCCGATATGGATCGGGCCGTTGGCGTAGGGCAGGGCGCTGGTGACAAGGATTCGGCGGGTGGAGTGGCTCATGGTGCGCATCGTTGGCAGTCGGTCGGAAGGGCTGTTACGTTAGCAGCATTGCCGCCTGACTGTCATCCGCCGGGCGGAGTGTCTGCCCTACAGATTTTTCGGTAAAAGCGAGGTGGTTATGCAAAGCAAAATCATTTTCAGTGGAGTCATGGCGGTTACCGGGCTGGTGGCTGCGAGTTCTGTTCACGCTCAGGGGGCGCTGGCGGAGGAAATCTGGAGCGCCAATTTTTGCCAGCAGGCGGTGTCTCTGGCGGAACAGCATGGTGAAACGCCGGCAACACTCAATCAGGTCGATTGCCAGGGTATGCAGAGTAGTTACCAGCCTGCCTACTGGCAATGCGTGATCGCGGCGCTGAAGGCGGATGACCGTTTGAAGCTGGACGCCGCCCGGCAAAAGTGTCTTGCCGGGTATTGAGCAACCTCATCGGGCGCGAACGCCCGTGCCCTTTGTTTTCAATAAATCAATTTTTTATCAGGAGAAACCTCACTTATGACTGCGGTATCGCGCGCCGATGTGGAAAACGCCCTGAAGGGCTATGTGGACCCCTATCTGGAGCAAGACCTGGTGACCGCCAAGTGCGTCAAGCAGATTCAGACCGGGGACGACGGGCGGATTGAAGTCGCTGTAGAACTGGGCTTTCCTGCGGCAGGTTATCGAGACACACTGATTGCGGCGTTGCGCGAACGGTTGGCGGCCTTGCCGGGGGTTGGCGATGTTGCAATCCGCGTAGAGAGCAAGATCATCGCCCACGAGGTGCAAAAGGGGTTGAAGCCGCTGCCAGGGGTCAGAAACATCATCGCCGTTGCGTCCGGCAAGGGTGGCGTCGGCAAGTCCACCACGGCGGTCAATCTGGCGCTGGCCCTGAGCGTTGAAGGCGCACGGGTTGGCCTGCTGGATGCCGACATCTACGGTCCCAGCCAGCCCCGGATGCTGGGCGTGAGCCAGCAGCCGGAATCGCCAGACGGCAAATCGCTCATGCCGGTGATGAGCTACAACCTGCAATCCATGTCCATCGGCTACCTGATCGAAGAAGAAACGCCGATGATCTGGCGCGGGCCGATGGTGACGCAGGCGCTGGAGCAGTTGCTGCGCGACACCCGCTGGCATGATCTCGATTATCTGATCATCGACCTGCCGCCCGGCACCGGCGATACGCAGCTCACCCTGTCGCAGAAAGTGCCGGTCAGCGCCGCAATCATCGTTACTACGCCCCAGGACATCGCTTTACTGGACGCCCGCCGGGGGTTGAAAATGTTTGAGAAGGTCGAAGTGCCGGTGCTGGGCGTGGTGGAGAATATGAGCATCCATATCTGCTCGAAATGCGGCCATGAAGAGCCGATCTTTGGCGAAGGCGGCGGGCGGCGCATGGCCGACGAGCAGAATGTGCCGTTTCTCGGCGCGTTGCCGCTGGATATCCGCATCCGTGAGGAAACCGACGGTGGCCGGCCTACCGTGGTTGCGGAGCCAACCAGTCGCATTGCCGGGTTATATCGGGAAATCGCCCGCCGCGCCGCCGCTCGGCTATCCTTGCAGGCGCGTAATTACAGCCACAAATTCCCGAAGATTGTTATTCAGAATACGTAAAGGTTTTTCGCGGTAGGCTGAACGCGAGGTTTGTAAAGCTGTTCTTCCATTCATCCAGGGGGTGTTCCATGAAAATGCAGTTCTTGAAAGCCGGATTGACCGCGTTGGCCGTGGCGGGACTCTTTGCCCTGCCCATCCAGGACGCCGAAGCAGTGACCAAGTGCCGGGAAACCATCGTTAACGGGCGGGTGGTCAAGCGGGTTTGCACCACCACGCCGCGCTATCGGACCGTGTGCAACACCTACTGGCGGTATGGAGTCAAGCATCGTAATTGCCGCAGGGTCAGGGTGTATTGATGACGAACGGAGCGCGGCCAAGGTCGCGCTTTTCATTTTGAGAGAGGAATAAGCCGTGCGCCTGTGTGACCGGGATATCGAGCGTTATTTGGACGAAGGGAAAATTCGCATTGAGCCGCGCCCGTTGCCGAACCGGATCAACGGAGTCAGCGTCGATTTGCATTTGGGCAGTCGGTTTCGGGTGTTCAACGATCATGCCGCGTCGCATATTGATTTAAGCGGGCCGCGTGAAGAAGTCGATCACGCAATCAATCGCATCATGAGCAAGGAAATCCGCATCGCCGCCGATGATGCTTTTTTCATTCATCCCGGCGAACTGGCGCTGGCGGTGACGGTTGAGACGATCACGGTGCCGGATGATCTGGTCGGCTGGCTGGATGGGCGCTCCAGCCTGGCCCGGCTGGGATTAATGGTACATGTGACCGCGCATCGGATTGATCCCGGCTGGAGCGGGGCAGTGGTTTTAGAGTGTTTCAACAGTGGCAAGCTGCCCCTGGCGTTGCGGCCTGGCATGGCGATTTGCGCGATCAGTTTTGAACTGCTCAGCGGCCCGGCGCTGCGGCCTTATGGCAAACGACTGGACGCGAAATACAAGCGGCAAACCGGCCCGACGCCGAGTCGGATTGGCGATGACGAGCCGATTGAAAAAAGTCATTGAACTTGCATGGAGGAAGTCCGCATGTCTGCATCAATTTTGCCGAATCGCCTGAAGCCGACCGCCACTCCGTCCTATCCGGTGCGCTATTGCTGGAGCGTCAAGGAATTTGAACGGATGGGGAAAACCGGTCTGATCGACCCGGAATCACGCCTGGAGTTGATTGAGGGGGAGTTATTTACAATGGCGCCGATTGGTTACTTCCACGCGGGAACAGTCAGTATTCTTACGCGGCTCTTGATGCAGGCGGTCGCTAATAGCGCCATTATCAATATACAAAGCCCTGTGGTACTCAGCGATTGTTCCGAACCGCAGCCGGATTTGCTCCTGTTGCGCCCTCGCCCGGATTATTATTTGAGCGGACATCCCCGCGCCGAAGATGTTTTGCTGCTGATTGAAGTATCCGATAGCACCGTGCAATTTGACCGGAAAACCAAGGTTCCGCTCTACGCCCGGCATGGCATTCCTGAAGTGTGGTTGGTGGTGGGTCCGCAGCGCCGCCATATCGAAGTCTACCGTGACCTGCAACCGGAGCAGGAGAATTATCAGACCCGGCTGCAATTGCGCGAAGGCGCGCTGGCCCCCGTGTTGTTGCCGCAGGCGCAAATCCGCTTGAGCGAGGTTTTTATTTAATCGACGAAATCCTCCAGCAACGGTTCTCTGAGCGGCTGCCCGTCAAACCAGACCTGTTCGCCTTCCAGCTTTAAGCGTCCCTCGGCGAACCAGCGAATCGCCTGCGGATACAGGCGATGTTCCTGGGCCAGTACCCGCGCTGCGAGCGTATCGGGATCGTCATCCGGCAGCACCGGAACCCGCGCCTGCACAATCAACGGCCCGCCATCCAATTCCGCCGTCACGAAATGAATAGTCGCGCCGTGTTCGGTTTCGCCGGCGGCAATGGCGCGCTCGTGGGTGTGCAAGCCCCGGAATTTGGGCAGCAGCGAGGGATGGATATTCAACAGCCGGCCCCGGTAATGTTCGGTGAAACCGGCGGTCAGCACACGCATGAATCCAGCCAGAATCACCAGATCAGGTTGCTGGCGGTCGATCAATGCGATCAGCGCCGCCTCGAACGTCGGGCGGTCGGGATAATTTTTATGATCCAGCTCCAGCGTCGGAACGCCGGCTTGCCGTGCCCGTTCCAGACCTTGAACGCCGGGTCGGTTGCTGATGACAGCGGCTATCGTGACCGGCAAGGCGCCGCTGGCCGCCTGATCGAGAATCGCTTGTAAATTACTGCCGCGCCCGGAAATCAGCACTGCCAGCCGGCAGGGTTGCGCCGCGCTCACGAGTGGAACTCCACGAACGGCTCGCCGGGTCCCGCCGCGATTTCACCGACGCGCCACGCGGTTTCACCCGCTTCGCGCAACAAGACCAGGGCTTGATCCGCCTGTTCCGCCGCGACGCAGACGATCATCCCGACTCCGCAATTAAACGTGCGCCACATTTCCGCCTCGATGACGCCGCCTTGCTGTTGCAGCCATTGAAAAATCGCCGGGCGTTGCCAGCTTTGCGCGTCGATCACGGCTTTAACCCCTGTAGGTAAAACCCGGGGCAGGTTCTCAGTTAAACCGCCGCCGGTGATATGGGCAATCGCTTTCACTTCCAGCAGTTCCAGCAAGTTCAGTACCGGCTTGACGTAAATCCGTGTCGGAGCCAATAGCGCCTCGCCAAGAGTGAGATTGTCCGCCAACGGTTGATCCAGCTTCGCATGGTTAACTGCCAGAATTTTGCGGATCAGTGAATAACCGTTGGAATGCGGGCCGGAAGACGCCAGCGCCAATAAGGCATCGCCCGGTTGAATGCGGCTGC
>CAZDVY010000094.1:0-11184 GCA_964508935.1 uncultured Candidatus Competibacteraceae bacterium | reverse complement strand
GTTAATAAGTATTACACCTTTTATTCTCCGCTTTTGTGTGGGAGGTAAAAAGTTTTCCGTATCTCTGAGTTGAACCGCAGCATCTGTTAAGTCCTTTGGTATGGATGGCCTGAATCGCTTATAAAAATCGTTCCAGTCGGACTTTTCTAGGCTATCTGGACTGATCATGATTCTGTTGTCCGACAGGCACTTAAATTTCTTTATCTTTTTCTTAGATAGCTGACTTGAGAAATACTGGTCTACCGTATTGAACTTACAATACTTGCTGAGTTGTTTTAGTTCGAGGATGATCTCAAACTGATCCAAGTCAAAGTAATAATCAGCATTTTTATTTTTATCAGGTATTTCAAACTTCTTATCTATCCGCGAGCCTCCAGCAAAACTGACAAAATCATCATATATCTCTTCATAATCCTTAACGGTTCGCTCAGACGTAGATGTAGATGTAGATAACAGATTCGTAAGCTTATTAGTCATGTTTCGCCTAACAGGGCGGCGGATAAGCCGCGAGGGCGGAAAAGCCGAAGGCTTTGACGTCCGATGTCGGTTTCATCCGTGTGGTTATACGGCGCTTCGCGCCGCGCAAGCAGCGGATATGATCCGCCGCCCTGTTGTCGCAGGCGCGAAGCATCCATGACAACCATAAATTATATGGTTCAGTTTATCTACTACAATCTACTATAGTGAATAATAATCATTTGATATTGTTCGTCTTTATCAGCGGCTATCATTCATTACAAACTTTCCTGAAATTGCCGGCGTATCGCATCTCTATGATTTTACGGATGATTAAGGCTCTCTACCTAGCGAGCCAGATCAGCGTCGCCATCCGCCCGGTGCGGTTCTCACGGCGGTAGGAAAAAAACCGTTCCGGTTCGCTGAACGTGCAATAGTCTCCGCCGTAAATCGCTGTGACTCCCAAGTCCCACAACTGCCGCCGCGCCAGCTCATACAGATCGGCCAGCCAGCGCCCGGCCGGCGAGGGCCGAAAGCAGCCAGCGTTGCCCGCATCCAGCGCCAGAAAGGCGGCGCGCACCTCCTCGCCCACTTCGAACGCTTTGGGACCAATGGCCGGCCCCAGCCAGGCCAGCAGTTCCATTGGCGGCGTCCCCATACGGGCGATTGTTGCGGCGATGACTCCACTGGCCAGCCCGCGCCAGCCGGCATGAGCTGCCGCGACCACCGTACCAGCCCGGTCGCATAACAGAACAGGTAGACAATCCGCCGTCATTACCACACAGGGGTAGCCCGGCTCCCGCGTGAAGGCGGCGTCGGCGACGACCGGCCGCGACACGGTTTCAGCAGCGACCACGGCGGTTCCATGCACCTGCTCCAGCCAGGTCGGTTCGGCGGGCAACCCGGCCAGAACCCTCAAGCAGCGGCGATTTTCCACCACATGAGCGGGATCATCACCGACATGATCCGCCAGATTCAGACTGGCGTAAGGCGGTCGGCTGACTCCGCCCCATCGGGTGGTGCTCACCGCTTGCACGGTCGTCGGCGCCGGCCAGTCGGGGATGATGAACAGTTCAGCGTGCTGTGCGCTCACATGGAATGCTCCACATCTTCGGTTAACGCCGCGATCAATTCGGCCAAATCTACCGGCGGTTCCGCCCGCCATTCCCGCCGTTCACCAGTGACTGGATGAGTCAGCGCCAGCCGCCCGGCGTGCAGGGCTTGACGGCGGAACTGCTGAAGGATCTCCAGACACTGCGGCGACGCGCCCGGCGGAACCCGCAGCCGTCCGCCATACACCGGATCGCCAAGCAGCGGGAAGCGGATATGAGCCATGTGCACGCGAATCTGATGAGTGCGCCCGGTTTCCAGCTTCACCTGCAACAGCGCATGGGCGCGGAACCGGCGCAGCACCCGGTAATGGGTGACCGCTGGCTTGCCGCCCGCCGTGACCGCCATGCGTTGCCGATCCACCGGATGCCGGCCCATCGGCGCGTCCACCGCACCGCCCGCTACGGGAACGCCCGTGACTACCGCCAGATATTCCCGTTCAATCGCCCGCGCCTGCAACTGTTCAACCAGCGCGGTATGCGCCCGCAGACTGCGCGCCACCACCAGCAACCCAGTGGTGTCCTTGTCCAGGCGATGCACCAGACCGGCGCGCGGCAACGCCGCCAGTTCCGGCGCATGATGCAGCAGGGCATTGACCAGGGTGCCATCGCGGTTGCCGGCGGCCGGGTGGACGACCAGTCCGGCAGGCTTGTTGATGATCAACAGGTCGGCGTCCTCATAAAGCACCGTCAGCGGAATGTCCTGGGCCGCCGACATGGTTTCAACGTCCGCCGCCCATTCGCCGCTAACGGTCTCACCGCCCTGGACTGGATCGCGGGGCCGGCGAATTGCGCCATCCACCCGCAACTGGCCGGCCTTGAGCCACTGTTGCAGACGGCTGCGGGAATACTGGGGCAGCAACTCCGCCAGCGCCTGATCCAGGCGCATTCCGGCGCAGGCGGCAGGAATCGGGCAGTCAATCCGTTCGGTCGGCATGATGGTTTTTGGCGGTTCGGGCGTTATACTCGTTTTCATGATGCATTCTACTCTCGCCACCGCCGTTCCCTGTCATTGACCATGCGCCGCCTATCCAAACTGCTTCTTGCTATCCCGCTGACCGTCCTGCTGCTGGCGGGCTGTTCGCTGCTCCCGGAAAAAATCGACGAAACCCGGGGCTGGTCCGCCCAGCGCCTGTACAGCGAAGCCCGGGAATCCATGAACGAAGGCAACTACCAGACCGCCATCGAGTATCTGGACAAGATTCAGGCCCGTTACCCGTTTGGCCGCTATGCCCAGCAAGCCCAGATCGACACCATCTATGCCCAGTACAAGGACGGTGAACCCGACGCCGCCATCGCCGCCGCCGACCGGTTCATCAAGGCCAACCCCCGGCATCCCTATGTCGATTATGCGTACTACATGAAAGGGTTGGTGAACTTCCAGCGCAGCAACACCCTGTTTGACCGCCTGGCGCCGGTTGACCGCGCCAAGACCGACACCAACACCGCCCGGCAGTCCTACAACGACTTTTCCGAACTGGTACAAAAATTCCCCAATAGCAAGTACGCCGAGGACGCCCGCCAGCGCATCCTTTTCCTGCACAACAGTCTGGCGACCTATGAAATCAACGTCGCCGATTATTACCTGCGACGAGGCGCTTACGTCGCGGCAGTCAACCGCGCCAAGTACGTGCTGGAAACCTATGCCCGCACGGTCGCCACGGAACGGGCCTTGAGTATCATGACCCAGGCTTACGTCAAAATGAACATGCCGCAACTGGCCGCCGATAGCCTGCGGGTGCTGGAGCGCAACTACCCGCAATCTCCCGATCTGCCGAAGCTAAACGCGCTAGTTAAAGGTGCGGGTTAAGCCTCGACTCCCCGGCCTGCTTGCGGGAAAGCGGTCAGGAAAAAATAAAGATAGGCAATGGTTTAATCCCTCTTCACGACTCAATCACCCCGAGGGCCACGCCATGTGGGATTTTTTTGAAACGGTCCGTCACCGCCACTCCATCCGCAAATACCAGCCGGATATGTCGGTCGAACCCGAGAAGCTGCACGCGATTCTGGAAATGGCCTGCGCCGCGCCTTCGGCGGGGGATTTGCAGTCCTATCGCATTTTCGTCGTGCGTGACCCGGAGGAACGGCGGGCGCTAGTCCACGCCGCCCACGAGCAAACCTTCATCGCTGAAGCGCCGGTCTGTCTGGTGTTCTGTGCTGACCCGGCCCGCTCCGCCAGCGTGTTCGGCGAACGCGGCGCCAAGCTCTATGCGCTGCAAGACACCACCATCGCCGCCGCCTACGCGCAGTTGGCCATCGTCGCCGCCGGCATGGGGTCCACCTGGGTGGGCTATTTCGAGGAAGACCCGGTGCGTGAAATCCTGAAACTGGAGCCGGGATTAACGCCGCTGGCTCTGCTCAGTCTGGGCTATCCGGCGGAGTTGCCGGAATCCAGCTCCCGCCGCCGGCTGGACGAAGTGGTGACCTGGCGGTGAAGACGGCGATCCGGCCTTGCACGGCTCGCCAATCGTTTCTCATCTCAGCAGGAACGGCCCCATGCTCTGCGGGATCGTTCCCTCGCCCCGGAATTTCTCCGCATGGCTAAACGCACTCCCCTGTATCCCCGCCACCTCGCCCTGGGGGCGAAGATGGTGGATTTCGGCGGCTGGGATATGCCGCTGCACTACGGCTCGCAGCTTCAGGAACACCATCAGGTTCGCAACGCCGCCGGCTTGTTCGACGTGTCACACATGACTATCGTCGATTTTCCCGATCCCAGCGCGACGCGCATGCTGTTGCGCCATTTACTGGCCAATGATGTCGCCCGGCTCTGTCCCGGCAAGGCGCTGTATACCTGTATGTTGAATGAAGCCGGTGGGGTGATCGACGACCTGATCGTTTACGATCGGGGCGAGAACGGCTACCGGCTGGTATTGAACGCCGCCACCCGCGATAAAGATCTGGCCTGGATCACGCCCATCGCTGAACGCCTCGGCGCGACCTGGCGAGAGCGCGACGATCTGTCCATGCTGGCGGTGCAAGGACCGAAGGCGCTGGCGAAGCTGGACGCGGTGCTGGACGCCAAGACCGCAGCGGCGGTGCGCGCCAGTCAACGCTTCCATGCGGTCGAAAGCGACGGCCTGTTCATCGCCCGCACTGGCTATACCGGCGAGGACGGTGTGGAAATTCTGCCGCCGGTTGCCGAAGCGCCCGCTTTATGGGACCGGTTGCTGGACGCGGGCGTCGCGCCTTGTGGCCTGGGCGCCCGTGACACCCTGCGCCTGGAAGCCGGCATGAGCCTGTACGGCAGTGATATGGATGAAACTACCACGCCGCTGGTGTCTGGACTCGGCTGGACCGTAGCCTGGCAACCGGCGGAGCGTGATTTCATCGGTCGCGCCGCGCTGGAGCAGCAGCGAGCCGCCGGCGCACCGCAGACCTTCATCGGCCTGATGCTGGAAGAACGCGGCGTTCTGCGCAGCCATCAAAGTGTTTATGACAGCGATCGTGAAATCGGCGTGACCACCAGCGGCGCATTTTCGCCGACCCTGAACCGGGGCATCGCCCTGGCCCGGGTGACTGTGGGCGTCGGCGACCTTGTTCAAGTCGAGGTGCGCGGCAAGCGCCTGTCAGCGCGGGTGGTCAAGCCGCCCTTCATCGCCCGATAACTGAACCTTTCTCCCCACTGCATCGTCCCGCTCCAACCTTGTTGAGGAACCGATCATGAGTAGCAACATCCCTGCTGAACTGCGCTATGCCGAAACCCATGAATGGGCGCGTCCCCAGGAAGACGGCGTCGTCACCGTCGGCATCACCGACCACGCTCAACATTTGCTGGGCGATCTGGTGTTTGTAGAACTCCCGGAAGTGGGTCGGGTGGTGGCCGCCGCGGAAAGCTGCGCAGTGGTCGAATCGGTGAAGGCGGCGTCCGACGTTTACTCTCCGGTGGATGGCGTGATCGTTGAGGTCAACGAGTTGCTGGCGGATAACCCGGAGCTGATTAATGAAGACCCGTATGGCGAGGGCTGGATCATGCGCGTCAAGACCAGCGCGACGCTCGACGGGTTGCTGGACGCCGCCGCCTATGAAGCCATCGCTGTCGATGAGGATGAAGATGAAGACGGCTCATTGACCAACGCCAAACTGGCCGGTTAGATGGGGCGGGTCATGCCGTTCATTCCCCATACGCCGGATGAAGTCCGGACCATGCTGGATACCATTGGCGTTGCCACCGTGGACGCCTTGTTTGATGAAATCCCCTCCGCATTGCGGGTGGGCGAATTGCCCGCCCTGCCCGAAGCGTTGAGCGAAGGGCAAGTCAGCCGGTTGCTGACGGAACGGGCGGCGGAGCCGCAGCCGCTTTGTTTCCTGGGAGCAGGCGCTTACGAACATTTTATCCCGGCGGCGGTCTGGGACATCGCCGGGCGCGGCGAATTCTACAGCGCCTACACGCCCTATCAGCCGGAAGCCAGCCAGGGTACACTGCAAGTGCTCTATGAATACCAGAGCATGATGGCCGGACTGACCGGCATGGTGGTGTCCAACGCCTCACTGTATGACGGCGCTTCGGCGCTGGCTGAGGCGCTGCTGATGGCGGTGCGCGCCAACCGCAAATCCAAATCGAAACGGGTGCTGGTTCCCCGCGCTCTGCATCCCTTCTATCGCCGGGTCGCCCATGCCATTGTCCATAATCAGGACATCGAGTTAGTGGAACTGCCCTACGATCCGGTGGGCGGTCATACCCCGGAGCAGGCGCTCGCGCCGTATGCCGGGCAGGATTTTGCAGCGATGGTCATTCCGCAGCCCAACTTTTTCGGGGTGCTGGAAGACGTGGACATTCTCACCGACTGGGCGCATCAGCAGAATTGGCTGGTGGTTGCGGTGGTCAACCCCACAGCGCTGGCGATTCTGCAACCGCCAGGCGCGTGGGGCGCGACCGGGGCGGACATTGTGTGCGGCGATGGTCAGCCGCTGGGCGCGCCGCTGTCTTCAGGCGGTCCGTATTTCGGCTTTCTGTGTTGCCGGCAAGAACTGGTGCGGCAGATGCCGGGCCGGCTGGTGGGACGCACCGTTGATTTGGATGGCAAACCCGGCTTCACCCTGACTTTGCAAGCCCGTGAGCAGCATATCCGCCGTTCCAAGGCTACCTCCAATATCTGCACCAATCAGGGTCTGATGGTCACAGCGGCGACCGTGTATCTGTCGCTGCTTGGCCCACACGGTCTGGAGCAGGTCGCCGCGACCTGTCATGCCAATGTCCGGACGCTGATGGAGTGGCTAACGCAGATTCCGGGCATAAGCCGGGTGTTCAACCGTCCGGTATTCCATGAAGCTGTGTTGAAACTACCGCGACCGGCGAACGAGGTGCTGGATGGCCTGCTGGCGCAAGGCATTCTGGGCGGCTTTGATTTGAGCGATGAATATCCCGAACTGGGCAATGCACTGCTGGTTTGCGCGACGGAAACCCGCAATGCAGCGGATTTACAGCGGTACGCCGAGGCGCTGGCGGGGGTGGTCTAAAATCTAAAGTTCGAAGTTCACAATAAGCGCCATGTCTCCTCGGTCCCTGATCTCTTCAGGCCAGGATGGCGCTTGTTCAAGGCTTGGCTCTGTTGACGAGAAATATGATGTCCCCATCCTATAATCATTCCTATTTAGCTTATCAAATCGCCAAACTTCTTGACCAGGAGGAGAAATTCAACTTTCACATTGAGATGACGCTGGATATCAATGGCGCTGACTATATTCCGGATATCGCAGTTTATGGCAAAAAACCCATTGATTTTCTGCACGACAAGATCAAATCTGAAGAACGCCCGCTGGTGGCTGTGGAAATCCTTTCGCCCAAGCAGTCGGTCAATGAAGTCATGGAGAAAATTGAAGTTTACCTGAGCGCAGGAATCAAATCCTGCTGGCTGGTCATCCCTCCCACCAAAACGGTCATTGTTTTTAAGGATATTAATCAACCGGCTTCTTATACAATCGGCGTCCTGAATGATCCGGTATTAGGCATCGAAATCAAGGTCACTGATATTTTTAAATAGCCGCTTTCTTTAACGCAAAATTTTAAACTCCTAATCCATCGAGGACCCTCCCATGGCCCAGCTCACTTTTAAAGGCAATCCCATCCATACCAGCGGCGATTTGCCTGCCGTCGGTCAACCCGCTCCCGACTTCAAACTGGTCGCCAACGACCTGAAAGACCTGACCCTGGCCGATTTTGCCGGCAAGAAAAAACTGCTGAACATCGTCCCCAGCCTCGACACCTCGGTGTGCGCCCTGTCCACCCGTAAGTTCAACGACCACGCCAAGGCGCATCCCGATACAGTGATTTTAGTGATTTCCGCTGATTTGCCTTTCGCCCAAAAGCGTTTCTGCGGCAACGAGGGTCTGAGCAACGTGGTCACGCTGTCCATGATGCGCTCGCGCAAATTCGCCAAGGACTATGGCGTGTTGCTGGAAGACGGCCCGCTGGCCGGCCTGACCGCCCGCGCCATCGTCGTGCTGGATGAAAATAATCTCATCCGCTACAGCGAACTGGTCCCGGAAATCGCCCAGGAGCCGGACTACAACGCGGCGCTGGCAGCGTTATAGTCACGCTATCTGCCTGAATTGGTTCCTTACTCATGTTGATCTTTGACCAATCCCGTCCCGGTCGCCGGGGCGTCATTCCCGCCGCCGCGCCCGAACACGCCCTGTCCGACCTGCCCGCCCACTTGCGGCGTACAAAACCCGCGCCGTTGCCGGAAGTGTCGGAACTGCAAACGGTTCGCCATTACACCCGGCTGTCGCAGAAGAACTTCTCCATCGACACCCACTTCTACCCGCTCGGCTCCTGCACGATGAAGTACAACCCCCGATCCTGCCACCGGCTGGCCTCGCTACCGGGTTTCCTGAATCGTCACCCGCTGGCTCCGGAGTCCATCAGCCAGGGTTTTCTAGCCTGCCTGTACGAATTGCAGGACATGCTGCGGGAAGTTACCGGGATGCAGGCGGTCTCGCTGACGCCGATGGCCGGGGCGCAGGGCGAATTTGCTGGAATGGCGATGATCCGCGCCTACCACGTTGCTCAGGGTGATCACGCTCGTCGCGAAGTTCTGGTTCCCGACGCCGCCCACGGCACCAATCCCGCCACCGCCATCATGTGCGGCTTCACCGTGCGCGAAATTCCCACGGATGATCAGGGCGATGTCGATCTCGCCGCCCTGCGCCAGGCGGTTGGGCCGCACACCGCCGGCCTGATGCTGACCAATCCCTCCACGCTGGGCGTGTTCGAGCGGAATATCACGGAAATCGCCGCCATCGTCCACGAAGCAGGCGGTCTGCTCTACTACGATGGCGCCAACCTCAACGCCATTCTCGGCAAAGCCCGGCCTGGTGACATGGGCTTTGACGTGATGCACATGAACCTGCACAAGACCTTCGCCACCCCGCACGGCGGCGGCGGTCCCGGTTCCGGGCCGGTTGCCGCCAATGCCCGATTAGCGCCTTTTTTACCGACGCCCATCGTCGGCCAAGATGGTAGCTGCTACCACTGGCTGACCGAAACCGACCGTCCGCAGAGCATTGGCCGGCTGTCAGCGTTCATGGGCAACGCCGGAGTCATGCTCCGCGCTTACGTTTACGCCCGGATGCTGGGCCGCGCCGGCATGGGCCGGGTCGCCGAATACTCGACCTTGAACGCCAACTATCTCCTGGCGGAACTCACCCGGTCCGGGTTTGAGTCTCCCTTCCCGCAACGGCGGGCCAGCCACGAGTTCATCATCACCCTCAAGCGCCAGGCCAAAACCCTGGGCGTCACCGCGATGGACTTCGCCAAGCGCTTGCTCGATCTGGGTTTTCACGCCCCGACCACCTACTTTCCAATGCTGGTGCCGGAATGCCTGCTGATTGAGCCGACCGAAACCGAATGCAAGGAGGAACTGGACGCCTTTATCGCCGCCCTGCGGCAGATTCAACAGGAAGCTGAAGCCAGTCCCGAACAACTCAAGGGCGCGCCCTATCATCGCCCGGTGCGCCGCCTGGATGAAGTACGCGCTGCCCGCGACATGGATCTGGCCTGGCGTCCGGCGTCCTGAACCAACGATGGCCTACGCACAACATAAAGGCTGGCGACGGCTGGTCAACGCCACCGGCTATTCCTGGGCCGGTTTGAAAGCCGCCTGGCGCAATGAGGAAGCGTTTCGCCAGGAAGCGCTGCTCTGTGCGGCGCTCGTTCCAGTGGCGTTATGGCTGGGCGAGGGCGCGGTAGAATGGGTGTTGCTGATTAGCAGCCTGCTGCTGGTGGTCATCGTTGAGTTGCTTAATTCCGGCATTGAGGCCGTCGTGGACCGCATCGGTCAGGAACGCCATGAACTGTCAGGCCGGGCCAAGGATATTGGCTCGGCAGCAGTGTTCGTGGCGTTGTTGAACGCCGCCATCGTCTGGCTGCTGATTTTGCTCTAACCGTTTCATCCTCCCAACCCAAGCTTCCCTGTCCCGATCCCGTTCCAGATGACTTGCAAACTGATTTTTAATCGAACTTCACTTCTTTTTTACTATATCTTTAATCAGTAAAACTGAAAATAGCGACACTGGAGGAGACTATCGTGCGAACGGGCATCGTCATCGATTCAGCTTGCGACCTGCCGCAGGACTATATTCAGAAATACAATATTCATATCATGCCAATCAGTCTGCATCTGGGCTACGATCTCTTCAAGGATGTGCGCGATCCGGAAACTACCCAGGCTTTCTATCGCAAGTATCTGACGGAAAAGACTCTGGATGCGGAAACAGCGCCATTTTCAGTGGAACAAATCAAGGAACTGTTTCTCGACGAACTGGTGCTGAAATATGACCGGGTGCTGGTCGTGACGATCGCCCAGACCCGCAGCCCCATTTTCGCCAACGCCACTGAGGCGTCCTACGCCATCCTCAAGCAGTACCGGGAACGCCGCCAGAGAGCGGGCGTCACCGGTTCCTTTTATGTGACTGTTGTGGACAGCAAGACGTTGTTCACCGGCGAGGGTGTGCTGGTGCATGAAGCGATCCGCCTGCTGGAAGAGCAGAACCCATCATTCAGCATACTGCGCGGGGTGATCGAGCAGTTGAGCCAGCAGGTTTATGGCTATCTGGTGCCTGAAGATTTGTTCTACATCCGTCACCGCGCCAGCAAGAAGGGCGAGAAATCCATCGGCCTGATCGGCTATCACTTCGGTTCTCTGCTCGATATCAAACCGATCATCGGCTTTCATCGGGGCGAAAGTCAGGTAGTGGACAAGGATCGGGGTTTTGACCGGACGCTGATCAAGCTGTTCAACATTGCCCGGCAGGCCATCGACCGGGGACTCGCCACCCAAATCGTTAACACGAGTTACGCCGGCGACCCTGAAATAATCCGCTGCAAGCGCGTGTTTGTCGATTTCGACCGTTACGCCAGGGAGCGTGGCATCAAGGTGCTGCTGTCGGTCATGAGTACTGCAGGGGGTATCAATGTCGGGCCGGGCGCATTCGCCCTATCCTATATCGCCGGCCCGCCGGTCACCGTCCCTAGCATCGCCAATCACACTGATGCGCTTCAGCAAGAGCCGGAATTGGCGGACTGGGCGATTTGAAAGGCGACACACCGCCAGCGCCGGACAAGCCTTAAGTGGAACCGGCGGGCAAAAAATCTACCAGCAGTCCGCAGAAGATCGCC
>CAZDVY010000093.1:0-11223 GCA_964508935.1 uncultured Candidatus Competibacteraceae bacterium | reverse complement strand
CGCGGCGCTGCGTTTGGCGCGACCGTCGCCAATCTGCTGGAAGCCGTCGGCTACCGGGTTCACCGCGAGTACTACGTCAATGACGCGGGCCGACAAATGAACATCCTGGCCGCCAGCCTCTGGCTACGCTATCTGGAGCATTGCGGCGAAAAATTCCGTTTTCCCAGCAACGGTTACCGGGGCGCGTATGTGCGCGACATTGCCGTGCAACTTTATATCGAGCATGGCGGCGCCTATATGGTCTCAGCCCGGCAGATTTTCCAGGATCTGCCCCAGGATGAAATTCGTGATGAGAACGGCAACGTGATCACACCAGGGGATAAGGAGGCGCATATCGACGCCCTGGTGGAGCGCACCCGTGCGTTGCTCGGCGAGCCGCGTTACCGCTATATCTTCGAACTGGGTCTGAACACGATTCTCGATGACATTCGCGATGACCTGCAACAATTCGGCGTGGTCTACGATGAATGGTATTCG
Source organism: uncultured Candidatus Competibacteraceae bacterium (assembly GCA_964508935.1). Taxonomy (GTDB): domain Bacteria; phylum Pseudomonadota; class Gammaproteobacteria; order Competibacterales; family Competibacteraceae; genus UBA2383. The sequence continues at coordinate 10,746 of CAZDVY010000093.1, read as the reverse complement.
GAACGCGCCCTGGCGGAAGGCGGCGCGGTCAACAAGACCCTCAACCGGCTGCGCGACGCGGGCTATGTCTACGAACAGGACGGGGCGCAGTGGTTTCGCTCCAGCGCCTTCGGTGACGAAAAGGATCGGGTGGTGGAGCGGGAAAACGGTCAGATGACCTACTTTGCTTCCGACATCGCCTATCACCTGGAAAAGCTCGAACGCGGTTTCGACTGGGTAATCGACGTATGGGGCGCTGACCATCACGGTTATGTCCCCCGGGTCAAGGCCGCCCTGCAGGCGCTGGGCGAGAATCCCGACCAACTGGACGTCCTTCTGGTGCAATTCGCCATTCTCTACCGCCATGGCGAACGGGTTCCCATGTCCACCCGTTCTGGCGAATTCGTGACCCTGCGCGAACTGCGCCAGGAAGTCGGCAACGACGCCGCCCGCTTCTTCTATGTCATGCGCAAGAGCGAGCAGCATCTGGATTTCGATCTGGACTTGGCTAAATCCCAGTCCAAGGACAACCCGGTCTACTACATTCAATATGCCCACGCCCGCGTCAGCAGCGTGTTAAAGCAACTGCGGGAGAAGAATCTGCCCCGTGACGAAACGCGCGGCCTGGCGCATCTGGCGTTGCTGACGGAACCCCACGAGGAAGCCCTGCTGGTCGCCTTGTCACGCTACCCGGAAATCGTCGAAATGGCAGCGCTCAGCCACGAACCGCATCAACTGGCGCACTACCTGCGGGAATTGGCCAATGCTTTCCACACCTATTACAACGAGCACCGGGTACTGGTCGACGACGATGCGTTGCGCGACGCCCGGTTGAATCTGAGCCAGGCGACGGGGCAGGTTATCAAAAACGGTCTCGCTTTGCTGGGCGTTTCAGCCCCGGAGGTCATGTGAGCATGCGCTGTGATTACAAATCCATCTCGCCCCGGCAGCGCCGCCGGTCAGTACGCCGGCACGGTCTGCTGGTCATTACCCTCATCCTGGTGGGCCTGTTTGGCGGTCTGTTGGCTTATATCAAGGATGACCGCCCTGAGGGAACTTTAGTCGCTGCTGCGCCGCCCCTTGCGCCCGTGACTTCGCCAGCGCCAGCAGTTGTCGTCCCTCTACCAGAGGCTCCTGAGTCCCTTAAACCCAAGTACGATTTCTATACCGAACTGCCCAGGCGCCAGGTCGATATCCGGTAATGAAAACCGGTGCAGGATACAATCAACGCTATAATTGAGGTTAAAATGACTAATCACTAGATCAGACGGCTCAAAGCTAACGCCATGAACCTCCCCGACGTCGTTCGGCTCCACTTGAACCAACACGGTTTCCCCTACCGGCTGATTGACTGTCCATCGGTCGAAAGCCTCGTCCAGGCGGCGGCCAAGCTCGGCATTCCTCCCCGGCAAATAGCGCGTGCGGTTCTGCTCAGAGACAAGGCAGGGTTGGTGATGGCGATTCTGCCGTGTAGTTATATCCTGGATTTTTCGATGCTTTGCCAAGCGCTACAGCGCGATTTGGATCCGCTCTACGGCATCGAAACCCATCGTTTTTTCGAACAGTACGGTTGCAAGACCGGCAGCCATCCGCCTTTGCCCGGTGTGTTCGCTATACCCGCCCTGGCTGACGCCAGCCTGGTTGCGGACGAGGATGCCGAGGTTTACTTCGACGGTGGCAATGGTGATGTGCTGGTAAGTATGCGGGCGGCTGATTTCCGTCAGGTGCTCGCCACAGCGCGCTGGGGCCATTTTGCGGTATCGACTGAAAACCTGGATGCCCTGCTCAGCCAGCAGACGATGACTCCACAAAATCTGGTGAATCTCACCCGGCGTTATACCCCCGCACAGTTACGCGAGGGTATTGAAGCCATCACCGAACTGCCCGTCATGCCGCAAACCGTGCAGTGGATTATGGCGTTGCGAGCCAAGTCGGATGTGACGATCGAGGAAATTTTACAGATCATTGAGTACGACCCCAGCCTTGCGGCCCAGGTGGTGTATTGGGCGCGTTCTCCGTTGCATGGTTATCAGGGGCCAGTGGATTCGCTGGAGACCGCTGTTCAGCAGGTGCTGGGGATCGAAAATACCCTCAATCTGCTGCTTGGTTCCTGCATGGGCCAGACGTTTCATATTCCGGTCGATGGTCCGATCGGTCTGCAAACGTTCTGGCGGCACAGTATCTATTGCGCCTCGTTAGTCAGCGAACTCGTCAAATTGTTGCCCGAACCCACGAATGTCAAACCTGGACTCGCCTATCTCTGTGGATTGCTGCACGATTTCGGTTATCTGGTGCTCGGTCATGTCTTCCCGGCCCGCTTTTTCCTGTTCAACCACTTTCTGGCGGTCAATCGCAGTGTGCCGCTCGATGCCGTGGAACGTTATGTCTTGGGCGTTGAACACTGGCATATCGGTGCTTGGCTAATGCAATCCTGGGCGATGCCCGAGGAAGTGATCGCTGCGGTGCGCTGGCACCACAATGAGGATTGCACCCAACCTCATGCTGAATATTCCAACCTGGTGCTGATTGCCAACCGATTGCTGCGCTATGCTGGCCTCGGCGAGGAATCCAATCACCGCTTGCCGGCTCTGGTAATGTTCACCTTGGGCATCACCCGTGAACAGGCGATGGAAGCGCTGGACCGAGTGCAGTCCAGCATGGTCGAATTGGATAGTTTGTCGACGGTGCTGCGACTGCCTGCCGAAGGGTAAAATAAAGCCGGATATCGCTCTCTCGCCAATAGATGGGCGAGAGCACCCGGAATCTGCAAAAAACCGCTTCTCAGTGCTGATGACAGGAGATCTCCATGTTGATCGTTCATGTCTTCGTCCATGTCAAGCCGGATTGCGTTGAAGCATTCAAGGCGGCCTCGCTGGAGAACGCCCGGCGCAGCGTCCAGGAGTCAGGCATCGTCCGCTTCGATGTGATCCAGCAAGTCGACGATCCCACCCGCTTTGTGCTGGTCGAGATTTACCGCACCGCCATCGCTCCGGCGCAGCACAAGGAAACGGCTCATTACGCCGCCTGGCGCGATGCAGTGGCCGACCTGATGGCGGAACCCCGGTGCAGCGTGAAATACGCCAATCTGTTTCCAGTTGATGCGGATTGGCATAATCTGGCAGCGCTGGATGGCTGAGGAACTGGACCTGCAAACGCCCTGGCTGCGGTTAACCGCACGAGTTTGGGGGCCCCCGGATGGGATGCCGGTGCTGGCGGTGCATGGCTGGCTGGATAATGCCGCCAGTTTTGATGCGCTGGCGCCGCTGTTGCCGGGCCTGCGGCTGGCAGCGGTTGATTTACCAGGGCATGGCCTGTCCGGTCATCGCCCACCCGGTGTACCGTATCATTTCGTGGACTTCATTCCTGACGTGGTTGCCGCCGCTGATGCACTGGGTTGGGAACGTTTTGCCTTGCTGGGCCATTCCCTGGGCGGCGGCATTGCCAGTTTCATTGCGGCGATTCTGCCAGAGCGAGTAACCGGACTGGCGATGATTGAAGGGCTGGGGCCGCCGACTAGCCAGCCTGCCGACGGTCCAGTCAACCTGCGCAAGTCCATGGAACAGATGGATGCCCTGCGGCGTAAAAGCCCCCCGATCTATTCCAGCGTGGAAGCGGCGATTCAGGCGCGCTGTGAGGGCAGTGGCCTGTCCTGGCCGGCGGCAACGCGACTGGTCGAACGCAGTTTGCACCCTGTGGGTCAAGGCTTCGTCTGGCGCACTGATCCACGGTTGCGTTTTGTTTCGCCGCTCTATCTCAGCGAACCGCAGATTCTGGCCTACATGGAGCGAATTCAGACCCCATCGTTGTTGATCTGCGGTGATACGGGTTATTTGGTCAAACGGGCTTATATGCAGGATCGCTATGCTTGTATCGCTGATCTGAGCGTTAAAATCGTGCCCGGGGGACATCATCCCCATCTGGAAGACCCCGAATCCTGCGCACGCTGGCTGAGGCCGTTTTTGACTGCGCTGGTTGACCGGCAGTGCAGAAGATCAAACTAAAAACAGCTTTAACTGACTGTTTTAATTGGTGCCGGGAGAGAGACTCGAACTCTCACGGTATCACTACCGGTGGATTTTGAGTCCACTGCGTCTACCATTCCGCCATCCCGGCATTGGGAGGGAGGAGCGCAATTATAAGGATTTTCCGCCAATGGGCAAGCGGGCGAGAAAGTCGGGAGCAAAAATGGTGACGCTGACCCGACTGATCATGCCGAAACTGCGTTGGTCAGGTATCATGCCGCCCTTGCCCACCACCGCAACCCTCTGACACCCGGCGCTCATCAGATATGTTGACCCTCAAAGCCTTCAGGGCAGAAGTATGGTTATTGCTGGCGGCGATCATCTGGGGTTTTGCCTTCGTCGCCCAGCGGGTCGGCATGGAGCACGTTGGTCCCTTCACCTACAACGGTATTCGCTTCCTTCTGGGCGCGCTGTCGTTAGCGCCGCTGCTATGGATCGGACGACGCTCCGGCCCGTTGATTCACCCAGGCAGAGAACGACTGACATGGGCCGGTAGTCTGCTGGTTGGGTTGATTTTGTTCGCTGGCGCTTCGTTGCAACAGGTCGGCATTGTTCATACCACCGCTGGCAAAGCCGGGTTCATTACTGGACTGTATGTGGTCGTTGTCCCGTTACTCGGCTTGCTGTGGGGGCAGCGCACGCCTTGGGGCACCTGGCTGGGGGCGCTGTTGGCGATAACGGGTCTGTATCTGTTGACGATGAACGACCGTTTAACCTTGACCGAGGGCGATGGGCTGGTGCTGATCGGCGCGTTCTTCTGGGCCGGGCATGTACTGGCGATTGGCTGGCTGGCCGGCCGGCATGTGCAGCCGGTACTGCTGGCCTGCCTGCAATTCATCGTCTGCGGCGTATTGAGCCTGGCGATTGCGGTCGTCAGCGAACCCATTACCATGGATGGATTGCGCGGTGCAGCCCTACCCATTCTCTACGGGGGGCTGCTGTCGGTCGGCGTCGCCTACACGCTGCAAGTCGTGGCCCAGCGCGATGCGCCGCCGGCGCATGCTGCGATTATCCTCAGCCTGGAGACGGTCTTCGCCGCGCTGGGCGGCTGGTGGCTGCTTAACGAGACCTTGACTGGGCGTGGACTGATCGGATGCGGATTGATGTTCGCCGGCATGTTGCTGTCGCAGCTAGCGTTAGGCAGAGCCGCACCGCCGCCGACTGAACCGGCGGCAGTGGCCGTACCCGTGGAATCGGCGTCTAGCCGGATTGACGAATTGGAAAAGAAGCCCCCTCACTGCTCTATGTCGAGATAGAACAACACATTAATGAGGTTGATCAGGCGCTGTTGGGCGCTGCTGGCTATGGGCGGCCTCTGTCGGATCTGTTTCAGGGTTGGCCGTCGACTCGTCGCCCAACCGCTCCCGATACCAGCACTGATAGCAAAGCCGCAGGCCGTTCTCGCTTAGAAAGCTGGCCGGCGGGCCGAATCCGCCGCAAAGATCGCAAATCAGATAACTGCTGACCATCGTCTTTTCCTCACTATTTTTTGTTGATTCATCGTGGCCCCGTCTATATTTTTCCGCTTATGACCCTCCCGTCCGGTTGTGAACCCCGCTGTCCCGGCTGCGCCCATCGCACTTGGAGCGCGACGGCCAGCGAGGTGCAAAAAATGGATGAGCTGCGGCGAATGTTAGCGCCTTGGGCAAACCGGCTGCGACCAATGCGAACGGTCGCCAATGCAGCCCGCTGGAATTATCGGCGCAAGGTCTGCCTGTCGGCGGTTTGGGACGCAGCGGCGGGCTGGCATTTTGGCTTGTGGCGGCGCGATGAGCTGATTCCAATTCCCGACTGTCCGGTTCATGCGGAGCCAGTGCGGGCAATGATCCGCTGGCTGCGTCGAGCGCTGCCGCCGGCAGGGGAATTTCCGCTGGCGTTCTTTGTGCAGTCCGGCGCCCAGGCAACTTTGATTCTGAAAACCCGGTATCCCCCGGTTATCGACTGGTTCAATAAAGCCCGGCGGCTGGAGCTGGCGGCCATTGAGTTGGAAGGTTTGTGGCTGCATTTGCACCCTGCCGCCGGACGCCGGTTGTTCGCCCGGAATGGCTGGACCTTGTTATGGGGCCAGCCGCGCTCGCAGGATGGATGCGGGCGAGTCTACGGTCCGACCGCTTTCCAACAGCAGATTCCCGAACTATATCGGCAGGCGCTGGATGACGCGGAAGATTTTCTGGCCCCGGAACCGGGGGACTTGCTGGCGGATTTGTATTGTGGCATCGGCGCCAGCCTGATGCGCTGGACCCGGCATGGAGCGCGAACGCTCGGCGTGGAATTGGGTGGCGAGGCGGTGGAATGCGCCGGTTGGAACGCGCCGGACGCAACCGTGCTGCGCGGCAAGTGCGCCGATCGTCTCCCCCAATTGCGCGCATGGGCGCCAGCGATAGGGACCCGACGATTGTTGTACGTCAATCCGCCGCGCACCGGGCTGGAGCCGGACGTGCGAGACTGGGCGATGAGGGAATTCCAGCCCGAGCGGATGGCCTATCTATCGTGCAGCGCCGGGACGCTCAGCCGGGATTTAGCCGCGCTGACCGCAACGGGTTATAAGGTAGAAGCGCTGATTCCCTATGATTTCTTCCCACAAACCCGCCATGTCGAAATCCTGGCGCTGCTGAAAGACGGATTACAGCCTCCCACCTGATCTACAATAATCAGGTCCGCTCCATGACCCTTGGCTTGTCTCCTATGCCGATAGCCTTCCTGCATCGACTGACCTTGTCCCTGCTGTGCGTCGCTGGACCAGCTCTCGCCGCCGATCCCGTGATGCTGCACGATTTTGAACGACTCGCCAGCCCGACGCCGGGGGTGACCATGGGCAGTTGGACGACCGACCCGGAGCGGCCGGCGGGCCGTATCCGCTATCGGCTCGAAAACGCGCCGCGTGGAAACAGTCGGCGGGCGCTGTATCTGCACTACCATTTTAATCCCGGCGCGACCGAGGCCATCGGCTGGCAACTAACCCTGCCGGATTTGGACGCTTCGCCCTACGATCATCTGGAACTGTGGGTTCGCGGCGATGAGCAGGCTGGTTTCGCCGAGGCGCTGAAACTGGAATTTAAGCAACCCCTCACTGATGGGCCCCTGGGTTTGCTGCGGCAGGGCAGTACGGTGATTGAGGGCATTACCAGCGACTGGCAACGTTTCCGGACGCCGCTGCGCTGGATGACCGGCATTGAGGATTGGACCCATCTGCACCAACTTGCGCTCGTCTGGCAACCGGGCCGGTCGTCCGTGATGCAGGGCGCTTATTGGCTGGACGATGTGGCGCTGGTTAAAACCGGCCAGCCGGGTCCGAGCATTTATGATCGAGTCGTGCCGCCAAAGAAAACGGCCTGGGAAGCTGCACTCGGCGGGAAGGACGCTATCCAGCCGCACGTTCACGCTCGCCTGGCCGGTTGGCCGAAACGATTGACCGTTCCGACCGTGGAACTGCCCCAGGAAAATCAGGCGTTTCTGGAACGGCTGGCCCATGACACCTGGCGGGGATTGGCAGCGTTCAGCGACCGTGAGCATGGCCTGCCGCTGGATACCGTGCGCTTGAACGGTTCGGTCAATCCCGAACGCGCCTGGGTGGGCGACTACACGAATGTCACCAACATTGGTCTATATCTGATCGATATCGTCGCAGCGCGGGAACTGGGGCTGATCGATGCGGCGGAAGCGCGGGAACGGCTGGGCCGGACGCTGGACAGCCTGGAACGGTTGGAGACCTGGCGGGGATTCTTCTTCAACTATTACGATACGACGACCCTGGAGCGCACCAGCCACTTCATATCGTTTGTCGATTCCGCCTGGCTGAGCGCCGGGTTGATGGTGGTGCGCAACGCCGTTCCCGAATGGGCCGAGCGGTGTACCCGGTTGCTGGACCGGGAGGATTACCGGGTGTTTTACGACCCGGTGGATCAATTGATGATGCATGGCTATTACGTTCATCTGCCGCACCGGGCGGAATTTAACTATGGCCTGTTGTACAGCGAGGCGCGACTGGGCAGTTTGATCGCCATTGGCAAGGGCCAGGTCCCGGAAGAACACTGGTACCGCATGGCCCGCACCTTCCCGCGCTATTTCACCTGGCAGTCGCAATCGCCCAAAAGCCGGGCAGTCAAAACTGTCAACGGTCATGCCTTTCCCGGCGGCCATTACGCCTGGAAGAAGGTGAAATATGTGCCGTCCTGGGGTGGCAGCCTGTTCGAGGCGCTCATGCCGCTGCTGGTGCTGGATGAACGGCGTTACGCGCCCGCCAGTCTGGGGCGGAATGCGGCGGCGCATACGGAAATTCATCGCCGTTTCGCCCTGGGGCATCTGGGCTATCCGGTATGGGGACTGTCGCCGAGTTCGCGTCCGACTGGCGGATATGGGGAGTTTGGGGTGCGGATTCTTGGGGTGCGCGGTTATCAAGGGGGGGCTGTAACACCCCATGCGGCAGTGCTGGCGTTGATGGTCGAGCCGGCGGCCGCAACCGCCAATCTTCGTCAACTGGCGGAGCGCTATCCGGCCTATGGCGATTTCGGATTCTATGATGCGGTCGATCCCCAGACCGGCCAGGTCGCGTACAATTATTTGGCGCTGGATCAAAGCATGATCCTGATTGCGTTGGCGAATCATCTGCGGGATGGCGTCATTCAACGCTACTTTGCCGCTGATCCGATTATTCAACAGGTCTTGCCGTTGTTAAAAGTGGAGCGATTTTTCGATTGATCGATGATGCTATGCGACCAGTCTAGCCGCTATTGGCATCAAGAATGTCATCGAATGATGTACAATCCATGCGTATCGACCTGAGCGCGAGACCTGCTCCATGCGGACTACACTGAATATTGATGATCAACTCCTGGCGGAGGCACAGCGTATGACCGGACTGGCCGAGAAGACTGCCCTGGTTCGAGAAGCGCTGAAGGCTCTGGTCGAGCGGGAGAGCGCCCGGCGCTTGGCGCGACTGGGCGGCAGCGAGCCACAATTGCAGTCAGTGCCCAGAAGACAGCCCGATCCCGCATGATTCTGGTCGATACTTCCGTTTGGATTGACCACCTGCGCGTTGGCGAACTGCTGCTGGTGGAACTGCTCAATACCCACCGGGTGCTGGTTCATCCGCTCGTCATCGGCGAACTGGCTTGCGGCAATCTCGGTAACCGTAAAACGGTTTTGTCATTGTTGCGAAAACTGCCGACTACGCGGCGAGCCACCGACGAAGAGGCGCTATTCTTCATTGAACGGCACAGCTTGATGGGCAGAGGCATCGGATATATCGATATCCATCTGCTGGCAGCGGCGTCTCTGGGTGGAACGGTGCGTTTGTGGACTCGGGATAAGCACCTCGATGCGGTGGCAAAATCGATGCATCTGGCTTTTGCGCCGGTTTAGCGCTGCCAGATTATCCCGCGCTGACTCCAAGCTGGATGAAATCCTCCCATGGCCGACGTTGCATTTGAAAGCATCGACAAAATCTATCCGGGCGGGACTCAGGCTATTTTCGAGTTCAGCCTGGCCGTCGCTGATGGCGAGGCGCTGGCGCTGGTCGGTCCCTCTGGTTGCGGCAAATCCACCCTGCTGCGCCTGCTGGCCGGGCTGGAAACACCGACCAATGGCGTCCTGCGCATCGGCGGCGAAGTGGTCAACGACCAGTCGCCGCAGCAGCGTAATGTCGCCATGGTCTTTCAGGATTACGCGCTCTATCCGCACATGACGGTACGGCAAAACCTGGAATTTCCGCTGAAAATGCGCCGGTTGCCCCGCCCGGAAATCGAGCAGCAAGTCAAATGGGCGGCGGAATTGCTGAGCCTCGGCGAGTGGCTGAACCGCCTGCCCCGGCAACTGTCCGGCGGTCAGCGCCAGCGAGTGGCGATGGGCCGGGCGCTGGTGCGGCAACCGACCGTGTTCCTGATGGACGAACCGCTGTCCAACCTGGACGCCCGGTTGCGGGGACAGATTCGCGCTGAATTGAGCGAATTGCTGGATCGCCTGGGTACGACCACCGTTTATGTCACCCACGACCAGGCCGAAGCGATGACCCTGGGTGACCGGGTGGCGGTGGTCGATCATGGCTGCCTGCAACAGGTCGCGCCGCCCCAGGAATTGTACGAACAGCCCGCCAATATCTTCGTCGCCGGGTTTATCGGCAACCCGCCGATGAACCTGTTTCCGGCGCAGCTCATCACCGTCAGCGAAAGCCGGTTACGCCTGCGTCTGGGGGAACAGAGTCTGCCAGCGCTAGACTATTGGCGGCAATGGCTGGACGCGCCCTTGACCGCTGGCATCCGCCCCGAGCATTTGTCCCTCACGGCCCAGGACAGCGGCTTGCGCGCGACCGTGCAGGACGCGGAATATCTGGGCCACGAAACGCTGCTGTACCTGCGCATCGACGGCATCGCGTTAACCGCTCCGGTCATGGTCGCACGCCTGCCGGGCATCCGCGTTTTCCATAAAGGCGAGGCGGTCCGGCTGGCGCTGAATACCGCCCATCTGCACCTGTTCGATGCCGCCGGTCTGGCGTTGGATCATGGCATGAATGGCCGGGAACCCCGCCGCTGACCGCCCCTTTTTCCCCCTTCCCGGAGTTGCTCCATGTCCGCTGAACCGCTCTTCCCTGCTGATTTTCTCTGGGGAGCCGCCACTTCGGCCTACCAGATTGAAGGCTCACCGCTGGCCGATGGCGCGGGGCCGAGCATCTGGCATGAATTCGCCCATACGCCGGGACGCACCCACCATAACGATACCGGCGATCTCGCCTGCGACCATTATCGCCGCT
>CAZDVY010000092.1:0-11292 GCA_964508935.1 uncultured Candidatus Competibacteraceae bacterium | reverse complement strand
CGCACTTGAGATTGTCCAGCCCTATCTTGCCGGATGGCTCGCGTTAGCGCTTCGGCATTCGCCGGAGTCGATAGCAAATGCAGGGTTTCCATAATGCTGTTGTAGTAATCAAGCGACATGACCACGGCATCGCCCTCGGCATCGCGGCGGCTGATAATGGTCACATCGGCATCCTGGAGCACCCCATCTAAAACGGACTTGAGGGCATTGCGCGCATGGGAATAATTGATAACTTTCATCTCATCCTCACTTGATCAATCAATTGAACAAATATAATGCAAAGCCCCTGGAATCAGCGCGGAATGTCCAGCACCGCCTCCAGTCCACCCCCCGGATGATTGCGCAGAATCAACTCGCCGCCGTGAGCGCGGGCAATATTGCGGGCAATGCTCAATCCCAGACCGGTACCGCCGGTATCGCGGCTGCGGGAACTTTCCAGCCGGTAGAACGGTTCAAACACCCGCTCCAATTCAGTCGTGGGAATGCCGGGTCCATGATCGCGAATCGTCAGAACCAATCGGTCGGGTCGATCCACCACCTTGATTTCCGCACGCTGCCCATACTTCAGCGCATTGTCCACCAGATTCGTTAAACAGCGCTTCAACGCCAGCAACCGGCAGCGCAATGGCTGACGGGCGACTCCCTGGATTTGCACTTCATGACCGGCATCCTCGGCGTCTTCCCGCAGGGCATCCAGCAGCGCGTTGATCTCCACGGACGCCACCGGCTCAGACTCTTCCCCGCCGCGCAGAAAATCCAGCGATGCCTGCGCCATGCGTTGCATCTCGTCGAGATCCGCCTGGAATTTCTCCCGCAGCGGCGACTCTTCCAGCAACTCGGCGCGCAGTCGTAGCCGGGTGATCGGCGTTTTCAGATCATGAGACACCGCGGCGAGAATGCGGTCGCGATCTTCGAGATAGCGGATCAGTCGCTCCTGCATGGTGTTGAAAGCGTGAGCAGCGCGCTGGACTTCCAGCGGCCCGGTTTCCGGCAGCGGCGGATGATGGATGTCGCGGCCCAGTTCCGCCGCCGCCTGGGCCAGCACGGTCAGCGGACGAGTCAGCGCCCGCACCGCCAGCGCCGAGAGCAGCGCCACCGACGCCAGCAGTACGACCAGAATCAACAACAACCGCACCGGCCAGGCGATCACGTCTTCAGGAAGCACCTGCTGGAACGTCACTGTCGCCCCATCCTGCAAGCGCACCTGCACCACGAAATTGCGTAATCCCATCATCATCGCGTGCATCCGCCAGCGCGGGGGACGTTCCGCCCGGTCCGGCGGCGACGCACCATCCGGGTCAAACCGACGCAGTCGATCCGGTCGCGGCGGCGGCAGATCGTCGTTGATTTCCAACTGAAACGGGCGATCCGCGCCCAACTGGCGTTTCAGCAGGGCGCGAAACAGCGTGGTGTGATAACGCTCATCCGGCGCCGTTTCCGTTTGCCAGGGCAGATCAAGGCTTAACCGGGTCGGCGGCAAATCCAGCGCTGCGACCAGTCGCCGCCGCTCCGTCTCATCGTGCAGCGTATCCAGCAAATTCACAATGGCGGCAATCCGCTGGGCGACATGCCCCCCAATGGCTTGGTAAAGCGCCTGGTCGCGGTCCTGCAACAGAAGGGCGGCGCTGAGCAGTTGGGCGATAATCAGCCCACCGGTCAGGAACAGGGTCAGCCGGCCAAACAGGGATTGCGGGAACCAGAGACGCATTAATACTCCGGCCGGACCTGCACGGTCAGTAAATAACCCTCATTGCGGACGGTCTTGATCATCGCGGCTTCACGGGGATCGTCAAGCAGTCGGCGGCGCAGGCGGCTGACCTGTACATCAATGCTGCGGTCAAACGGTGCGGCCTCACGGCCTTGGGTGAAATCCAGGAGTTGATCACGATTCAGCACCCGCTGTGGATGCTCCAGAAACACCCGCAAGAGCCGATATTCGCTGGCGCCCAGCGGAATCAGTACACCATCCGGGGCGATTAATTGGCGAGCGGCCACGTCTAATGACCAGCCGGCGAAATGGAAACGCTTGACCTCGCCCGGTTCGCCGACCGGGTTGCGACTGCGCCGCAGTACACCCTTGATGCGCGCCAGCAATTCACGGGGATTGAATGGCTTGGGCAGATAATCATCCGCGCCCATTTCCAGGCCAATGATGCGGTCGGTGTCGTCGCCGCGCGCGGTCAGCATGATGATGGGCATGGGCGAACGGGCGCGCAGATGGCGGCACAGCGTCAGCCCGTCATCGCCGGGCAGCATCAGATCGAGAATGACCAGATCGACCGGCTCCCGCTCCAACGCCGCCCATAAACCGCGCCCGTCCGCCGCTGCGCTGACCCGGAATCCGTTGCGGCCCAGGTAATCGGTCAGCAGCTCGCGCAAACCGGGGTCGTCATCGATGATAAGAAGATGGTCGTTCATGGGGTCGGGGGATTGGGCAATGATAAAGTAGCTGAATTGTAAGCCGTTTATTGACCAGGAAGACAGATAGCTGTTGACGCGGTGGGGAAAAGGTCTAACGTTTGAGCGAATTCAAGGCGAGGAACAGACATGCCACAAACCGCCCGTGCTGAAAAACTCACCCCGTATGCTTCATTGTACGATCAATTACTGGCCCTGCCGGAGTCAATAGTAGGCGAGATCATTGCGGGTCAGCTTTATACCCAAGCCCGACCAACCGGACGGCACACACTGGCGCATTCGGAACTGATGGTTGAACTCGGCGGTCCTTTTGACCGTGGGCGCGGCGGTCCAGGCGGCTGGTGGATCCTGACGGAACCGGAAATTCACTTTGTGCACGATACTGAAGTAGTGGTTCCCGATCTGGCTGGCTGGCGCCGCGAACGGATGCCGACGTTGCCCGAGGATCATCGCTTCGAAGTCCCCCCGGATTGGGTCTGCGAAGTCCTCTCCCCCAGCACTGCCCGCAAGGATCGGGCGTTGAAAATGCCGCTCTACGCCCGCTTTGGCGTCCCTTATCTTTGGCTGCTGGATCCGATGGCGCGCACTCTGGAAGCGTTTGAGCTGCGCGATGGCCGCTGGGTTCTGGAAGCGGTCTTCCAGAACGAGGATACGGTCGCAGCTCCCCCCTTCACCGCTGCGCCCTTTTCCCTGGCGGTTCTGTGGGGTTGATACAAATCGTTACAAAATTCCCCTTCCGGCAAAACTCCGGTTACAAAACGGGCGTCTAATAGCCCCCTGTTCAACAAGCAACCAAGGAGTTCAACCATGAAAGCATTGCGCAAGAATCTGTTGGCGGTCGCCGTCGTAGCCGGTCTGGGTCTCTCTACGGTCGCCATCGCCAGTCCCTGGGGCGGTTTTGGCCCAATGGGGGGCGGCTGCCCGATGATGAGCGGTGGTGATGGCCCGATGATGGGCGGCCAGCGCGGTATGGGTCCGCGACAGCACCGGGCGATGATGCAGCAATATCATGCCGAGCGGATGGAGTTGCTGGCGGCGCGGCTGAAGTTGCAACCGGCGCAGGAAGCTGCCTGGAAAGAGTTCCTCGCCGCACAGGATGCCCATCATCAGGCCAGGTTTAAGGCCATGCGCGAGATGCGGCGCGACCGGGACGAAACCGCACAGGCGCATTTCGAGGGACGGGTGCAGTTCATGGAGCAGAACCTGGCCAGCATGAAGGCGCTGACCAAGGCCGCCGGTGATTTGTACGCGACGCTTGACCCGACCCAGAAGCAGGTCATGGACAAGTTCTTCACAGAACGCCCGGCGTGGCAGGGACGTGGGCCGGGGCGCGGGCAAGGGCGCGGACTGGCAGCGAATCCCGCTCAGCCAGGAGATGCCGCTGACGCACCAGCCCCGGCGGATGATAACGACGAGTAATTTTTCTCAACACCCTGACCCAGGGCGACGCTCGCCAGCGTCGCCCTGTTTTTTTTGGGGTCGGAACGCCGTGCGCTGCGTCCCTGCTGTCTACATAAACCCGCAAATTTGTTATGTTGATGATTAATGGCGCGCATAGCGCAATACAACGAAGGTCAGGGCGATGCTGGAAGAAAACATTCTTAAAATCATTGAATTGCGTCATGACGCACCTTATACGGTTTTGGGGCCGCATTACGACAGCCGAGAACGGGCGCTGCTGATTCGCGCCTTTCTGCCGGGGGCCGAACATGCTTATGTGTTGCCGGCGGATGGAACCGGTAAACGCGAAATGTCGCGATTACACCCGGATGGATTGTTCGTACTCCGGTTACCCGGTGTTATCGAGCTGGATTATCAGTTGATGACCGTCAATGCCGACGGTCAAACAGCGACTTTCCATGATGCTTACGCCATTCACGACCCCTCGTTTAGTCGCGCTGACGGTCAGGCGCTGCATCAAGGCGCCCTGGAATCCCTGTTCGCCAGGCTGGGCGCACACCCCCGGCTGAAAGAAAGTGTCATGGGGGTCAATTTCACCCTGTGGGCGCCACACGCCAGCCGGGTCAGCGTGGTCGGCACTTTCAACGGCTGGGACGGACGCCGGCATTTCATGGAGCGGCATGAATCCGGCGTCTGGGAACTGTTCATTCCCGGCATCGGTTCCGGCGAGCTGTATAAATATGAAATCCGCAACGGCGACGGCGCAGTCTTCCTCAAGACCGATCCGCTGGCGTTGCAAACCGAGGCGTATCCCAGTACCGCCGCCCTGGTTTACGACCTCCAGCATCGTTACGCCTGGACGGATGGCCCGTGGATGGCGCGGATGCTGGAAACGCCGGGCTGGGAACTGCCGGTCGCCCTGCATCGCGTCACGCTCGGCGTCAACGCTGGCCCGGATCAGGTCGCCAGCTATGCGCAGTTGCCGGAAATTGTCTTGCCGTATCTGCTGGAGCAGAAATTCACTCATGTCGAGCTGAGCTTCTGGTCGCCCGGTGAGACGGTAGCCGGCTATTTCACGCCGAATCCGCGTTATGGTCGGCCCGAAGAACTGATGGCGTTCATCGACGCCTGCCATCAGCACGATATCGGGGTGATCCTCGACTGGATTCCCGCGCTGATTCCGCGTGAAGGCCAGGAATTGGCCTGGTTCGATGGAACGCGCATTTATGATGTAGACGTTCCAGGTCAACCGGGAATGCTGGCGTTTAATCTGAAACGTCCGGAAGTCCGCAATATTCTCACGGCCAACGCCCGGTTCTGGCGGCAGGTCTACCATGTGGACGCGCTGCGCACTGAGGTTCGTACCCTGGTCGCCCGGTCAGGCAAGCTGGATCGCGTGGACGGTGTGCGCTTCCTGTTGCGCGACGACGCGCCGCAGCCGACATTGAATCCTGCTGAACGCGATGCGCTGGTGCAAGGGCGGCATACCCACCCCCATGCAGTGCTGGGACCTCATCCGCTGGGTGAACCCGGGTTGACTGTGGTGCGCGCCTTTTTGCCCGATGCCGGGTCACCCTGGCTGTTGCCGGAGAATGCGTCACACCTCTTGTACTCCCTGCAACCAATCTATGCCGGCGGTCTGTTTGAGGCCATCGTCGCCGCCGAGCCGGAAAACCTGCGTTACCGGCTCAACGCGATGGAACACGGTCAGGCGCATACCTTCGTTGATCCCTACGCCACGACCTTCTCGATGCTCAGCGATCAGGACTGCCACTTGTTCGCCGAGGGCAATCATTACCGGATTTATGAGAATCTCGGTGCGCATCCCTGCCAGGTCGCCGGGCAATCCGGCGTCAATTTCGCGGTCTGGGCGCCGAACGCCCAGCGGGTCAGCGTAGTCGGCGCGTTCAATCACTGGGATGGCCGCCGTCATCCGATGCGCTTGCGTCCTGGTTCCGGGATTTGGGAATTGTTCGTACCCGGCCTGGCGGAAGGCGAGCTGTACAAGTTTGAAATCCTGGCGCGTAACGGCAACGTGTTCCTGAAAACCGATCCCGTCGCTTTTCATACCGAAGTGCCTCCCGGCACCGCCAGTGTGGTCTATGAGCGGGCCGGCAAGCATGTCTGGCGGGATGGAACGTGGATGCAGCAACGGGCGCGGGAACCGGTCTGGCGGCAACCGGTCGCCATTTACGAGGTTCACGCCGCCTCGTGGCGGCGCAAGTCGGACGGTGAATTTCTGTCCTACCGGGAATTGGCCGATCAACTGATTCCCTATGTCCTGGAAATGGGGTTCACCCACATCGAATTTCTGCCGCTGGCCGAGCATCCCTACGGCCCGTCCTGGGGCTACCAGATTTCCAACTTCTATGCGCCGACCGCCCGGTTTGGCCGCCCGGACGATCTGATGGAACTGATCGACCGTTGCCATCAAAGCGGTATCGGCGTGATCCTCGACTGGGTGCCGGCGCATTTCCCGAAAGACGCTCACGCCATGGCCTGGTTCGATGGCACCTGCGTTTACGAACATGCCGATCCGCGCCAGGGCGAGCATCCCGACTGGGGAACGCTGATTTTCAATTATGGCCGGCATGAAGTGGAAAACTTTCTGATCGCCAATGCCTTGTACTGGCTGGATACCTTCCACTTCGACGGGCTGCGGGTGGATGCGGTCGCCTCAATGCTGTATCTGGACTATTCCAAAAAGGACTGGATACCCAACAAGTACGGCGGTAATGAGAATCTGGAAGCGATTGAGTTCATCAAGCACACCAACGCCGTTGTTCACGCCCGCTTTCCCGGGGTGATGATGATCGCCGAGGAATCCACCGCCTGGCCGAATGTGTCCCGACCGACCGACATCGGCGGGCTGGGCTTTGGCTTCAAGTGGAACATGGGCTGGATGCACGATGTGCTGTTCTACCTGCAAAAAGAGCCGGTGCATCGCCGCCACCATCACGACAAGCTGACTTTCGGCATTGTTTACGCCTTCAATGAGAACTTCATCCTGTCACTGTCGCACGATGAAGTGGTGCATTTGAAGAAGTCGCTGCTGGGCAAGATGCCCGGCGATGAACGCGAGCAGTTCGCCAATCTGCGGTTGCTGTACGCTTTCATGTACGGTCATCCAGGCAAGAAACTGTTGTTCATGGGCGGGGAATTCGGTCAGCCGGGTGAATGGAACCATGATGCCGAACTGGACTGGGTGCGGTCGCGCCTGCCGCCGCATCAAGGGTTGAAACGCTTTGTGACGGCGCTGAACAAACTGTATGCACGGGAACCGGCGCTTCATCAGGTGGATTTTCACAGCGCCGGTTTTGAGTGGCTGGACGCTAATGGCGCGGAAACCAGCGTGCTGGTGTTCCAGCGCAAGGCGCGCGATCCCCGCGAGGCGCTGGTGTTTGTGCTGAATTTCTCCGATTTGCCGCGTCCGGATTACCGGATCGGCGTTCCCTATCCGGTCGTCTATCGCGAGCTGTTGAACAGCGACGCCCGCGAGTATGGCGGTTCCGGCCTGACCTTGCCGGGCGGGAAAATCAACGCCGAGGAGTTCGCCAGCCACGGGTTGCCCTTCTCGCTGGTGCTTGACCTGCCGCCGCTCAGCGCCCTGGTGCTGAAACCCGCGCCGCTGGCACTGGTCTAGCCGTCGGAATGCTCTCCTCCGTTGCCGGGGGAGAGCGAAGAGGTCTGAATGATTGTGAGAACCGGTTACATCAACACCACATCGTATTGTTCACGGGTGTACAGCGTTTCCGCCTGAAACTTGATGGGAATACCGATGAACGCTTCCAGTTGCGCGACGCTGTTGGATTCCTGATCGAGCATCACATCCACCACCTCCGGCGCCGCCAGCACTACAAACTGACGCGGTGAGTATTGGCGAGCCTCGCGCAACAGTTCACGGAAGATTTCATAGCAGATCGTCTCGGCGGTCTTGATGGAACCGCGCCCGTCGCAGAGCGGACAGGGTTCGCACAGAATCTGCTCCAGGCTTTCGCGAGTGCGCTTGCGGGTCATCTCCACCAGGCCCAGCGGCGACACTTGCGAAATGTGGCTCTTGGCCCGATCCTTTTCCAGATGTTTCTCCAGCGCCCGCAACACGGCCTGGCGATGCTCATCGCTGGCCATGTCGATAAAGTCGAGAATGATGATCCCGCCCAGATTGCGCAGCCGCAGTTGCCGGGCAATCGCGGCGGCGGCTTCCAGATTGGTCTTGAAGATGGTCTCTTCCAGATTGCGATGCCCGACATACGCGCCGGTGTTGACATCGATGGTCGCCATCGCCTCGGTCTGATCGACGACCAGATAACCACCGGATTTGAGAGGCACTTTCTTGCCCAGCGCCTTCTGAATTTCGTCTTCGATGCCGTACAGCTCGAAAATCGGCCGTTCACCGGGATAGTGTTCCAGACGAGGCACCATCTCCGGCACGAACTTGTCGGCGAACTGCAACATGCGCTGGCAAGTCTCGCGGGAATCGATGCGTACCTTTTCCACGTTGGCCCCGACAAAATCGCGCAGCACGCGCAGCACCAGCGGTAAATCCTCATACAAGGCAATCATGCCGTTGGTTTCGCGGATACGATCCTGAATGGAATTCCACAAGCGTTGCAGAAATTGCATATCCGCCCGTAACGCCTCGGCTTCTGCCCCTTCCGCTGCCGTGCGGACGATGTAGCCGCCGCCAAACTCGGTGCGAAAGGCGTTGACCATCTCTTTCAGCCGCTGCCGTTCGCGCTCGCCGTCGATCTTGACCGATACTCCGGCCACGTCGGAATCGGCCAGAAACACCAGGAACCGCGAGGGCAGGGTAATGTGGGTAGTCAACCGCGCGCCCTTGGTGCCGATTGGATCTTTGATCACCTGCACCACCAGATTCTGGCCCTCACGGACCAGATCGGTGATCGCCAGCGTCCGGTCGCCGCCTGTGACCGTGACAACGATGTCAGGTGGGCCTTTATCAAGGAGATATTCGGGACGGATATCGGAAACATGCAGGAATGCCGCCCTTTCCAGGCCAATGTCGACAAAAGCAGCTTCCATGCCGGGCAGCACCCGGCAGACCTGGCCCTTGTAAATGTTGCCGACCAGACCCCGTTTACCCGCCCGTTCGATGAGAATTTCTTGCAGGACGCCATTTTCCACCACCGCGACCCGGGTTTCACGCGGGGTTACGTTAATGAGGATTTCGTCGCCCGTGCCGCCTTCGGCGCGTGTGGACATGCGATGCTGTTCCGTTGAATAACGAGTTAAATGAGGTTTAGAAGGCTCCGCCAAACTCTCGCAGCAGTTCAGCGGTTTCAAACAGCGGTAAACCCATCACCCCGGAATAACTGCCGTGCAACTCGGCGATGAACGCCGCCGCCCGGCCCTGAATGCCGTAGCCGCCCGCTTTGTCGCGGGGTTCGCCGGTCTCCCAATAGGCTGCGCATTCCGCCAAGGTGAGTCGGCGGAATCGAACCCGGCTCTCCTGAATCCTGAACGCAGTTCGCTCCGGAGTCGCCAGCGCCACTGCACTCAAGACCTGATGTTCGCAGTCCGAGAGTTGCGCCAGCATTGCCAATCCCTCTTCCCGGTCACGGGGTTTGCCGAGAATCGAGCCTGCCATAACTACTGCGGTATCGGCGCCCAGCACCGGAGCCGGTTGACGGCGACCTGGCGCCGCGCAACCGGTTTGCGCCTTGGCCAGCGCCAGCCGGGTCACATAGTCATGGGGATATTCTCCCACCTGTGGCGTTTCATCCACCTCGACCCGCAGCAGGCGGTAGACAACGCCGATTTGGCGCAGCAATTGACGGCGGCGCGGTGAAGCAGAGGCCAGGTAAATGAAAGCAGACATGTCAGCCGCGATGATAGGGATGGTGATGTAACAGGCTCCAGGCTCGATAAAGTTGCTCGGCCACTATGATACGCACCAGAGGGTGTGGCAACGTTAGACGCGACAGTGACCAGAGCTGTTCGGCGCAATCCCGGCACGCGGCATCCAGTCCATCCGGGCCGCCGACCAGCAGGCTGAGATCGCGCCCTTCCCGCAACCAGCCGGTGAGTTGGTTCGCTAATTCTACCGTATTCCATTCTCGTCCCCGCTCGTCGAGCGCGATGAGGCGGGAACTAGACGGAACCGCCGCCAGCAGCCGTTCGCCCTCAGCGCGAACAATACCGGTCAAATCTGCATTGGCGCTGCGTTTCCCGGCAGGGATTTCGATCAGATTCAGGGCGCATTCGCGAGGCAATCGGGCAGCGTACTCCCGATAGCCGGATTGCACCCAGCCTGGCATCCGGGTGCCGACGGCGAGCAGATGGATTTTCAAGGGAGGTCGCGGTCAGTGCCTGAGCGCCTTGACCACATCGACTGACCACAGTTTTTCCAGATTATAGAAATCGCGGGTCTGCGGCAGCATGACATGCACCACGATGTCATTCATATCGACCAGCACCCATTCCGCCTCTCGTTGTCCTTCAACGCCGAGCGGGCGAACGCCGACTGCGGCGCATTTCTCGATGACTTTATCGGCGATGGATTTGACATGGCGAGTCGATGTACCGCTGGCGACGATCATCAGGTCGGTGAAATTGGCGATGTTGCGCACGTCCAGAATGCGGATGTCCTGCGCCTTGAGTTCTTCCAGGGCGTCTACGACGGTTTTTTGTAAAACTTCAAGTTGCATGAATTCGGTTCGTCCTCATGAATAGGCAGGGTGGGAGACAGGCAGCGTCCGGTACAGTGCCCGGTCGTGGATATAGGCCAGCACCGCTTCTGGCAACAGGTAGCGGGGCGATTGACCCTGCGCCAGCAGGGCGCGAATCTGGGTCGCGGAAATATTTAATTGTGTCACCGGCTGAAACAGGATGCCGCCTGCGGATTTTCGCCGTAGCGCCAGAGCGTCATAAATCACCCGTGGCGTCATGAACGTTTCCAGAATCGCCGGCAGCGGTTGCAAGATACCGGGCCGTTGCATCACTACGATATGCGCCCAATCGGTCAGTTCCCGCCAGCGATGCCAAGTGTGCAATTCCCGGAAGGCGTCGGTGCCGACGATCAGGCACAGCGGCGTCTCTGGGCCAGCGTCCTCACGCAAGGACGCCAGAGTATCCACCATGTAGGAGGTTCCTTCACGGTGCAGTTCCCGGTCATCGGCGATGAAACCGGGCTGACCGTCCATCGCCAGCCGCACCAGGGCCATCCGCTGTTCCGCAGTCACCTGCGGTAAACCGCGATGCGCGGGAATCCGGCAGGGAATGAACCGCACTTCGGCCAGCTCCAGCGTCTCCAGCAATTCCAGCGCCGTGCGCAAATGGCCGTAATGGATCGGGTCGAACGTGCCGCCGAGAATACCGATCGGATGGGGAGCCATGACGACCTTATTGACGAATATGACCGTCGCCCAGCACCACGAATTTCAGCGTCGTTAATCCTTCCACGCCGACCGGGCCACGGGCGTGCAGCTTGTCGGTGCTGATGCCGATTTCCGC
>CAZDVY010000091.1:0-11343 GCA_964508935.1 uncultured Candidatus Competibacteraceae bacterium | reverse complement strand
TGGCCGCGCTGAAGAAGGCGGATTTCCAGTCGGTGCGCGGCGATTTCAGCTACGGCCCCAACAACTTCCCGGTGCAGAATTACTACCTGCGCATCGTGGAGAAGGACGCCAACGGCCATCTCACCAACAAGTTGGTCAGCACTGTGATGGAAAAACACCAGGACGCCTACGTCGGCGAGTGCAGGGAAATAGCGAAATAGGGAGGTAGGAAATAGCAAGCCACTTCCCACGCCCTAATCGCCAAATGGACGCCATTTTCCTGATCGAGCAACTTCTCAACGGCCTGGGCTACGGCCTGATGCTGTTCCTGCTGGCTGCCGGCCTGACCCTGGTATTCGGCATCATGGACACCATGAACCTGGCCCATGGCTCGCTGTACATGGCAGGCGCCTACATCGCCGCTCGCATCCATGAAAGCAGCGGTTGCTTTGTCGGAGCGGTGCTGCTCGCCACAGCAGCGACTGTCCTGATCGCTTTCGTCATCGAAATCCTGGTGGTGCGTCGGCTCTATGGCCGCGACCATCTCGCCCAGGTTGTCGCCACTTTCGGCATCATCCTGATCGCTGACGATGCGGTGAAAGCGATTTGGGGGCCATCGCCGATCCTGGCATCGATGCCCGTCGCGCTTGCCGAACCGGTGCAATTGCTGGCCGAACTGCCTTACCCGGCTTACCGCCTGGCGCTGCTCGGCGTCGGTTTGCTGGTGGCGCTCGGTCTCTACCTGCTGGTGAACCACACCCGCATTGGCATATTAGTGCGGGCCGGCGCATCCAACCGGGCCATGGCCGAGTTCATGGGGGTGCGCGTGCGGCGCGTGTTCTCCTTCGTCTTTGCACTCGGTGCGGCGCTGGCGGCGCTGGCTGGCGCACTCATGGGGCCGATCAGCGCCGTACAGATCGGCATGGGCGAAGCCATCCTGATTCCCGCTTTGATCGTCATCGTGATCGGCGGAATTGGTTCGGTGCGCGGCGCGTTCATCGCCGCCTTGTTGATCGGTTTGGTGGATACTGCAGGCCGCGCTTTCCTGCCGCCGCTACTGCGAGTCGTGCTGCCGCCCACGCTTGCTGCTGATCTCGGCCCGGCGCTGGCCGGCATCGCTATGTATGTGCTGATGGCCACCGTACTTATTCTGAAACCGGTTGGACTGTTTCCCGCCCGCGCCTGAGATGGATTAATGAATTCCACTGCAAGCCGTTCAGCGCGCCTCCTGCCATGGGCGCTGCTGCTCGCCCTTGCGCTGTTCCCGCTGGTCGCGCCAGCCTTCGGTCTCGACTACTACGTCGGTTTCGTGCGCCACCTGCTGATCATCATGATCGCCGCCACCAGTCTCAATTTCATTCTCGGCTATGGCGGCATGGTTGCGCTTGGTCATGCCAGCTTCATCGGCGTCGGTGCTTATACCGTCGTAGCGCTGGTTGATGCCGGCTTCACCTCGGCTTGGGGGGCTTGGGCAGCGGCTTGTGTCGTATCCGCGATGTTCGCCGCAGTGATTGGCGCGGTCTCACTACGGACCCGGGGGGTATACTTTCTGATGATCACCCTGGCCTTCGCGCAGATGTTGTATTACCTGGCAGTTTCGCTGAGCACTTACGGCGGTGACGACGGTTATGGGCTCCATAACCCTCTGGAACTCGGGATGGGACTCGACAGCGCGCATATCCATGTCTTCTACTGGATCGTACTCATCATCGCTGCGTTGCTGTTCGCATTCCTTAACCGCGTCGCTGTCTCACGCTTCGGTTATGCGCTGCGAGGCATCCGGGACAATGAAATCCGCATGGAGGCCCTCGGCTACCCGGTTTATTGGATCCAACTCACGGCTTTCATCGCCGCCGGCGCGATGGCCGGGCTGGCCGGCGCCCTGCTCGCCTGCCATAACCAGTTCGTCAGCCCGTCGTTAATGCACTGGACCGAATCGGCCAAGCTGTTGGTGATGGTGGTGATCGGCGGTCTGGGCCAGCGCTGGGGTGGGCCGTTGGGCGTGGCGATCTGGCTGACGCTGACGGAAGTGCTGAAGCTGTACACCGAATATTGGCGCTGGCCGCTGGGCCTGTTGTTGATCTTGATCGTGTTCTTTGCCCCCAGAGGAATGGCGGCGCTGTTCGACAGGCGCGAGACATCGGCATGAGTCTGTTCGTTGCCGAAAACCTGTGCAAACACTTCGGCGGCCTGATCGCCGTTGACCATGTGAACCTTGTGGTCGGACCGGGCGAGGTCCATGCGCTGATTGGCCCCAATGGCGCGGGCAAGACTACTCTGGTGAATCTGATCTCCGGCCTGCTGCCGCTGGACGCTGGTCGCCTCATGCTGGATGGCGTCGATCTGACTGCGGTGTCGCCGCATCAGCGGGTACGTCACGGACTGTCGCGCTGTTTTCAGATCACCCGCGTATTCAAAAATGACTGCGTGCTTGACAACCTGCTGCTAGCCGCGCAAGCCCATGCCGGCTCCAGCTTCCGTTGCTTCCGGCGCCGGGCCACGGAATCCGTATTGTACGACCGGGCATTGCGGTTAGCGGAGAAAATGGGCCTCGGCGATGTCCTCGACGGCATTGCTGGCGCCCTGCCGCACGGCGCGCAACGCCAACTCGATGTAGCTCTCGCCCTGGCGGCGCAGCCGAAGTTGCTGCTGCTCGATGAACCACTGGCTGGCATGGGGCCGGAGGATTCGCTGCAAATGGTGGCGTTGATCCGGCGCTTGCGGACGGAGACCGCAATTTTGCTGATCGAGCATGATATGGACGCCGTTTTTCAACTTGCCGACCGGATCTCGGTGCTGGACTATGGCCGGGTACTGACCTCTGGCAATGTTGCCTTCATCAGAGATCACCCGGAAGTGCAAGCAGTGTATCTCGGCGTGGAGACCATTGTATGAAGCCGGACGCTTTAATAGTCTGTCGCGGTCTGGAAGCGGGCTACGGCGCCAGCCAGGTGCTGTTCGGACTGGATTTCACCATCACCGTGGGTGAGGTCGTCACCCTGCTCGGCCGCAATGGGATGGGCAAGAGCACGACGATCAAGGTTTTGATCGGCGGTCTGCGGGCGCGGCGTGGCGAAATTCATTTCAATGGCTGCGCCATCCACAACGCCCGCCCTGACGTTATCGCCCGCCTCGGTATGGCGATTGTGCCGGAAGGGCGACAATGCTTTCCGAACCTGACCGTGCGCGAACACCTCGTCGCCTTCACTGCCAACCGCAGCAACCTGGGCGATTCATGGACATTGCCACGGCTTTACGCCCTGTTCCCGTGTCTGAAGGAACGCGCCAACCACCTGGGCAACCAGCTTTCCGGCGGCGAACAGCAGATGCTGGCCATCGCCCGCGCACTCTCCACCAACCCGCGTCTCTTGATCCTCGACGAAGCGACCGAGGGCCTGGCGCCGGTGATCCGCGAGGAAATCTGGTGCTGTCTTGATCGGTTGAAAGCCGTCGGCCAGACCACGCTGGTGGTAGACAAGTATGTGGAGCGCCTGGTCAAGCTTGCCGACCGCCATCTCATCCTGGAGCGCGGCCGCATCGCCTGGAGCGGCAGTTCTGCTGAACTGAACGCCGACCGGGGACTGTGGAGCCGCTATCTGGGCGTGTAAGCGGGTCTGAGACTGTGGCTGGAAGCCGGCGCTCCCCATCGGGATCAGCTATGATTAAGCCCGTCAACAACCTAACCTTTATGGGAGATTTCCATGGATTTAATTGGCTTTCTGTTGATTGGTTTGATCGCTGGCTGGATCGCCACGAACTTCATGCGCGGCAGCAGCATGGGGCTGGTGGGTAATCTGGTGATTGGCGTCATCGGTGCTTTTGTGGGCGGCTTCCTATTCCGGTTGATGGGCTTCGCAGCGGTGGGACTGATCGGCCATCTGATCACGGCCACGGTGGGCGCAATAGCGCTGCTGTATGTGGTTCGGGTGTTGAAGAAGGCGTAGAATATTCAATCTGTTCAACTCACTGTCCAGATCGACCGATGGAAGCGATAACCTACACCGAAGCAAGGAATCATCTGGCCGCCACCATAGACCGGGTGACCGCGAATCATGAACCAATCATCATTACCCGGCGTGGTGGACAGGCGGTAGTGATGCTCTCCCTGGAAGATTTTAACGCCTGGCAGGAAACAGAATACCTGACCCGGTCAGCAGCCAACGCCGCCGATCTATTGCAGGCAGTCGAGGAACTCCGCAATCGGCGCAACCTGGTGCAGCGGGAGTTGCTTGACGAATGATTCATTTTCGCCAACGGGCTTGGGATGATTATCTGTACTGGCAGCAAACCGACCACAAGATCCTGAAGCGAATTAATGCCCTGATCCGCGATATCCAGCGTGATCCGTTCGCTGGACTGGGTAACCCGGAGCCACTGAAACATCAGTTTGCCGGTCTCTGGTCACGGCGCATCAATGATGAACATCGGCTGGTCTACACGCTGCTCGATGACGATCCGGTAATCGTACAGTGCCGCTATCATTACTGAAACCTTCTGATTTCCTGGATTTTTATTAACCCATGGACGCACTCTGGCTTGCCCTGGCCTTTCTGCTGGGCCTGTTCTCTCGCCACCTCGGCTTGCCGGCGCTGGTCGGTTATCTGGCCGCCGGCTTTGTGCTGAACGCACTGGGTCAGCAAGGCAGCCAACTGCTTGATCATATTGCCCATGCCGGCGTGTTGCTGCTGTTGTTCAGTGTCGGGCTGAAACTGCGGATCAAGAGTCTGGCGCGGCCCGAAGTGTGGGGCGGTGGACTGTTGCATTTGGCGATCAGCGGCGGGTTACTTGGCCTGGGGTTCCTGGCTGTCGTGACCTTGCCGGTTTGGCAGGCGCTGGTGTTGGCGACGACACTGGGTTTTTCCAGCACCGTATTGGCCGCCAAGGCGTTAGAGGAAAAAGCGGAGCTGCGCGCTTTTCATGGCCGTTTAGCGATTGGCATTCTGATTATCCAGGATTTGGCGGCGCTGGCGCTGATGGCCTTCGCTGGGGCCGCCGCTCCGTCGCCGTGGGCGTTGCTGGTATTAGGGTTGCCGTTACTGCGCCCGCTGGTGACCCGTTTTCTGGATTGGAGCGGTCACGATGAGCTGCTAACGCTCTATGGACTGGCGCTGGCGCTGGTGGTGGGCGGGCTGGGTTTTGAACACCTTGGTCTTAGTTCGGAACTGGGTGCGTTGCTGCTGGGTGTGTTGCTCGTCGGCCATTCCAAGGCTATGGAACTGTCCCGCGCCGTGTGGTCGCTCAAGGAAGTGCTGCTGGTGGGCTTTTTCCTGCAAATTGGCTTGATGGGCTGGCCGAGCTTGACGATTTTGGGAGGGGCGGCGTTGCTGGCGCTGCTATTGCCACTGAAGGCTGCACTGTTTTTCTTTATTTTGCTTCGTTTCCGCCTGCGGGCGCGCACCGCCTTTCTGACCGCTCTGGCGCTGACCAGCTACAGCGAATTTACCCTGATCGTGGTGCAATTCATGGTCAACAATGGTCAACTGGACGCGAGTTGGCTGGTGTTGTTAGCCATCACCGTTGCATTGTCTTTCGTGATCGCTGCGCCGATCAACCGCTTTGCTCACGCTCTGTACGAGCGGTTTGAAACGCGCTTGACGCCCTTTGAACGTCCCGATCATCACCCCGACGAGCAGCCGGTATCGCTGGGCAGCACCCAGATTCTGATTATCGGCATGGGCCATGCGGGAACCTCAGCCTATGATTTCCTCAAAAAGCGCCAGAACGTACCGGAACACCCGCACAAGGTATTGATTGTGTCGGGCATCGACTCGGATTTAAACAAGGTCGAGCGGCATGTGCATGAGGGACGACGTGTCGTGTACGCTGATGCTGAAGATCCCGGTTTCTGGCACCGCGTGCGATTGGACGGCATCAAGGCAGTGTTGTTGGCGATGCCGGACCCGGAAGCCAAGCATATCGCCAGCCGGCAGTTGCGCCGCCGTGGCTTTACCGGGTTGATTGGAGCCGTCAGCAACTATCCTGAAGAAGAACGGTCGCTCAAGGCAGCGGGCGCGGATATGACGTTTCTCGCCTTCAATGAGGTCGGCGTTGGCTTGGCTGAGCACGTCTGGGAAGCTCTGCAGAAGCGGGTTGAGCCGAACAATGCCGTGGCCTGACACCTTCAGGCACGGGCGCGGTCTATGCAATGATCCGGCCCTGCTATTTTGAGGAATCACTATGAGTCACAAGATTGCCAAAACCGACGCCGAGTGGCGCGCGCAACTGACCCCGGAGCAGTATCGTATCTGTCGCCAGAAGGGCACTGAACTGGCGTTTACCGGCGCGTACTACGACTGCCACGACCCCGGCATTTATCGCTGCGCCTGTTGCGGCGCGCCGCTGTTCGATGCAGCCGCCAAATTCGATTCCGGCAGCGGCTGGCCGAGTTTCTGGCAACCGGCCGCCGCCGGGAATGTCGCGACTGCCGATGACCAGAGCCTGTTTATGCGCCGTACCGAAGTCCTTTGCGCGGACTGCGGAGCGCATCTGGGTCATGTGTTCGATGATGGCCCGCAACCGACCGGGTTGCGTTATTGCATCAACTCGGCGGCGCTGAGGCTGGATCAGACGAACAAGGTTTGACCTGCAACGGGTCGTTGCATTGCCAAGATGGATCGGCCTTTATCCAGCGCTCGTAATACGCCCTGGAATTTCCTCATACTTTTGATTTTTCATGATTCAACCAGTGCTGCACAACCGCCGCGCCGGGGATCGCCTGCGCCGTCGCCCGCGGGTGTGGCGACGTGGACCCCGCCGAAATATAAATCCGGCACGAGCCAACGATTCAGCGGCCAGCGTTGTTCCAGCGCCGCCAGCGCTGCCTCGCTGAAACCTGGCTCGACCTGAACCTGCTGACCGTCCCAGTGCAGGCGCGGCGCGGCTACTGCGGGTTGTGGGCGCATACCGAAATCCACCCGGTTGCTGATCACCTGCAGGAGAGCGGTGCGAATGCGCTTGCTGCCACCACTGCCCAGCGCCAACTCCACATGGTCGCCGGCCAGCAGCAGCGACGGGGCCATCATCGACGCCACCCGCAAGCCAGGCGGACTGACATGGAAGCCTTCAGGATGGAGATCATCCTCGCCCATCATGTTGTTGAGCATGATGCCGGTCTGCGCGGCGAAGTGGCCGGAGCCTTCGCCATTGGTAGTAGTCATGCTGGCGGCGTTGCCTTCAGCGTCGCAGACGCTGATATGTGTGGTGCCGCCGGAAACGAGACGAACCTGTTCCTGGCTTTCTGCAATGCCCGGTTGACCCAGATCGGCGGGACGCAGATAGCCCTCGGCGCGCCGACGATCCACCTCCTGCATCACTGCTGTCAGCAGGCCCAAATGAGCCGGTGTGCCGAAACCCAGTTCCGTGACCTCGCGCGCCTCCAGCAACCGCAGCGATAAGGCAAGCAGCGAACCACCGAAGGAGGGCGGTGGATTGGTCAGTAACCGGAAACCGCGATACTCTGTCGGCAGCGGCTCGCGTTCGATAACCTGATAGGCAGCCAGATCGGCAGCGGTCAGCAACCCGCAGCCCTCCCGCATTTCCTGATCGATGCAGCGGGCCAGTTCGCCTTCGTAAAACTCCCGCTCGCCATCAAAAGGCAGGGTTTCCAGGAACGCGGCCAGATCGGGATTGCAATACACATCGCCTGTGCTGAGGTAACGGCCATCCGGTGCAAACAGCGCCCGGCCCGGCGCGGTCAGAGTCATGATTGGCGTCAGCAGATCGAAAAAATAAGCCTGCTTGGGGTTGATCACCACACCCGTGCGCGCCAGATGAATGGCCGGCGCCAGCACCTCCGGCAGCGGCCGCCGGCCCAGTCGGCGATGGATGTGCAAATAACCGCGCAGAACACCGGGAACTGCTGCTGATCCCA
This sequence comes from uncultured Candidatus Competibacteraceae bacterium, assembly GCA_964508935.1. Taxonomy (GTDB): domain Bacteria; phylum Pseudomonadota; class Gammaproteobacteria; order Competibacterales; family Competibacteraceae; genus UBA2383. The sequence goes on along the minus strand of CAZDVY010000091.1, from coordinate 3,494 downwards.
GACCGACATTGAAAATCTGCTCACTGCTCGGAAACCGGACGGTCATTGGCAGGAAATGCGGTTCAATTTCACCGACCCGCAGACCCTGTCCCGGCGTGTTAACGAAGAAATCGAAGAGCATCGCGCGGCCTTGAGCCGTGCGGGCCAGCAGAAAACCACCACCGCCCAGACTGGTCAGCGCCGGTTCGGCGACGGCTGCGACGAAACCCGCCGCCAGCACCGCGTCAAAAGCATTACCGCCCGCGCGTAGCAGGGCGCAAGCAGCTTCGGTCACTTGCGGGTGGCCACTGGCGACGCTGCTTTTGGAAACAGAGATCATGAGTGGACGATCCAGCGCCAGGTATTTAGCTACGATGAACTGGCCGCCGTTGATGCGGCGACCGACTGCGGTTGCGCGGTTCGCCCCCCGGCATGGGTGGCCGTCGGCGCTCCAGTCGCTTGGGCGGTTTATATTCCAGCAGCAGTTCCGCAGTGATCGGCAGCACCGGCAGTTTCTGGCCGATGAAATCCTCGATCTCCGGCAGCGAGTAGACGTACTCTTCACAGGCGAAGCTGATGGCGTCGCCACTGGCGCCGATGCGAGCAGTGCGGCCAATGCGGTGGACGTAATCTTCTCGATCCTGGGGCAGGTCGAAATTAATGACATGCGTGACATCGGGAATATGCAGACCACGCGCCGCCACATCGGTCGCGACTAAAATGGGCAAATCGCCGCGCTGGAACGATTCCAGCAACTGCATCCGCTTGTTCTGCGGGATGTCGCCAGACAACACGCCGGCTTCGTAGCCGTTACCCAGCAAGTAACCGGTGACGCGATCCGCCGCCCGCTTGGTGTTGACAAAAATCATGGTGCGCTTAGGTTCCTGCTGGCGGAGAACGCCCAGCAGCAGCGGAATCTTGTCATGCGCCGAGACGTGGTAAAGCCCCTGGCGCACGTTGTCAGCGGTAATGTGTTCGGCCTCGATCCGGATCACTTGAGGGTTGTTCATGTGTTCATAGGCCAGTTCCATCACCCGATTGCTCAGGGTGGCCGAGAACAGCATGTTGATGCGCTGGCCGGGCGGCGGCATCCGCCGCAGCAGATAGCGAATGTCGGCGATGAAGCCCAGATCAAACATACGGTCGGCTTCATCGAGGATGACCACTTCAATATGATTGAGCTTATAAATGCCCTGTTTGTAGTAGTCGATGAGTCGGCCCGGAGTGCCAATGAGTACATCGACTCCCGCTTCGAGTTGGCGGCGCTGGCTGTCGTAACCGGTCCCGCCGTAGACCACCGCAAATTTGAGTCCGGTGTAGCGGCCTAACAATTCGGCGTCGCGATGAATCTGCACCGCCAGCTCGCGGGTCGGGGCGATGACCATGGCCCAGGGACCAACGGCGTCCTCGGCGACCGGAGTTTCCATCAGATAATGCAAGGCGGCCAACACATAGGCCGCGGTTTTGCCGGTGCCGGTCTGCGCCTGGCCGGCGATATCCTGCCCCTTGAGCGCTAGCGGCAGGGTAGCGGCCTGAATCGGCGTACAATAGGCAAAACCGGCGTCCTCTAGGCTTTCCTGCAGCGAATCGTTCAGACCGAGCGTGGAAAAAGGGACGTGGGTGAGATGATCTGTTTGCATGTGTGTGCGGCTATCCCGAGTAAGCAGGGTGAGGGGGCCAGCGCCCGTCCGGGCGGAAAGGCAACGAAAGATTTGTGCCCTGATAGATTATTTTGCCACAATATCCCTCGTTGAACGCCGCGCGCCGCCGATTTTCGCCGGACGCTTCCCGGCGGCGGTTCCCTCCGGAGCGACGGATAGCCGCTCATCCTGCTTAATCTTCAGCGTATCCCGCCGCCGCATTGCCGCTTTTACCGTGGAGAACTCTCTCATGAGCGAGAATATCGTGCATATTACCGATGACACTTTTGAAGCCGAAGTCCTCAAGGCCGAACAACCGGTCCTGGTGGATTACTGGGCGGAATGGTGTGGTCCCTGCCGGATGATCGGGCCGATCCTTGACGAACTTGCTGTGGAATACGGGGATCGCGTCAAAGTTTGCAAACTGAACGTCGATGAGAACCAGAGCACGCCGCCCAAGTATGGCATTCGCGGCATTCCCACCCTCATGCTGTTCCGCAACGGCAATGTTGAGGCCACCAAAGTTGGTGCGCAATCCAAGTCGCAACTGACCGCTTTTCTCGACAGCAATCTGCGCTAAGACGCGCCGCACGGCGTCTGCCGATTGACACGGGTAGACGTCGTTTCGCGACCGTGTTAGCTTAGCTCCCCACATCACGGCGCTGAATCTTTTGTCATCCCGTAACACCGCTCCGCCGCAGTCCGGCCCGCTTCCCCCGAGACGCCAATCCCGACCTCCTCCTCGCGGGCGTCCTTCCTCAACGCCTGCTCGCCTTGAGCATTCTGCTTCTATGAATCTGACCGAACTCAAAAAGAAGTCCCCTGCCGAACTGATCGCCATCGCCCAGGAGCTGAAACTCGAAGGCACTGCGCGGTCCCGCAAACAGGATGTGATCTTTGCCATTCTCAAGGCGCTGGCCAAGAGCGGCGAAGATATTTCCGGCGATGGGGTCCTGGAAATTTTGCAGGATGGCTTCGGCTTCCTGCGCTCCGCTGACAGTTCCTATCTGGCTGGCCCGGACGATATTTACGTCTCGCCCAGTCAAATTCGCCGGTTCAACCTGCGTACCGGCGACACGGTGAGCGGCAAGATTCGTCCGCCCAAGGAAGGCGAGCGCTACTTTGCCCTGCTCAAGGTCGGCGACATCAATTTTGAGCCGCCGGAAGTTTCCAAGAACAAGGTGCTGTTTGAGAACCTGACGCCGCTGCACGCCACCCAGCGCATGACCCTGGAGCGCGGCAATGGCAGCACCGAGGACATCACGGCGCGGGTGATTGATCTGATTGCGCCGGTCGGCAAGGGCCAGCGCGGCCTGATCGTGTCGCCGCCCAAGGCCGGCAAGACCATGATGCTGCAAAACATCGCCCAGAGCATCGCCGCCAATCATCCCGAATGCTATCTAATCGTGCTGCTGATCGACGAACGGCCGGAGGAAGTGACCGAGATGCAGCGTTCGGTGCGTGGCGAGGTGATTTCCAGCACCTTTGACGAGCCGGCCACCCGCCATGTCCAGGTGGCAGAAATGGTCTCGGACAAGGCCAAGCGCCTGGTGGAGCACAAGCGCGATGTAGTGATTTTGCTCGATTCCATCACCCGGTTGGCGCGGGCCTATAACACGGTGGTTCCGGCTTCCGGCAAGGTGCTGACCGGCGGCGTGGACGCCAACGCCCTGCAAAAGCCCAAGCGCTTCTTTGGCGCGGCGCGCAATATCGAAGAAGGCGGTTCGCTGACCATTCTCGCCACCACGCTGGTCGATACCGGATCACGGATGGACGATGTGATTTATGAAGAATTCAAAGGCACCGGCAATATGGAAATTCATCTGGACCGGCGCATTTCGGAAAAGCGTGTGTTCCCAGCGATTGACATTAACC
>CAZDVY010000090.1:0-11495 GCA_964508935.1 uncultured Candidatus Competibacteraceae bacterium | reverse complement strand
ATCCCTACACCGACATCATCAAGGATTTGATGAACCGCTTCTATTCCGGGGTGACGCGCTACACCACCAGCGCTTTCCTGCGGATGAAACTGGGCGACGCTTTGGAACAGCGCGATGTAGCCCCGTATATCTATGAAAGCGCTAGTGAAGCCCGCCGCCATGTGCGCGAGGCGCAGGCCGGTTTAACCGAGGAAGATCTGGAAATCGCCAGCTATGGCGGGACGGGGTAACAACCCTGATCGTCCAGGACATTGCCCTGGGCTAAATTAAGCCCCCCTTTGGGGCGCTTATTTAGCGGACGGGCGATGCAATGTGAATCCAGGCCAGGGGATCCGGTATCGGGATGATGCCTGGATGCCGCCTGAAATGCACATCGCCAACAAGTTAATCTGGTAAAACCGTATAAAACCGTACCTCCATGAGCGAACCACACGCTCCCGTGCCCATTCCGCCTCCCTGCCTCTTCGGCTTGATCCTGCCAAGGCGTTCTTCTGGTTTCTCGATCATGTTTCACACCGTCATGGACACTGGACCAGAATGGCGAACGCCGCAGGCGTAAGCCATGGTGCAGCCCTTCCACCTGAACAGCGCGCCACTGGACCCGGCGCAAACAGGAATTGCAGCGGTACGGCCAGTTCAATGAGTTCTCCGGGCCAAATCCAACGTCGGTCCAGTCTGGCTAGAATCAGGCCAGCGTTGCGCTGACCCACTGTTCAAGTTGGCTGCTTTCCTGATCCGTATAAGTGGGGTGCGAGACCTGAGCACCCCCGGTCTCCCTCATTTCGCCACGCTCTCCACCAGGTTTGGTGGTCTGCACGCCGTTTGGCATTGCTTTTGCTCAATCCACATCATCGGGTTCCAATCCACCGCGAATAGCTTCTTAAACCTTTGACTGGAGAAAGATTTTATGAAAGCGCCAACCCCTTCTCGCCTTTACACCGCCCTCGCCGCGAGTCTGCTCACTTCCGGCTCCGGGATGTTGTCCATGTCGGCAGCGTGGGCCGCCGACAGCCTCACCGTCGAAAGGAAGACCCGGAGCATCGCCGGTCAGTCCTATACCTTCATCAAGACGGTGGACGCCAAGGGCGAGGTGCGCAGCGAGATTTTCGATGGCAGCGGTCGGTTAGTCAGTGAAAAACAGGTGCCGCACGGCGAAGCGCCCCTGGTCGATCCCCGATTGCTGGAAGAACTGACGAAACTGGAAAAAGCGGGCGACACTCGGCGGACGTTGCGCGTTGACATTGCCGTGAATCTTCCCGCCGTCGCCGAGGATGATCCGCTGGAAACGGCGGAAGGCAACATTCTGAAAGGACTGTGGAATGAGGGAGTTCTCAATGGCAAGAAACTCTCCGAGGAAGAGATGGAGGCCTACGCCGCCAAGCAGGCTCAGGCAGAGCGCGCTGCCCGCGCCAAGCGTACCGAGGCACGCAGACAGCAGTTGCTGGAGTGGACCAAACGCCAGGGTCTCTCCGTTTATAAAGGGCTGGAGGAGGCGCTGCAACAAGGCCGTTCCGGCATCACGCTGGACCTGACCTCCTCCCAACTGCGGAGCCTGATCAAATCCGGCGATGCGACGATGGTTGGTCTTGAACTGTCCGCACCAGGCCAGGATGACATCGACGACGCTATGGACGCGACCAGCATCAGCACGGCGGCCCTGCCCTTCGCCAGCACTGGCGGCGATGGCATCGGCATTTATATGACGGAAAGCGGTTGCCCCAACGAGTCGCGGATTAGCAATTACGATCGCCTGTCCGGCAGCGAGACCGATCACTCCCGCAACGTCGGCGGCATCCTGCGCGCCGTGTCGCCGGACTCCTTCATCTACTGTCGCGGCAGCGCGGTCCTGCCCAACGACAGCGATCTGGATGGCGTAAGCGGCAACCCGCCGATCCACATTATCACCCGCTCGAACAGCAGCAATGATTCCACCAGTTACAACACGCTGGACCGGGACTGGGACAATTTCAGCTATGACAACAACATTCCGGTGTTCAACAGCGGTGGCAACACCGGGGCCGGCACCGGCAACGTCCAATCGCCCGGCAAGGGGCTGAACATCATCACAGTGGGCAACTACAACGATGCGACCGATGCCATTTCCGGTTCGTCGCCCTTCGTCGATCCCCAAATCGGCAACGACAAGCCCGAAATTTCCGCGCCCGGCACCAACATCACCGCCGGCGGCTTCACCAAGTCCGGCACCAGCATGTCCACCCCGCACGCCGCTGCTTTCGCTGCCGACATGATGTCGCATTCGACTTATCTCCAGTACCGGCCCCAGTTGGTCAAGGCCAAGATCATGGCCGGCGCCACCGATCCGATCAGCGGGGGTTACAACAAGGTCGGGCTGGGCGGCATCGATTTCGCCAGTGCGCAATGGAGCGGACACTGGTTCTGGTGGTCGGGCGGCACCAGCGCGTTCAATACCTTCGACGGTCAGGACGGCGTGGCCGATAATTACGTGGTCAAGACGGTGTATATCAACAACTCCTGGGATCGAGTGCGGGTGGTGCTGAACTGGCTGACGCGCGGCAGCTACACCTACGACCATCGCAACGATGCGCACCCCATCGGCCTGGACCTGGATCTGAAGGTTTATGACCCGAACGGCCATTATCTCGGCGGTTCCTTCTCCTGGGATAATTCCTTCGAGGATGTGGAATTTACGCCCACGGTTTCCGGCTACTACACCTTCAAGATTCACCGCTACGCTACCCGCGATTCCAGCTTGAAGCTGCGCATGGGGATGTACGTCAATTATTACAACCCGTGAGAGCGCATTGCAGCGGGAGGGCCGGCAAGGAAGTCGGCCTTGATCATGCTTCGCTTAGTAGACACTGCCCTGTGTCACCTTTCACTGAATCGCCCACTAAAGTGCAACAATTGCTGGCTTGGGGGGGTCAATAAAAAAGCTGTCTTAAAAATTGGCGGCGCTAAAAAGACGATTCCACCCAAAGGAGCATCCCGCATGGCGATACGTACCCTGCTTCCCTCCGAGCTGATACTGGCTAACGGTGTTTTCCAGAACAGCGTCTTCTATTCTCAGGTGCGCCTCCAGGATGACACCGGTCTGGGCGGTCGCCCTTGGACGAGTCCGCCGCCTCCCTACTACGTGCTCCACGTCGGCGCGTATTTCCAGAACATGACGACCAGCAACTATCGCAGGCGACTGCTCATTCACGAGTTAACCCATGTCTGGCAGGGACAGCACGGTGTGCCCTTGGGGTATGTGCTCAATTCTGCGTTTCATCAAACCCTGACCGGCATTACTAACGGCGGCGACGTCGCGCCAACTTACAGCTACAACACGGGTTTGAAATGGTCGCAATACAACTGCGAGCAGCAGGCGTCGATTGTCGAAGACTGGTTCGCCAGCGGATCGCAAACCTCGAATGCGCGGTACGTTTACATTACCAGAAACATTCGTCCCGGCAATCCTTGGGCTTGACACAGCCTTTCTCGGCAACCATCCGGCGCTGGCGTCCTGATCGAAGCGCCGGGATGCGCCACGCCAACTTCCGTTTCGGCCATCGGCCCATCTGAACCGAACTCGACTCATCTTGACCCGCCCAACAGAACCATGGTCGGTCAAACAGAATCGTTTTTGCCCCAATAAACCAGATTTAATTTATATAAATCATATTGATATTGAACATGGCATTATGGGTGCCCTTACCTCCCCAACTGATTAAGCCACTGATTGACCAGAATTGGAGAGGAGACTCATCATGCGCCCCGTTACCGCCCCTTCTGTATCGCCGCTAACCCGTTTCATCCATTCCGACCGTCCGGCGAAATCGGTCGAGAAATACCGACGGGCGTTGGTCACAGGCGGGCTGGCGCTGTGCCTGACCACGCTCGTGGGCCAACCTGCCTTGAGCCAGAGTGCGTGCAGCATCAACATTCCGGGCGTGCCGGATTTCGACCAAAAGCGGGCGACAACGTCGGCCGTGCCCGGCTTGCCGAACGATGGGGCGATGTATTGTGTGCCGACCTCGGCGACTGACTGGTTCGCCTATATCTCCAACCATGGTGTCCCCGAGGTGCTCGACGGCCCACGGGACTGGCAATCGCAAGACAACTACGATTTCGTCACCGACCGGATCAAGTACATTGGGGAGTTGATGAGCACCGACGCCGAAGACGGAACGACCGGTCTGGGACCCATCACCGGCCTCGTCACCCACTTGCAGGCGACCGCTCCGGGTGCGTTCATCGTAACGGAGAACTACGCTATTCCCGGGGTATACGTTCTCGAGCCGGAGGATTTGTTCAATGCGATGAGCAACGGCGGCATGATCAGCATGACTTTGGGGAAATACCAAAAGAACGCTTTCGATTATTGGGAGCGGACCGGCGGCCACATCGTGGCGCTGCATCGGGTCAAGAACGGTTGTTCGAGCTCGCCCAAGCTGATGTGGCGCGATCCGAGTACGAGTAACGACGAAGACGATACGGAGCAATCTGATTTCGATACCAGGGAGTCGGAGATGGAAGAAGTCTCCGGTTACTGGTCCGTTGGCGGGTTCGGCGTGCCCCAAACGATGTGGCGTTTTTCGTCGTTGAGTGGAAATAAATTTTTGGAGTCCTACACCGTTATCACGCCGATGGTGACGCTCACCACCGACGATCAGTGGGACACCCTCGTCGCCACGCCCGCCAGCGTGCTGGATGAAGGCGAGGAAGGCGAGGAATTGGCCGAGGACGCGCCGGAGGGCGGAACATTCGACTACTTCGAGTTTCATCCCCTGCTGGTCGGGACGCTCTACGCGACGACGACCCAACAGAATGGTTCGACCACGCTGTACAAATACGATCCGCTCCAGGAGGCGTTGCGGGAAATTCGGCGCTTGGAGAAGCGCACGCCGATCGTGTTCGGACGGCATGGCGACCTGTATTTGGTCGATGCCGGCCAGTTGACCCGGTTCGACACCCTGGCGGGCGATCGCCCGACGGTGCTCGGCAGCTTCGACCTGAAGGGCGCGATGCCGGACGCGATGGTGTACGACGACTTGGCCGACGAGGTAACCCTGCTGTTTGCGAAGTCCCGGCGACTGCTGACCATATCCCGAGATTTGGCGACGATGCGAGATCAGGCGCTGCCCGCCGAGGTGAAAATTATCGGTGAGGTTTTGATGGCGAACACCTCGTTGGGCAGGAGCGTGTGGGTGGGCGGCAGCCAGTCCCCGACGTTTTACGAACTGAGTCCGATAACGGACGGCAGCGGCCGCTGGCAAACGCGGCAAACCATTACTCTGCCGGCGGTGCAAAAACCCACCAGCCTGCAAGCGGGCGAGTCGGGTAGTCTGATCGTGGCCGAAAACGGTGTGGTGCGCGAGTTTGCCTACAACGCCCGGACGCGCCGCTGGGAAGACGCGCCCCGCTCCTATCTGGCGGGGATGAAGGCCGGTCGTCGCCTGGTGCTGGCACGCTCGCGCACCAACTTCGACGCCAAAACGATGACCGGTCCCGGCTGGACGAATTACGACCCGACCGAGGAAGACAGCACGGGCGAAATTCCAGATTGTCCGGCCGACCTGAGTGGCAGCGCCGACCCGCGCGACCCGACTTGGGGGATGCCCGACGGGATTGTGAATGCAGCCGACTCCACTTACTTCCGCATCCAATACGAGCGTGGCAACATGTTGGTGGCGGATGTGAGCGGGTCCGTTTCGCCCGGCGTACCCGATAGCCGGCTGACCGAGGACGATCTGCGCTACTACCAAGCGTTGTACGAACGCTCGGTGGGGCATTGCCCGACGGAAAGCTTGCCATCGAAATAAGACGCTTCCAGGATCAAGGATGATCTCACACCAACGCCCGCAACCGCTGCAACTCAGCCAGCGCCTGTTGCGGGGTCAGCGTTTCGGGATCAAGAACCGCCAGCGCCGCGACTGCCGGGTGAACCTCTTCACCGAACAGCGCCAGTTGCGGCTTGGCTTCCGACCGCGCCGGCAATTCCCGCCGCAACATTTGCCGTTCCAGTAACCGCAGGCGCTGGCGGGCCTGCTGAATCACTACCGGCGGCACTCCCGCCAGCGCCGCGACTTGCAAGCCATAACTACGATCCGCCGGGCCGTCCTGAACGCGATGCAGAAAGACAATACTTTCGCCATGCTCCACCGCGTCCAGATGAACATTAGCAATACCGGGGTGTTCATCCGGCAACCGGGTCAACTCGAAATAATGGGTCGCGAACAGCGTGAAAGCGCGCACCGTTCCGGCCAAATACGCCGCGCAAGCCCAAGCCAGCGCCAAGCCGTCAAAGGTGCTGGTGCCGCGCCCGATCTCGTCGATCAGCACCAGACTGTGCGGCGTGGCGTTGTGCAGGATGTTGGCCGCCTCGCTCATTTCCACCATGAAGGTGGAGCGTCCACCGGCCAGATCGTCGGATGCGCCAATGCGGGTGAAAATGCGGTCAATCGGCCCGATCACCGCTCGTTCCGCCGGGACGAAGCTGCCCAGATGCGCCAGCAGCACAATCAATGCAGTCTGGCGCATGAAGGTACTTTTTCCCCCTAAATTCGGGCCGGTCACGATCAGCATCCGCCGCTGTTCCGGTTCCAAGTGAAGATCATTCGGCACGAATGGCTCGTCCAACATCAGCTCAACTACCGGATGCCGTCCGGCAGTGATGGTGATGCCCGGCTGATCCGTCCATTCCGGTGCTTGCCAGTTCAGCGCGGCGGTGCGTTCCGCCAGATTGCTCAACACATCCAGTTCGGCTAGCGCGGCGGCGCAGGTCTGCAAAGTGGGCAACTGAGTAATCAACTGGTCGAGCAGCGCGTCATACAACGCCTTTTCCCGCGCCAGCGCCCGTTCCTGGGCGTGCAGCACCTTGTGTTCAAACTCCTGCAATTCCGGGATGATGTAGCGCTCTGCGCCCTTCAGCGTCTGGCGGCGATGATAGTCCGGCGGCACCGCCTGAGACTGGGCGCGGGTGACTTCGATGTAATAGCCATGCACCCGGTTGAAACCGACCTTGAGGTTCTGAATGCCGGTACGCTGCCGTTCTCGCGCTTCCAGTTCCACCAGATATTGATCAGCGCGTTCACCGAGATTACGCAGTTCGTCCAGCTCCGCGTCATAGCCGGACGCAATGACTCCGCCATCGCGGATGATTTGCGGCGGGTTGGCGATGATCGCTTGATTCAGCAGAGCGCAGATTTCGGGATGCGTTCCGGCGCGGCGGGTGAGGTCTTGCAGTAAGGCCGCTTCCAGTGTGCGGAGAAAAGGTTGCAGAACAGGCAACCGACCCAGTGCATCGGCCAGTGTGGTCAGATCACGGGGCCGGGCCGATTTCAACGCGACCCGCGCCAGAATCCGCTCGACATCGCCGACGCCGCGCAACAGTCCGCGCAGATAGTCATAGCCGCCGTTATCCAGCAAGCGCCGCAGACTCTCCTGGCGCTGGCTGAGTATTGCCCGGTCGCGCAAGGGGCGATGCATCCAGCGGCGCAGTAGTCGGGCGCCCATCGGCGTCACGCAGCGGTCGAGAAGACCCAGCAGGGTCTGTTCATGCTGGCCGCTCAGACTGTGCTCCAGTTCCAGATTACGCCGGCTGGCGGCGTCGAGAATCACGCTGTCTTCATGGCGTTCCACGCGCAGCCCGGTTAAATGCGGTAACGCGCCGCGCTGGGTGTCCTTGACATATTGCAGCAGGCAACCGGCGGCGGCGACCGCGACCGGCTGATCAACGCAGCCGAAACCGTCCAGATTGCGCACGCTGAATTGGCCGCACAGCATCCGCGTGGCGCTGTCCCGGTCGAAATGCCAGGGCGCTTGCCGGCGCAGGCCGGGATTTTGCCGCCAGGCATCGGGCAGGGTGAAATCTTCGCTGATCAACAATTCCGCCGGTTTCAGCCGCTCCAGTTCATTCAACAATGCCGCTTCGCCATGCAACTGGGTGATCGTGAACCGGCCGCCACTCAAATCCAGATAGGCCAGGCCGTAGGTATTTTTCACTTGGTGCAGGGCCAGCAGCAGGTTATCGCGGCGCTCATCCAGCAATGCTTCATCGGTCAACGTGCCGGGCGTGACAATGCGCGTCACCCGCCGTTCAACCGGCCCTTTGCTGGTCGCCGGATCGCCGATTTGTTCGCAGATCGCCACCGACTGGCCGAGTTTAACCAACTTCGCCAGATAGTTTTCCACCGCATGGAATGGTACGCCGGCCATGGGGATCGGCGCGCCCGCTGACTGGCCACGGGTAGTCAGGGTGATATTGAGCAGTTCGGCGGCGCGGCGGGCGTCATCGTAGAACATCTCGTAAAAATCCCCCATCCGGTAAAACAACAGGATATTGGGATGTTCGGCCTTGATGCGCAGGTATTGCTGCATCATCGGGGTGTGCTGGGAGAGATCGGGGTCGGGGAAGTGAGTTGCAGGTTTTTTCATAAGTGCAACAAAAGCCCACGGTTGGTTCTTATGAGTTGAAGCAACCGCTTTCAATGTTAGCCCGGAGGGCGGATCAGGCTCTCGGCGGGAATACCCAGAGTCTGTTGCAATTTTCAGATCATGATGAGGCGCGAAAGATCTCTTCCAGGCTGGTTGCGTCCAGAACGCGGTCGCCCCACTGCTCAAGTTGCTCCGTCGTCGCTGAACCAATGTGCGCCACCACCTCACTGGGCAGGGGGCCAAAACGCCGCGCCAACAAACGCTGCAACAGCAGAGCTTCACCCTTCTCGATGCCCTTCTCGATACCCTTCTCGATGCCCTTCTCGATGCCCTTCTCGATGCCTTGCTGCTCATATTGGCGGGCCCACGTCTCAAACCGGTCAGTCAGCGTCATCTTTAACTCCTGCAAATCACGCACCTTCGGTAGCACCAAGCGGTTCTGGCTATGCCGCCGCACCATTGCTCGAATCCAGATCGCAAAAATCCGCTTGAGTTCGGGATTATCCTTCAACCATTCATTCAACAGGTCGATCAATTCCATCAGCGACGCGGCGCTGTCCGGGCGCTCAAACCGCAGGGCCGCCGCCACCAGGTTCTTCATCTTCGCCAGTTCGGCGACCTTGTAGCGGTGCTCGTCAATCAGCAGGTATTCCATCTGCGGCAGGTACTTGGCTAATAATCCGGGAATTTTGGGGATCAGGTCAGCGATGTTGGTCTTGGCGGTCCATTTCCCGTCGCCGTTGTACAGCACGATGGGCAGCACTGGCGGCAGACGCCGCTTCGGCAACACCTGCTTTTGTCGGATCAGATCCTGATACAGGAGTCCGACATAGGTCATGATCCGCACCGCCATCCAGGCGTCGACGGTGCTCTGGAATTCAATCAACAGGTAGAGATAGATCCACTCCTCGCCGATCTTCACCCGCCACACAATGTCATCCGCCCGATCGCGCAGATCGTCCGTGATGTAACTGCCGGATACCCGTTCCAGAGTGCGGTAGTCCAGGCTGTGCAGCCAGGCGTCCGGGATGAAGCCGAGGATGAGATCCCGCACCACTTCCGGGGCGGCGAACAGGGTCTTGTAGGAGGTATCGTCTTCGTGGTTCATAGCCTACCGTATCACTCTTTGACGTGGCGCGCGGCGTCCCGGAATTATAGGAGATTCCGATGCGGGAGAACCGGGTAGGCGATGTGTGGCATTGTCAGAAAATTTTACAGTGTTTTTGAACGCGGCAAACGACGTTAAGCAGCGATTCGGAGTTTGGAGCCTGATCCAATGTCAGAAAATTTTACAGTGAATTCACGTAAATGGCTGCTTTTGTCAGGATTTTTTACAATGAGCTGCTTTCGATAATTAAATGTATATATTTTTCAAAAATATATGAAGTTGGCTTTTTTTGCATTTGAATACCCACGAAATCAGGCGTGTCTATGACCAACGACCAAGAACCCGGTACGGTCGCTGAAGCGTCTTGTGAAATTCACTTCACTTTTTTTCAAGAGGAATTTGAGATGGTTACAAAAAGACTTTTTTCATCAGCGGTACTAGCTGGGGGTTTGGTTTTATCCATGCTTTCCCCCGCTAATGCAGGACTCATTATCGATTTCACTGACGGTTACGATGTCGCTAACTGGACGACGACCCTCAACGGAGGCGCTGGATCGGTGGACTTGAGTGGTGCGCCAAATTCGATTGTGCTGAACGGTCCAGACGACTGGTCTGGTGACCCTAAGTCTGTTGACTTTACCACTACCGCACTTGCGGATGGGCTAGTTTCCTTTGCGTGGAGTTATACTACAGCAGATTGGAGTCCATATTTTGATCCGTTTGGTTACTTGTTAAATAACATCTTCACGCAACTGACTGACAGTTATGCGCTGGCTTCGCAGTCAGGTTCAGCATCCTTTGCCGTGTTGACCGGCGATGTTTTTGGGTTCCGACAACAATCTATCGACAGCGCATTCGGTGCCGGTGTGACCACAATCAGCAACTTCAGCGCACCCTCTAATGCGGTCCCCGAACCCGCCTCCCTCGCTCTGCTCGGCATTGGCCTGGCCGGTCTGGGTTTTACCCGGCGTCGGCGTCGGGCTTGATCGTCAGGGTGGCTGAAGGAGTGAAAACGGCGGCCTGCGGGTCGCCGTTTTTGTTGGAGTGCTAAGAAGTCTCAATGAGGAGCTTCTACCGCATGGCAAGCAGCGTCGATGACCGAATCAGCCAGAAAATAGCCAGCGGCTTTGAGTTGATAGAGCATCGGGCGGAGTTCACCCACTAATCCGCGCCGCCTCGCCTCGACCAGCAGACCCGCCGTACCCTTGACTGGCAGGCCATAAATCTGTTGCGCGATGCGGCGACCACGCCGTTCGTCGATGATCGCCAGACAGGGCAACAAGGTACAAGCAAGCGCAATGACTGATGCCTCTCCTGGATCGAGTTCCGCCACCAACAGGGGGTCCGGGTCCGGCGCTTGGCGAATATGCGTTATCCATTGTGGCGCACTCAAGTCAACTGCGCCGGGACGACCCAGTCCAGCAGTGACCACTTCGGTATAAACCGGAGCGGGAATCCAGGATTCTCCAAACAGCGCTGGCAACACATCCAGCTTTTCCAAGAGCGACAGCGCCACCAGAGAACCGGCGTTAATCACAGCGCGTTCAATCATCCCAGGCGAACTCACGCGCCATCTCATCCACCGTCAGGTTGACAACCGGAGTTCCGGCGCGGCTGGCGGCCAGCAGAAACTCGACTCGTCCCATGCCACAAATACGTCCGGCTTTGCCCGAGGAAACCCGACCCAACTCGAACAGCTTCAACGCCAGCAGAAAACGGGCTTCGGCAGCAAATAATTCTGGAGGATCAGCGGGAGCGGGCAAGGCATCTAACGGAATTTCCAGCAACAAGGTATTCATACGGTTATTCTCGATTAATAGGGGGCAACGCGACACCATCAAGGGTCATATTTCAGCACACGCCGATGAAAGCGAAAAAACAGCCTATCGTCAATTTCGAACTCGACCCAAATAATCCACTGTCAGATGACCAATTTCACTTTACCCAAACCCTGTTTCCGACTATGTTCCGCGCCACCCTGACCTCG
>CAZDVY010000089.1:0-11499 GCA_964508935.1 uncultured Candidatus Competibacteraceae bacterium | reverse complement strand
GTGCGCCAATCCGCCTGTTCGTGACCGCGACCAACGTGCGCACCGGTCGCGGCCGCATCTTCCGCAACGCGGATCTCACACCCGACGTCCTGCTGGCCTCGGCGTGCCTGCCGACCATGTTCAAGGCCGTGGAGATCGATGGCGAAGCCTATTGGGACGGCGGTTACTCCGGCAACCCGTCCATGGCGCCGCTGGTGCGCGAATGCACCTCCGAAGACACCATTCTGATTCAGATCAACCCGGTCGAACGCCCCGGGACGCCCAAGACCGCCCGCGAAATCCACAACCGGCTGAACGAAATCGCGTTCAACTCAAATTTGATCAAAGAGTTGCGTGCGGCGGCGTTGTTGCGGCGCGTAGCCGACCCCGGTCACAGCGAGGGAGCAGTCTGGGCCAAAATGCGCATTCACCGTATCGCCAGCGAAGAGATGACCCAACTCAGTTCCTCGTCGAAGGTGCTGGCTGAGTGGGAGTTTTTTTGCCGGCTCCGCGACAAGGGCCGCCGCGCCGCCGAGGCGTTTCTGGACGCTCACGGCGCGGATTTGGGCGTGCGTTCGACGCTCGATCTCGACGAGATTCTGGAGGGCATTTAACTCATGGGCCTGTTAGGCATTCTGCTCGGCCTGGGCGCGCTGATCTGGCTGTCGTTTCGCGGCTGGAGCATTTTGCTCCTCGCTCCGGCGGCGGGGTTGATCGCAGCGTTCGCCGCTGGCGAACCGCTGCTGGCGCACTGGACGCAAACGTTCATGAACGCGACGGGCGGATTTCTCGCCCAGTTCTTTCCGCTGTTTCTGCTCGGCGCGGTGTTCGGCAAACTGATGGACGACAGTGGTTCCGTCACCACGATTGCCCGCTTTATGACTGAATGGCTGGGGCCGCGCCGCGCCATGCTGGCGGTGGTTCTGGCCGGCGCGCTGGTCACTTACGGCGGGGTCAGCCTGTTCGTCGCCATCTTCGTCATCGGCCCAATGGCCCAGGCGCTGTTTCGCGCCGCCGACATTCCGAATCGGTTGATGCCGGCGGCCATCGCCCTGGGCACCTCGACCTTCACCATGTCCGCCCTGCCCGGCACGCCGGCGATTCAAAACGCCATTCCCATGCCCTTTTTCGGCACCACGCCTTTTGCTGCGCCGGGATTGGGCCTGATTGCCGCGCTGATTATGTTGCTGTTCGGCCTGTGGTGGCTGGGACGCGCCGAGGCCGCCGCCCGGCGCAAAGGCGAAGGCTACGGCGACTCGCCGGCGACCGAAAACGCCGCTGACGCCGCCGCTGAAGATCAACTGGTGCGCGAACGGGCCACGACTGCCGGTTCATTCGATCCGCCCGAAGCGCATCACGGTCAGCGCAGCGCGCAAGGCCCCAGTATCCTGGTCGCCATGCTGCCGCTGGCGGTGGTGATTCTGGTCAATCTGCTCATGTCGATGTGGGTGCTGCCGCGTATCGACACCAGCTTTCTGGCCGAAGCGCAATGGGGAGGAATCCAACTGTCGGCGGTGAGCGGGGTCTGGTCGGTGATCGTGGCCCTGGTTGCGGCAACCGCAGTTCTGGTCGCCTGCAATTACCAGCGGCTGCCGGCGCTGCGCGCCACCGTGGATGCCGGGGCCAACGCTTCGGTTCTGCCGGTGTTGAGCGTCGCTAGTCTGGTCGGCTTCGGCGCGGTGATCGCCGCCCTGCCCGCGTTTGATCTGGTGCAAAACTGGGTGCTGTCGATTGAAGGCGGGCCGCTGGTCTCCCTGGCCGTGTCCACCAACATCCTGTCGGCGCTGACCGGTTCGGCGTCGGGCGGCATGACCATTGCGCTGGATGCGCTCGGCGCGACTTACATGCAAATGGCCGCAGAGCTGAACATCGACCCGGCGCTGCTGCACCGGGTGGCGGTGATCAGCGCCGGCACCCTAGACAGCCTGCCGCATAACGGCGCGGTGGTGACGCTGCTGGCGGTGTGCGGCTCCACCCACCAGAAAAGCTATTTCGACATCGTGATCGTCGGCATCGTCGGCGCACTGCTGGCGCTGGTGGCGGTGGTCGTCCTCGGCACGATGTTCGGTTCGTTCTAATCGGGCGTGGGCGTTGCAGCAGGAGCGGCGGGACTGGCCGCTTCCTGCGCCGCCTGCGCCGGGCGAATCCCTTGCTCAATCCGCTCCAGCATGTAGGGAAAGAACGGGTTGGAAGACATGCGGATCAGCGAATCCAGACTGACGATCAATGTGCCGCGTTCTCCCCGTGGCGCTACGGCGCCCAAACTGACCCCGTACTCCTCCAGCGGATCCGGGTGCATCCCATACAGGGAATCGCTCAAGGGGAACGGCACCGCCACATGCGAAAGCGAAAACACGCCCAAGGGGTAGGACAAGCCCAATTCGCGGGTTTGCTCCACGGTCGCCCCGGCTTCCGTCACCCGCTCGATGACCTCACTGCTGTCCGGGCTGACATTGGTGATGATCGTAGTTCTGAACGCACGCGGCGGGTCCGGCAGGATGCGGTTGAGCATGGTGTTGGCGCTGGCGCGCATCAGCGGGCCGAATTTGGCATTGCGATTCAGATCGAACAGGACCAGTTCGCTGCCATTATTGGGAAGTTGCTGATACAGCGCGGTAATAATCGCCCGCGTACTGACGGTGAAATCGACCACCGATTGAAAGGTCAAAATCGGCGGCAGTTCGTTGAGCTTGCCTTCGCTGGCGTAGCGGACGATTCGGGGCTGCAAGGCGCGGGTCAATAACGACGATTGCCGGGCGCCATTGATCGGAAACGAGTTGTATTTAAACGGATTGAACTCCGGCACCACACTCAGCCACGCCGCTTTGGCGAAGGGCGGAAACACCGCCGGCCAGCCAAACACCCCGGCGAACCGGGCCATTTCGGTAATGCCGATCATCGGCGAAATCAACACGACTCGATCCGGGCGAGTCAACTTGGGGTCGCCGAGCGCGTCAAGCGCGTACTTCATGGCCAGCGCGCCGCCGTTGGAGAAGCCGATGATGTGCAACGGCAGCTCCGGGCCGATCCGCCGCCGTGCTTCGCGCACCGCCAAATGGGTCGCTGCCACCCAGTCTTCCCATTCAACATTGGTCAGCCCGGCGGGCACCGTGCCATGCCCCGGCAGACGAATGGCCACTGAAACAAAGCCATGGCTCCGATAGAGCCGGGCGACATGGCGCAGGCTGTAGGGCGAATCGGTCAGTCCATGCAGAAACACCACCGCGCCGACCGGCTTGCCTTCCGGCTCTAGCAGGTAGGAGCGGTTCCAGTCGGTAGCGAACTTGCCCGGATAGATCGGACTGCCGGAAAAATAGCGGTTGGCGGGAACCTGATCTTCCGGCTCCAGCTTCTCGGTGACATTGACGCGCACGCTGTCAAAGATTTTCTGCTCGGCGGCCAGATAATCGTCCCAACTCATCTTCGCCAGTTGTGAAGCGGTCGGTTCGACAGGCGCGTAAGTGTGCCAAACCGCCAGCGGCGCGCCGCGTTGCGAGTCGTAAGCGCGCACCGCCAGCAAAGTCACCAGGCTTGCGACCACGATCAGCCCACTGATTTTCAACAATTTTACTAATTTCGCCCTCACCGCCCGGCTCCTCTTTATTTTGCGTTCGTCAAGCGTTTAACCGCTGCTAGCGCGGAACAGCGCCACCAGCGCGTCCTCGGCGCTGCGCAACTCCAGTTGCTGGCCCTGAATCGTGTAGGTCGCAGCGGTCGTCAGCGCCTTGAGATATTCGCTCTCCTGTCGCATCACGCCTTCCGGTTCGGAACAGATTTTGCGCGTCGCCGCCGGCGTCTGAATGGCGATGGTCGATTCCTTGGCGACGTAAGCGGCCCGGTACTGATTGCAGCCCGCTGACCCACTCAACACGCCGTCGGTACCAAATATCGCCGTGATCTCACTGCCGTCAATTAATGAGACGGCGGCGCCACGACCGTTGTTGTAAACGGTCGCTTGCCAAGTAATACCCTTCAACGCCACTGGTGGCTGCGCCTTGAAGGTCGCGATCTTCTGCCCCCCGGCATCGAGCCAGATGAGTTGACCGTCCTCAATTCGATAGGTCGTCACCACCGCCAGCGCCGCCAGAAACGGCTGTTCGATGGACGTTTGGGGTTCAGGACAGGCCATCATCGTGGCCGCCGCCGAACCGATAGTCAGCTTGCCGTCCTCCGCGACATAACTGGCGGTGTAGCGATTGCAGCCGCCGCTGCCGCTCACTGACCCTTTGGCAAAGGTGGCGCTGGCTTCGACGTCGCCCGGAACGGCCTGAAGCGAACCATCAGCCTGAGCGACCTGGGTTAATCGCCAGCTCGCGCCTTCGAGCGTGGTTGCTCCTGCTGATCCCGCCCAGGCCAGCGCCGACAACATAACCAGGATTCCCAACCGGTTTCTCTTCACTTTCGCCCTGCTCCTCATTCCGCCGCCGCATTTTGCGGAAATTCATCGGCAACTTGCATCGTGCGGAACAGGAGCCAGAGACTCAGAATCAACACGACCAACTCGGCGAAAACGAAGAGGCTTAAGGCCATCAAACTCATCATGTCGACGGCGGACACCCAACCCGTCGTTGAGCCAGCGTCGGGCAATTGGAGCACGGGAAAGCCCCCTTGAGGCGCCGCCAGAAAATAAAACAGCAGGTGCCCGATCTCGGTCACCATCACGATCATGGAAAACAGCAGACCAATACTGCTGGCCACCAATCCCGTCCAGACCGATCGAATGACCGAGGATGCCGGCGGACACGTTTGCGGATCCGCAATCCTGTTAGCCAGGCGGGTATGCCGGTGAAACCAGACGATGGTGAAAATCAGGATCAGTAAACTGGCTAACGTCAGATATTCAACGACAGCCAGCCCGGCGCGCGGACCGGAAGGAGAGCGTGTAAAGATGAAGGCATAGGCCATCAAGAGAAGGGGAAGCGACCCCAACACGATCTGCACCCAAAAACCGATCCGGCCCAGACGGGAAAAGGTTTTGGCGAGGTTCTGGGTTCCCGGCCGTTGCAGACTTTCCATGAGTTTTTTCAGCATGATCATTCCTGCCTGTTTGGTGGTTGTTTTCGGAAAACACGAGCGGTCAATACCGACTCGACGAAAGACAGCGCCGCTCGCCAAATCCGGCGAACGGCGCGGCTAAAGCTTAACGAATCTCAAATTCAGCGCGGCAACCGTTGTCCACCCAAACGCCGCGCCGGTTGTAGCCCCAGGAACTGTTGAAACGACACGGCGCTCGGCTCAATTGCCGGATCAGGATCACCTCGTTCCGAACGTCCGCCCGACATAAGTGGCGGCCGCTACCCTCGGCGGAGCAGGTCAACCGCTGACCACGCCAACGCTCGCCGCCGCCGACGCGAAATTCGGCGCGACAACCGCGATCCACCCAGATGCCGTTCCGGTCATAGCCCCAGGTCTGATTTTTCCGGCAAGCCGCATTGCTCAACTGTCGCTGAAGCTGTACCCCGCCTCGGGTGTCGATGCGGCAAAACTGGTGGCGCTGATTGCGCGATTCGCAGGTGACATGACGCGAGCGAGCTTCAGTATTCTGCACCGGGAGTCCAGTCAATGTCGCCACCCATACGCTGCCGAGCAAGACGGTAGCCAGGGTGATCTGTCCAGGTTTCATTGTTAGGCAATACCTCAGTTTGGATGATGAACTTCAAGCGTAGCGCAACCGGATCAATATCCGTGGAACATCACTCCGCCCAGGATCAGGATCAGCATCAGCAGCGATAGGCCCGCCGCTGGCCATTGCCGCAGCGCGCCTTCCACCCGCTCCAACTCATCCGCGCAGCGCACGACAACCCGCAACGCCGGTTGACCGACCCGCACAATATCGCCCTCCGGTATCTGCGGCAGATATCGTCCCCAGCGCCAAAGCGCGAGCGCCAGTCCCGCGCCGATCAAAACCGGCCAGAACGCCGCCCAGAGTATTTTCGGCTGAAGCGCCTCATTAACGCCGCCGATTCCGGTCGTCAAATACAGCGCCCAAGGAATCCCGATCGCGGCAACAAACATCAACAGCCAGGGGAAAGCCAATCCGACTGGCGCCGATGCGGATGGAGCGGGCACGGCGCTGGCCGCCAACCGCTGCAAAAAATGCAGCATCAATAGTGTAGTGCCAATTGCGGAAGCGGTCGCCAGCCATTCCACCAATCCATCGCCGAAAATCGGTTTTGTCGCCAATTTCGCCAGCGCCCCGCCGGTCAGCGGCAGCCCGCCCATGCCTAACGCCAGGATCGCCGCCGGGGCCAGCACCCACCAGAGACGGCGCGGCCTGGTCGTGGCGGTCACGCCGACTGCAAGAAAGAGTGCGCCCTTAGCCAGCAGATGGTGCGCCGAGTAGAAGGTTGCGGCCACTATGGCGCTATTCTGCCCGGCGGCCAGCCCCATGCCGAACAACGCCGCGATGACGCCCATTTGACTGACGCTGGAATAGGCCAGCACCGTCTTCGGATTGGATTGGGTGATGCCGATGATGACGCTGTAAAACGCGGTCAGGAACCCGATCACGGTCAGCGCAACCCCCCAATCGGGCAGCGGCGTGTCGAACGGCAGGAAGCGGATCAGGCCGATCACCCCAGCCTTGATAATCACGCCGCTGAGTACCGCCGAAGCGGGCATCGGCGCCGCCGGATGGGCGATGGGCAGCCAGACATGCAGCGGGACCAGCCCCATTTTCAGCCCGAAACCGGCGATCAGCAGCGCCAGCGTTGGATCACGCCAGGGCGATGTTGGCAACGCCGCCAGCGCATCGCGGATCGCCAGGCTGTCGCTGGGAATAGCGGTCGCCAGCAGCACAAAGCCCATCAGCAGAAAAATTTCCCCCAGCAAGGCCAGCGCCAGATAGATAACGCCGGCTCGCCGCGCCTTGGGCGTGCCGTCAAACACCACCAGACCATAGGCAGCCAGACTGAGCAGCGCGAAGGTCAGGTAGAAGGTGAACAGGTCCGCCGCGACAAAGACGCCCAGACTGCCGGTCAGGGTCAGCAACCAGTAGATCGAGAAGCGTCCCAGATTCGGCTGACCACGCAGATAGGTTGCGGCATACAGGCCCGCTACGCTCCACAGCAGCGCGGCGACGCCGAGCAGGATCGCACCCGGCACATCGAGAACCAAGGTAAGGTGCAAGCGATCTTCGTTGAATACCCAGGGTGGACGGTTCACCGCCCACAATGCGGTGACCAGCGCCGGCAGCGGCGCAAATACGAACAGGGTCGGCATCCACTCGCGCAGGGTCCGCGACGCGCAGGCCAGCAGCAGTGCGACCGGCGTTGCGAAAGAAATGAGCAACAACAGTTCGCTGCTGATCATGGCAGACCCATCCCGGCTTTCGCCAAGCGTCCAATTTGCACCAAGTCAAAGGCCCCCAGCCGCACGAAACCGAGCAGCACGGAACAGAGCGCCAACGCCAGCACCACGACTTCCCGGTAACGGGCGGGCGGGGCGCGCAAGGCGACCGATTCGCGCGAGCCGAACAACGCCGGGGCGAGTACGCGGAATAGATAGCCGCCAGTGAGCAGCCCACCACCGAGAATGACCAGCGCCCACCACCATTGCCCGGTCTCAATCGTCGCGGTGAGCAGCAGCCATTTCGCCGCAAAGCCGCCGCTCGGCGGCAGTCCCATCAACGACATGCCCGCCAGCGCAAAGGCCAGCACGGTGATCGGCAACGCTCGGCCAATGCTGCTCAGATCGGCAATGCGGTCATGGCCGAGGGATTGGGCGATCAGGCCCGCCGCCATGAACATGGCGGCCTTGGCGAAGGCGTGGGAAATCGCCTGGAGAACGCCGCCGCTCCAGGCGCTGGTCGAAACGACGGTCGCCGCCAGTTCGGTGGACAGGTCAGCCGCAGCGAATGCGACCGATTCAGGGCGGGCGATGAGGGGGAAGATGAGAAAGAGATAACCAATCTGCGCCACCGTTGAATAGGCGATCAGCAACTTCAGCCGGGCTTGCCGAAGTGCCAGCACGCTGCCAAACAGAATCGCCGCCGCGCCCAGCGCCGCCAGAATCTGCGCCACTGTCGAATTCATCAGCGCCGGCATCACATCAAACCAGAGCCGAACGATGAGGAACAGCGAGGCCTTGATCACCAAGGCCGAAAGCACCGCGCTGGCCGCCGCTGGCGCGCCAGCATGAGCCGGCGGCAGCCAGAAATGCAGAGGGAACAGCGCGGTTTTGGCCATCAGCCCCACGGTCATTAACGCGGCGACCGCCCAAGTGATCGGCTCGGGGCGAACTCGGTCTGCCAGCAGGCCAATATCGAGCGTCCCATACGCGCCATAGAGCAGCACGGCGCCCAGCAGATACAGAACCGAACCTAAGAGCGCGAACAGTAGATAGCGCAACCCGGCGGAGAGTGTCTCGGCGCGGCCACTCAGGCAAACCAGGGGTATGGCGGAAAAGGTCAGCAATTCCAGCGCGACAAACAGGCTGAACAGATCATTGCTGAGGAACACCAGATTCAACGCGCCCCACAAGGTCAATAACAGCGCCCAGAAGGTCAGTGACGTGCGCGTCTCGGCTTGCCCCGGCGGAACGCGGAATTCAGCCCGGGCGAAAACTCCAGTCGCCCCGATCACGACTGCCGTGGTCAGAATGAAAATGGCCGACAGCCCGTCAGCGCGCAGCGCCACGCCCAGCGGCGGGGTCCAGCCGCCCAGATGGTAGACTAGCGTGTTATCGGCGCGGACCACGCTGACCACCAGCGCCGCCGCGACCGCCAGGCCCAGCAGCGCCAGCAGCAGAGTGATGCGGCTCGCATAGCGCCCGCCCATCACCAACGTCAGCAACAGACCGGTCACTGGCAGAACCAGCGCCAGCACCAGCAGATTCGCGGGGTCTTGCATCATGGATCAACGCTCGGCGCGGGTGGGGGCGCTTCGTCCAGCGCGGTCTGGCCGGTAACCTGGAACAGGCGCAGCAACAGGGCCACCGCCAGAGCGGTCGCGGCGAAGGCGACCACCAGTCCGGTGATCACCAGCGCCTGCGGCACGGGATCGCTGTTCAACCCGGCTCCCGCGCCCCGCCGGGCGATGACGCCGAACAACAGGAAAACGCCGCTGCCGAGCAGATTGAACGCCACTATCTTACGCAATGGCTGGGGATCGACGATCAGGCCAAACAATCCCAAACCGACCAGGACTACGCTGCTCAGCCCAAACAGGGTCGTTGCGTTGATCATGAGGGCATCCTGGCCGGTGGGCCGGCGATGAAGAGACCGAGCGCCACCGACACGGAGAGGGTGAGCATCAACTCGATGGTGAGGATGAGGGGCTTGGCGTAGCCCGCCGGGTAGGCCAGAAACGCATCGGCGAACCCGACGCCCGCCAGGCCGATCACCAGGAACACCACAGAACACAAGACCAGCAGTAATCGCAGCCCGCGCCGACTCACCGGAGGCACTTTGGTCAGTCCCGCCAGCAAAACGAGGACCCACATTGCAGCCAGGACCGCGCCGCCTTGAAAAGCGCCACCAGGCTGATCAGCCCCGTTCCAGCATAAGTAGATGCCGACGATGATCCCAAACGGCGGCAGCACCTGCGCAAGCAGGGTTAGAGCGCCGTCCGGGCGTGGATGACGCAGTATCGGTGCGCCACCCCAATAGCGATCCAGGGCCAGCGACCAGACCCCGAGTAGCGCTGGCAGGAGGACTACCACTTCCAGCAGCGTATCAATGGCGCGATAAGCGAGCATCACGCCGGTCACCGGATTGCCTAATCCCAGGTCGGGCAGGTGCGCAATAACCGCCGGCGCCAATGAGGGCGCGGGATCGGGCAGCCGCAGCACGATCGCCGCCAACCCCGCCGTAACGAGAGCACACAGCACGCCAGCGACCCATTGCAGGGCGAGGCCGGGCGGCACGGAGGAGGTCTTGGCGCCGCGCAAACGTGCCGCGGCCCCCAGCAACAGCAGACCGGTTAAGCCACTGCCCATGGCGGCCTCGGTCAGCGCCACATCCGGCGAGGCGAGGCGCACCCAAATGAGCGCCAGCAACAGCCCGTAGGCGACGAAGCCGATCACCGCCGCAAAGGCGTCGCGCACCGCAAGGGTCCAACCGGCCACGGCTAAAACCAGCAGGGCCAGACCGATATCGACCGCTAACGCCAGCGTCATATCGTCGGTCCTCCGTCTCGCGCCGCCTGCGCCATGAGCTGACTGACCGTGGTCGCCGCCAACAAGGCCATCAGCCAGATCGCGATCAGTTTGATCGCGCCGAGCGGCCAGGCAACCTGCGGCAACAAGCCGATCACCACCAGGCCGAGTCCCAGGTTGTCCGCTTTGGTCAGCGCGTGCAGGCGGGTGAGCGTATCAGGAAAGCGCAGCAGCCCCACCGTACCGGCGAGGAAAAAGAAGGCGCCGGCCAAGACCGCAATGATCGTGAAAATGTCCAAAACGAAGCTCATTGACGATTCGTCTCCTTGGGGTCATCGTCATCCGAAGGGGAGGCGCTCTGCACGAAGGCCACCGAGGCGAAGGCGGCGAGCAACGCCAGGGTCAGCGCCACATCGAGCACCGCGTTGGCCTCCGTGGCTACGCCCAGCAGCAGCAGCGCCGCGATGCCGCCGGTGCCGAACAATTGCGTCGCCATCATCCGATCGGCGGCTGCCGGTCCGCGCAGGATGCGCACCAGCCCCAGGGCGACCATCGCCAGTACAACGATCGCGGCGGCGAGTAAAAAGTCAGGTATCGTCATGGGTTCCACCCAAGGCGCGGGTTAGCAGCCCCTCGTCGATGGCCAGTTGCGCTGCTACCGGCTGATTAACATCGAGACAGTGATAGAGGAGCGCGCCGTGATCATCGACGCCAGCCGGCAGGGTGCCGGGCAGGGCGCTCGTCAGGGCGCTGAACGTACTGCGAACCAGGCCGGAGGGGAGGCGGACCGGGTAGGCCACGAATCCCGGCTGCAATGGTAGCCGTGGATCCAGGGCGCGCCAGGCCACATCCAGGCCGCCAATGATCGACTGCTGCATAAAGCGCCACGCCAGCCGGGTCAGCGCGGCGTACCGCAGGCGTCCGCCGCTGGGTGGCAACAGGCGCAGACTGGTCCAGGTCGCAGCGGCGGCGGCGAAGAACCCGGCCGCAAGATCGGCCGGATCGGGGCCAATGAGCAGCAGCCAGAAGCCGAAGAAACCCGCCCCTCGGGCCATTGCGGCGCACACGGAGATTGTTCTCATCGGGTTCCCTCCAGCGACGGGGAGCATTTTGTCATTAGGCGATTTCTCATGAAGACTATACCAGACAGAGCAGAGGAAGTACTGTGGGTTGGGCTTTAGCCTAACTCTTTATATTAAAAACTGAAAAAGTCAGGCTAAACCGACCTACAGGTATGATCTTTCCAGGAAGTCACCTTAATCTCATTAATCATGGTGAGTCCGCATCCGAAGCCGCCACCTCGGCGATTTCCGGGCCGAGCAGGATGGCCAAGGGGCGGGTATGGGGGTTCGCGTCCAGGGCGATGACGACGGCGGCGGTCAGGGGCACCGCGAGGAACATGCCCACCGTGCCGAACAGCCAGCC
>CAZDVY010000088.1:0-11505 GCA_964508935.1 uncultured Candidatus Competibacteraceae bacterium | reverse complement strand
TCAACAACCAGGTGCTCGAACTCTATGACCTGAACCGCGATTTCACACAGAGCGAGGACATTGCGGCGAAAAACCCGCGGAAGGTCAAGGAGATGAAGGAGCTGTTCATCGCCGAGGCGAAGAAACACCAGGTCTTTCCGCTGGATGCCTCAGTAGCGGCGCGCATCGTCGCCCCGCGGCCGAACATCACCGCCGGACGCACCGAATTTGTCTACACGCGGCCCATGGTCGGCCTGCCCCAGGGCGATTCGCCGCTGCTGCTGAACACCTCGTACACCGTCACCGCTGACATCGAGGCGCCGCAAGACGGGGCCGAGGGCATGATCCTGACCTCGGGCGGGCGCTTCGGCGGCTACGGCTTCTACCTGCTCAAGGGCAAGCCGGTGTGGCTGTGGAATTTGGTTGACCTGGAGCGGCTCAAGTGGGAAGGCCCGGACGCGCTCACGCCCGGCAAGCACACGATTGAGTTTGACTTTAAGTACGATGGACTGGGCGCGGGTACGCTGGCCTTTAACAACTTCAGCGGCGTCGGTCGCCCCGGCGTCGGTACGCTCAAGGTGGATGGCAAGGTCGTCGCTACCCAGGAGATGAAGCGCACCCTGCCGATGATCCTGCAATGGGACGAGAGCTTCGACATCGGTTCCGACACGCTCACCGGGGTGAACGACGCCGACTACCAACCGCCGTTCCCGCTGACCGCCAAGCTGAACAAGCTGACCATCAAAGTGGATCGTCCGCAGTTGTCGCCCGAGGACATCAAGAAACTCGAAGAAGGAATGGCGAAAGCCGCTGATGCGAAGTAAGGCGTTGTGGGTGAACCACGCGGGCCGTTCGGGAAGGATCGGAACGGCCCGGAACGGCCCGCGACTCGATCAATCAGGTATCACGAGGCAAATGAGAGGAGAAGAAATGATGAAGCGAATCCTGTTCAATTCGGTACTGGCCGTCGGCCTGATGGCGGCTACCTTGTTTGTTTCCAGCGGTCAAGCCAGAGAGAATGCCTTTGAGGCCGTGCCATTAGGCGTTGAAGCCTACATCTATGGTTATCCGCTGGTCACGATGGAAATGACCCGGCGCGTGATGACCAATGTCGAGAAACCCGAAGGCACACGCGCTCCGATGGGGCAGTTGGTCCGGATGCGCGAGTATCCTTCCGCGACGTTCAGAGACGTGACTGCCCCGAACGCCGACACGCTTTACACCACCGCCTGGCTGGACGTGGGCCAGGAGCCGTGGGTGTTAAGCCTGCCGGATGCCCAAGACCGTTATTATCTCTTCCCCATGCTTGATGGCTGGACGGAAGTGTTCCAGGTACCGGGCAAACGCACGACCGGCACCGGCCCGCAGATCTACGCAATTACGGGTCCCGGCTGGAAAGGCACGCTACCGGAGGGCGTCAAGGAGTACAAATCGCCCACCGCCATGGTCTGGCTACTGGGCCGCATCTACTGCACCGGCACGCCAGAAGACTACGCGGCTGTCCACAAGCTGCAGGATGAGATTTCGCTCGTCCCGCTCAGCGCCTACGGCAAACCTTACACCCCGCCGCCCGGCAAGGTCGATCCGTCCATCGACATGAAAACCGCCGTGCGGGATCAGGTGAACGCCCTCAACGCCGACGACTATTTCGATCTGCTGGCCAAATTGCTGGTGAACAATCCGCCCGCCGCGGCGGACAAGCACATCCTGGAAAAGATGGCCAAGATCGGGATCGTTCCCGGTCAGCCGTTTGATCGCAGCAAACTCGCCCCCGTGGCCCACGAAGCGTTCTCCCTCGTCCCCAAGGTCGCCAATGAAAAGATCATGCTTTGGCTGAAGGAAGGCATCGTCGAAGGCGACATGAAATTGGAGAACGGCTGGTTGTTCACCACCAAAACCGGCAACTACGGTGCGAACTACCTGCAGCGCGCCTTGATCACTGCCATCGGGTTGGGAGCGAATCGTCCGCAGGACGCCGTCTATCCCACCTCGGAAGGACCATCCGCGATCAGCTCGTATACCGGCGAGAAGAACTACGTGATGCACTTCAACAAAGGCGAACTGCCGCCCGTGAACGGGTTCTGGTCGCTCACGATGTACGACAAGGACTACTTCTTCGTGCCCAACCCGCTCAACCGTTACAGCATCAGCGCCCGGCAAAACCTCAAGGCCAACGCCGATGGTTCGGTAGACCTCTACATCCAGAACAAAAACCCCGGCCCCGACCAGGAATCGAACTGGCTCCCAGCTCCAAAGGACAAGTTCATCCTCATGATGCGGCTCTATTGGCCGAAAGAGAAAGATCCTTCAATCCTTGACGGCTCATGGAAAATTCCGCGAGTCAGGGCCGTGGAGTAAACCTTATCAGTTGTAAACCGCGTGGACGGCTCGCAAGAGCATCCCGCAAAACTGGATCGAGACTATCCCCGGCCAAGGTTCAGGTTGTGAAAAACCACGCGGGCTGCTTCGCAAGGAGCGGTCCGCGCATTTGCATCGATCCAGGATTACACGGGTAATTTGCCATTGAAGAAATTTCGCTACTCTGCCATCGACCTATTGGTGGCGTTGTTACTGCTTTTTATAACCGCACCCTTTGTAGAAACCCTGCCTTACGGGGGGTTGATTGAATCGGTTCTGGTGACGCTCGTGATGGTATCGGCGGTGCTGGCCACCGGAGGCAAACGCTGGACTTTGGCGGTTACGGTCGCGCTGGTCACGCCGGCGCTGGCCGGAAAATGGTTCAATTATCTTGCTCCGGGTCTGGTCCCCACCCCAGTGTTTCTGATCGCAACCACCCTATTCCTCGCCTTTATCGTGGGGCAGTTAATCCTATTTATTCTCCGCACTCCGAGGGTGGATGCGAACGTACTCTGCGCTGGTCTTGCCGGTTACTTGATGTTGGGACTGCTATGGGTTCCAGCGTATGTGCTCATCGCCGACCTGACGCCGGGCGCGTTTGTTTTTACCGCAGTATTTCAGGACGGAAGCGCGATGGAAGGCTTCAACGCTTTCTATTTCAGCTTTATCACCCTTTGCACGGTAGGTTACGGCGATGTGACTCCAGCTTCACATGTGGCGCGAATGCTCGTGGTGATGGAGGCCATTTCGGGCCTTTTCTATATGGCGGTGCTGGTATCCCGCCTGGTGGCCGTCTATTCCACCCAGAATTCGCCCGACCCAACTGGAACGGCGGCCAGCACGGATTCGCAATCCAGGTGAGGACACCTGAAGAAAAACACGATCCCCATCAATCGAGACGAACCTTGGGAAGGCACACCATGATTCAAAAAAAGGTATTGCAAGCGGGACTCCGGGCGCTGGCCGCCGGTCTGCTGGCGTCGGGCGGCGCGGCCTCGGGCGCCGGCGTGGACCGATACGACGGGCAATGGCATTACAGCCTGACGCCGTATGCCTGGTTCCCGAACATCTCTCAGACGCTCCAGTTCAACACCCCGCTGGGCGGAGGTAAAACCGTCGAGGTCGAGGTGAAACCGGACAGCTATCTGAGCGACCTGGAGTTCGCCCTGATGGGCGCCTTCGAGGCGCGCAAGGGCGACTGGGCGTTGGCGATGGACCTGATCTACAACGATTTCAGTGGCCAGGAAGGGAAGATCAAGACCGTGCGGGGGCCGAGGAGCAATCTGTCGCTGCCGATTGACGCGAATCTAAATGTCGATATCCAAGCGCTGGTTTGGACGGGCATCGGCAGTTACACCGTGGCGCGGAGCGCTGCCGGGACATTGGACGTGTTCGGCGGCGTGCGCTATCTGGGCTTGGAAACCTCGACGGATTTAAGCTTCTCCGGGCCGGATGGGGTGCTTGGACGCTCGGGCGATACCTCCGACCGAATCAACGTGTGGGACGGCATCATCGGTGCGCGCGGCGCGGTGCAACTCGGCGACGGCGGCGACTGGTTCCTGCCGTATTACCTCGACATCGGCGCGGGCAACTATTCCAACTGGACCTGGCAGGGCTGGACCGGGATCGGCTACCGCTTCGACTGGGGCGATGTCGTGCTCGCGTACCGCAACCTCTATTACTCGACGGACGGCGACGAAATCGTCGAGGACCTGCGCATGGCCGGTCCGGCGCTGGGCGCTACGTTCCGCTGGTAAGAACCAGAAACCTGTGATTCCAAACCATGCTCCTTTCCTTGCGGCGGTTTCCTTTATTTTTCGTGCTGCTGTTGTCTGCTGTTCTCCTGCTCGGCGGCGCGACCTGGTTTGCTTCCTGGGCGCATTCCGCCAGCGAGCCGATGGAACCCCTGCCCGTCGCGTTGCCGGCCCGCCACCCGCCCGTCGCGCCCAGCGGCGGTTACGTTGGCGCGCAAGCCTGCGCCGAATGCCATCTGGCCGAATACCGACATTGGCAGGGTTCACAGCACGCCCAGGCGATGCAACCCGCCACCGAGCGCACCATACTCGGTGATTTCAACAGCGCCTCCTTCACCTACGCCGGCATCACCTCCACCTTCTTCCGCCGCGACGACCAGTTCATGGTCCGCACCGATGGGCCGGATGGGTATTTGCAAGACTTTGCCATCGCCTATACGTTCGGCGTCTACCCCTTGCAGCAGTATCTGATCGGCTTCCCCGACGGACGCTATCAGGCATTGGGCATCGCCTGGGATAGCCGACCCCAAGAACAGGGCGGACAACGCTGGTTCCACCTCTATCCCGACCAGAACCTGACCTATCGCGACCCCCTACACTGGACCGGTTTGCAGCAGAACTGGAACTACATGTGCGCCGAGTGCCATTCCACGAATCTGCACAAGAACTACGATCCGCAACGCAAGCGCTTTAACACCACCTGGTCCGAGATCAACGTGTCCTGCGAAGCCTGCCACGGTCCCGGCGCCGATCATCTCGCCTGGGCCAAACAGAAAGGAGACTGGCAAACGCTGGATCGCACCAAAGGACTGTCCATCGCCCTC
Organism: uncultured Candidatus Competibacteraceae bacterium; assembly: GCA_964508935.1. GTDB lineage: Bacteria > Pseudomonadota > Gammaproteobacteria > Competibacterales > Competibacteraceae > UBA2383. The sequence goes on along the minus strand of CAZDVY010000088.1, from coordinate 6,590 downwards.
GACGAGAGACACAGCCTACAGTTTCAGTTACGCGCACGCGCTATGAATGGGCTGGATCTTGTAACCCCCTTCTTGAATCCTAAGCCCAGCACCCTCTGGACGGCAGCCACGCAGGCGGCTGCGAGCAGCGCTCCGGCAACCACACCGCGTCCGCCCAGCCGTGAATTGGAGGTATGCGCCCGCTGCCACTCGCGGCGCGGGCAATTCCGGGAGGATTACGTCTTTGTCCAGCCGTTGCTGGACACTCACCGGCTGGCGCTGCTCACGCCCGATCTCTACTATCCCGACGGGCAGATGAAGGACGAGGTGTTCAACCACGGCTCCTTCTTGCAAAGCAAAATGCAGGCGCGGGGCGTCAGTTGCAGCGACTGCCACGAGCCGCACAGCGGCAAGCTGCGCGCTCCGGGCAACCAGGTCTGTCTGCAATGTCATATCGCGGCGAAATACGAGTCACCGCGCCACCATTTTCATCCGGCTGATTCCAAGGGCGCGGATTGCGTCGCCTGTCATGCGCCAGCTACGACCTACATGATTGTGGACCCGCGCCACGACCACAGCTTCCGTATTCCCCGCCCGGATTTAACCGTGAAGCTGGGGGTTCCGAACGCCTGCACCCGCTGTCATGGCGACAAACCGGCCGAATGGGCAGCGGAGCAGGTCCGCAAGTGGTACGGTCAGCCTTTACCGGGCCATCAACAGTTCGCCGAGGCGCTGCACGCCGGCCACACTGAAGCTGCCGGCGCACAGGAATTACTGTTGGCTTTGATAAAAAATCCGGAGCAACCCAATATTGCCCGCGCCAGCGGGGCAGCGTTGCTGGGCGAGCGCCTCAATCCCGCTGGGTTCGAAGCGATCCGCCCTTTGTTGACTAATCCTGATCCATTGCTGCGGAGCACGGCAGCGCGGGCGATGGAGACGTTGCCGCCGGAGTTGAAGGTGCAGCATGTGTTGCCGCTGCTCGACGACCCGGTGCGGCTGGTGCGGATCGACGCGGCGCGGACGCTGGCCGCCGTGCCGAAGGAAGCGCTCGCCGAGAACCAGCGTCAGGCGATGCAGCGGGGGCTGGCCGAATTGATCGCGGCTGAACAGACCAACGCCGACCGCCCGGAGTCGCATCTGAACATCGGACTGATCTACGTTGACCAGGGCCAATTTGACTCAGCGGAAACTGCATACCGCGCCGCCCTTGGGTTACAACCGACTTTTACCCAAGCGGCGGTCAATCTCGCTGACCTGTACCGGCTTCAGGGCCGCGACGCAGAAGGCGAAAAGACCCTGCGCCAAGCCCTGGAACTCGATCCGCACAACGCCGCCGCCCATCATGCACTGGGCTTGCTGTTGATCCGCCAGAAACGATTGCCGGAGGCGCTGGCGGCGTTGGCCGAAGCCGCCCGGCTAGGCGAGAATAACCCCCGCTACAGTTATGTGTACGCCGTGGCGCTGAATGGAGCCGGCCAGGGCGAGCGGGCAATCCAGACACTGGAAACCGTGCTGGCGAAGCATCCCAATGACCGCGATACCCTCATGGCGCTGGCAACATTCCAGCGTGATGCAGGCCACCTTGACGCAGCGCGTGATTACGCGCGTCGTCTGGCAGCGCTGGAACCGGACCACCCTGAGGTCCGGGTGTTTCTACAACGCCAGTAGGGATATAAATAGTTGTGTAGGGTACGTACTGCTTACCCTACAGTGGTCTATTTATTGGAATCGGCAGGGTATGTGGCTGTCGTCAAGGCTAACAAAACCGGACAAGCAGTCTTCGTCACCAGCTTCCGGCGCTTGTCAGCAGACGCCGCGAAACGCGATAGAGAGATACGGCGGTTGCGCCGTAAGAGTGTGGGCAAACTGAAAATCGTAAAAGGAGGTGTAACCGATTGATTGGTGGCTACGGGTGGACTTGAACCACCGACACCGGCATTATGAGTGCCGTGCTCTAACCGGCTGAGCTACGTAGCCAATCGGGAGGAGGGAACAACAGAGACGTTTAAGAGTCGCGGATTATTCAGATTTATCGATGACTTGTCAATAGATCAACGTCGCGCCAGGCTGAACGATTTCAATTTGTTCCGGTGGCAGACCCTTGAAAACATCCGGTCGGGCGAACCTTACCCTGGATTTTCCCGCCGGCCAGTCACGCCATTTTCATCTGCTCCCGTCAAAGTCACCCGCACCTGATGGACCAGCCCGTCCCGGAACAGCGGAATGCAGGCTGCGCCATATTCAATTCGTCCAGGACGCTCGTCGATTTCCACTGCCGCTACCCGTTTTGCCCGGCCTTCGGGATTGCGCACCTCAATTTCATAAACTGCCTCACCGTTTGGCAGGCGATAGCGCAGGTGGAAGCCTGGCCACTCGTCGGGAATACCAGGGCGCAGGCGTATAGCGTGACCCTCAGCCAGTTCCAGGCCGAGAAGGGATTCCAGCGTCACCCGCAAGAACCAGCCGGCGGAGCCGGTGTATCCGCTCCAGCCGCCGCGGCCAAGATGTGGCGCAACACCATAGATATCAGCGGCTACTGAAAAGGGTTCCAGCCGGTAAGTCGCCACGGCTTCGGGAGTGCGGGTATGGCTGACCGGACTCAACATTTCCAATAACCGGGCCGCCTGATCGCGCCGGCCCAATTCCGCCAGCGCCCGCACCACCCACAACGCAGCATGGGTGTACTGACCACCATTCTCCCGCACCCCGGCGACATAGCCCTTGATATAGCCGGGGTCGTGCAGGGTGTTCTCGAACGGTGGAGTTAATAACCGGATCAGCCCATCCGGCTCGGAAATCAGCCGCCGCTCGACCGCATCCAGCGCTGCTTCCGCCCTGGCCCAGGGCGCGGCCTGGGAAATCACCGCCCAAGCCTGCACCAGAGCGTCGATCTGACATTCGTCGCTGACGGCAGAACCCAGCACGGCGCCGTCGTCATACCAGGCGCGCCGATACCATTCACCATCCCAACCCTGGTCATTCAGCGCGGTCGCCAGATGGCTGCGGAACGCGGCATAACGCCGCGCCCGATTATAGTCGCTCTGCCGACCGCAGACCGGGATGAAGTCGCCGAGAATGGCGTAAAGGAAAAAGCCCAGCCAGACGCTCTCGCCACGGCCTTCCCGACCCACCCGGTTCATGCCGTCATTCCAGTCACCGGTTCCCATGAGCGGCAGACCGTGTGCACCCTGGGTCAGCGAGCGATCCAGCGCCCGGCAGCAATGTTCGTACAGGCTGGCGGTTGCGCCGGAATCCTCCGGGGTCAAAAACGCCTCGTCTTCGCCCGGTTCAAGCGCTCGCGCTTGGAGAAAGCGTACCGGCTCGCTGAATACGCTCCAGTCACCGGTCGCGCGGCAGTAGAACGTCGCCAGATACGGCAACCACAGCCGGTCGTCGCTGAAGCGGGTGCGAGTCCCGCAACCCATGGGCGGATGCCACCAGTGCAACACATCGCCCTCAACGAACTGCTGGGCGGCATGCAGCAGCAACTGGCGACGGGTCAGCGCCGGATCGTAATAGACCAGGGCGGCGGCGTCCTGCAACTGGTCACGGAAACCGAAAGCCCCCCCGGATTGATAAAACGCCGAGCGTCCCCACAACCGGCAACTCAAAGTCTGATAAGCCGCCCAGCCGTTGATCATCAAATCCAGCCCCTGGGCCGGGGTTCGCACCTGCACTGCGGCGAGTTGATTTCTCCAGAATTCCTGAACCTCGGTCAGTGCTGCGGTCGCTACCCCGGCCTGGCTGTAATGGCTGATCAACCGGCGCACGCCATCCCGACTGTCCGCTTCGCCGATCAGAAAGACACGCTCCACGCTCGCACCCGGTTCCAACCGCAGGGTGACTTGCAAGGCGAAGCAGGGATCCAGGCCAGTGCCCAGCCGTCCATCGAGAACTTTATCGCGGGCCAGCGCCGCCGGTCGGGCCGGACTGCCGTGCTGGCCGAGGAAGGTCGCCCGGTCGCCGCTGACGTGGATGGGAATACTGTCCATGGGAGCCGCTGCGGCAAAGGCGATCCGTCCGCTGAAAACCCGGTTGCGGTTTTCGGCCAGCAGCGCGCCCGTCGTTCCATCCTGCTCGATCGCCAGTTCCGTCGCGTAATCGCCCGGCATGACGCCCAACACCAGCCGGGTATAGCTGAACAGCGACAGTCGGCGTGGCTGATGACCCGGATTGCGCAGGCGAGTCAGGGCGATTTTGACCGGCGCTTCACAGGCGGCGAGCAGCCAGACTTCCTGTTCCAACCCCTGACTGACCTGGCGATAATGGCTATAGCCAAAGCCATGGCGGACCTCATAGGTGACGGGTTGCGAAATCGGCCCCGGCGTCAGCGACCAGAATGCACCCTGATCTTCATCGCGGACATAGAGCGCCTCGCCGTGCGGGTCGAGAACCGGGTCGTTGTACCACGGGGACAGGCGATTTTCGCGGCTGTTCTGGCTCCAGGCAAAGCCGGCGCCGGTTTCACTGGCGAGAAAGCCGAATTGGGGATTGGCGATGACATTCACCCAGGGTTGTGGGGGCAGCTTCAGGCGACCGCGAGCGTCCGGTTTCAGACAGATCACATATTCTCTACCGTCGGCGCTGAATCCGCCGTAGCCGTTCCAGAACTGGAGCGGTTCGGCGTCTGGCGTTTCTCTCACTTCCGCCGCAGGCGTCCGGGGCGGGACTAAAACCGGCGGGACGCTCTGCGCCGGCGCTGCCTGAACCCGAACCTCCTGACGAGACGCCGCCGCCAACGTTTCCTCAATCTTCGCCGCCGAGGCGTAGCGTTCCGCCGCCGCCAACGCTGCTTCCCGCTCCGGGGCCGCGCCGAGCAGGAAGGTGATCTGCGTTGCGTCATTAGCCGCCAGTTCCACCGTTCGCCGCAGGCTGACGATGGGATCAAGGACGTTGCCGACCGTGCCGGATAGTGGCTCTGCTTCTACCAGCGCCCGGGGTTCAGCCCGCGAATAACCTCGGCCAATAAAGCGGGCACGGTCAGTTTCATACTGAATCTCTCCATCACCACTGAGCGCATGAATCAGCCAGCCGGTCGGCTCCTCGGGTGTGCGCGGTCGCCGCCGGGCCAACAGCGCCCGTGATTCCGCGACCCACTCGGTTTGGACAAACAGCTTGGAAAAGGCCGGATGGACCGCGTCGGCAGCCCAAACGTTCAACACGACCTCAGCGTAGCTGGTCAGCTCAATGCGGCGAAGCCGGTCACTGCAATTGCGCAACGTCACTCGACGCAACTCCAGATCAGCGTCCGGAGCGATACACACGTCCAGCCGGGCTTCGATGCCATCATCCAGCCGGAGCCACTCGGCCCGGTCTGGCGTAAACCGGGTGGCATACCGTTCTGCGACTTTCAACGTCGGCTGCTGCCCCAGCGACCAGAAGACGCCGCTGTCAAGATCGCGCATATACAGGAAAAACCCCTCCCCCGATTCGACGGGATCCGCGCTCCAGCGCGTCAGCGCCAACCCGTTCCACGCTGAATAGCCGGCCCCTGTGGCAGTAACGAAAGTCGCGTAATGACCACGGGCAAGCACATGACCGCTAACGGCTCGAGCGTGTTGGGTCAGGTCGACGTGCATGAATCATCCTCCGGCAGTGGCATTGATGGACTAAGTGTAGCTGCGTCGAGCCGAGATGCTGGTGCAACAGGGGCCACAGGGAACGCTAATAGCGTAATTCTACTTCTGCCGGGAACCGGTTAACCGTCACAGTCTTGGTGGTGAAAGCGGTTGCCGGTTGCCCGTTGATAATGGCCTCACGAACGGGCCGATCCAGCGGGGAATGCAAAATAACGCCGCCCGTCGGCACGGCTACGTCGCCGGATAATTGCACCTTCAACATATTCGGCCCATCCATGGCCATCCGATAATTCAGTGTCCCGTGCCAGGTTGGCATTCGCTTGACGGTTATGCCTTCCGCACGCTCCATCCAGGCTGCGGGAATGCCAGCGCCAATCACCAGCGCCTGATCCGCTTCATTTTCATAGACGAACAGACTTCGCACCGCCCGGATGAAGTCGGAACCGACCCAGGTATGCGGCATGTCGCCGATGAACCGGGGGTTACGCGGCTCACGCCAGACCACCTCCGCCCAGTGATTCCAGGCGGGGGGGCGCTGGCCTTCCAAGAAAAATGCTATGGCCTTGAGCGCCTCATCGCGGCGACCCAGCCGGATCAACGTTCCCACTGAGCGCCATTCATAGGGGGTATAAGCTTCCCAGATGGACCCGGCCTGGCGCTCATGAAAGAAGTCGAGATAGCGTTCGAAGGTGCGATTCAGCGCTGGTTGCGGCAGTCGGCCCAACTCACCGCCGGGGTCCAGCGCGACCGTGGTGGAGGTTGGATCAAAATCGCCCAGTTCAACGGCGCCGGGAATGAAGTCGATCTGGCGCAGCTTCAGGGCTTCCGCAATCGAAGCGTATAAATCCTGGCGGAAGGCGTCGCGCTGTGCGGCGATGCGTTCCGCGTCCGCTGTCTCGCCAAGAATGACGGCCATGGCGGCGGCGTCTTTCAGACCGCGCAGGACGAAGAAATTGTCCCAGTAGGAATGGCGCGGATGGCTGGCGTAGCCTTCGTGGCTGATCGATTCCGGGACCAGGCCGCGATAGGCCC
>CAZDVY010000087.1:0-11557 GCA_964508935.1 uncultured Candidatus Competibacteraceae bacterium | reverse complement strand
GGTCATTGGTTTCGTCGTCGTTGTAATCGACCGACACCCGCGCCGAACCGTACAGAATGGTATCGGCCTGTGCAGCTAATGGAGCAGCCAGAGCGGCGGCGACCGCCAGAGCAAGAACAGACTTTTTCATGACATGATTTCCAAGTGGTCTATAAGCTGATTAGCGCTTCAAATTCGCTTTCCGATCAAGTCAGGTTTTGATGGGAAAACCGTCTCGAAGAACCCTTGGAGAACTTTATATCGCGATTGCGGTAAAAAAGCAACTACTAATTTGTTAAAAATACAACTTTTGGTATTAGCGCAACTTTTATACCCGAAAACGCCAACGGACGCCCGAAGGCGTCCGTTGGTTAAAACAGACTTCAAACCGGATGAGAATTAGAAGTCGTGGCGGGTACCGATGGAGACCGCCTGACGATCACCGACCAGATCAGAGTCCACATCGGTGAGCAGCCACTCCACCCAGGCCCGGGTGCGCTTGCTGAAGTTGTACTGATAACCCAGGACGTAGTTGTTGAGGTCGCTCTGGGTCAGTCTGGTCCCATCCGCGAGGATAAACTGGCCGTCGTCAGGGCTGTTGTAGCCATACGCGCCGCGAATGACGTTATTGCCAAAGGTGTACTGACCCGTCAGGTAAACATTTTCCGTTTTACCGAAGTTCAGGGTATTCACATCGCCATTTTCATAGGCGAGGGTCACCGCAAAGGGACCCGAGTTGTAGCCGAACGCCAGACCCCATTGGTCACCGTCGTAAGTGGGCGCAGTCAGGAAACCCTCAAAATCCTCACCGTCCAGCGCCATATAAGTCGCGCCGGCGAAGAACGGGCCGTTCTTGTATGAGGCGGAAATGTTGTACATATCCACGCCATCGCTCAGGTTGCCGGGCAGCTTGTTGGTGCTGTTGACATAGCACAAATCATTGGGGGTTCGTGGATCGCTGCTTCCGCAGGAACCGTTCATGACCAGCATCGCCTGAAAGCCAAAGCCGCTCCAGTTCGGGCTGGAATAGATCAGGCTGTTGTCCATGCGCAGCCCAAAGGTGTTGCCCAGGTAGGTGTCGTTGTCAAACACCTTGCTGCTGTTGAAGATATCACCCACGCCAACCACGTTGTAGTACGGCGTCCATTGGGTGCCGGCGGTGACGGAACCCCAACTGGAACCTTTCAGCCCCACCCACTTGGGACGGTTGCTGTTAAAGCCCGTGCCGCCTTCAGTAACGTCTACGCCGAATTCATACTGATAGATGGCGCTCAGACCGCCGCCCAGGTCTTCTTCGCCGCGCACGCCCAGCCGGGAAGCGTTGTTGTACATATCCCAAGCGTCAGAACCCGCGCGGAGCCGCACCAACTCACCATTAGGCGCCCGGGCGTAGTCGGAATTGAACTCATCATAATCAACGGATACCCGGGCAGAGCCGTACAGAGTGGTATCGGCGTGGGCAATAGTGCCAAAACCGGTCAGCGCAGCGGCGACAGCCAGCGCAAGAACAGACTTTTTCATGATTGAACTCCTAGGTTTGTGTTGTATTGACACAACAAAAGGGCACTTACAATTCGTTATGGAGATTTATACGCACTCAGAAGCGAAAATGCAACTGATATTTTCAAAAAAAACACAAATTTTTCTGGTTATAGTCAAAAAAACAACTTTTTATATTTTTTACAACGAAAAGCCCACCTTTTAGAGGTGGGCTTATTTGCTTGGCTGGGGGACTAGGATTCGAACCTAGATTAGCGGAGTCAGAGTCCGCGGTCCTGCCGTTAGACGATCCCCCAAAAAGCCGGATCAACGCTTGGAGTACTGAGTCGCGCGCCGGGCCTTGCGCAGACCCACTTTCTTGCGTTCCACCTCACGGGCGTCGCGGGTCACAAAACCCGCCTTGCGCAACGGGGCGCGCAAACTTTCATCATATTCAATCAATGCCCGAGTGATGCCATGGCGAATGGCGCCGGCCTGGCCGGTGATGCCACCGCCCTTGACGGTCACGTAAATATCGAACTTGTCTTTGAGATCGACGACTTCCATCGCCTGATTCACGACCATGCAGGATGTTTGACGGCCGAAGTACTCGTTCAGAGGACGCTGGTTGACGGTGATGTTGCCAGCGCCGCGCCGCAGGAAGACCCGTGCGGTGGCGGTTTTACGCCGTCCAGTGCCATAATGTTGATTTTCGATCATTGCCTGTTCCGTTCCGATAAAGATGTCAGCCGATTACCATTCCAGTGGCTGAGGCTGCTGCGCGGCATGCTGATGCTCGGCTCCAGCGTAGACCTTCAGTTTGCGGAACATCGTCCGGCCCAGCGTATTTTTGGGCAACATACCTTTGACGGCAATCTGAATAACCCGCTCCGGCGTCTGCTGTAACATCTTGTCCAGCGAAATGGATTTCAGGTTGCCAATGTAGCCGGTCACCCGGTGATACATTTTATCGCTGATTTTCCGCCCGGTCGCCCGAACTTTTTCAGCATTGATCACGATGATATAGTCGCCGGTATCGACGTGCGGAGTGTACTCGGGCTTGTGTTTGCCGCGCAAGCGGCGGGCAATTTCCGATGACAGCCGACCCAGAACCTTGTCCGTGGCGTCGATCACATACCAGTCGCGCTTGACCTCGGCCGGCTTGGCGCTGAAAGTTTTCATTCTGACATCACTCCGCAAAATCCGTATCCGCTGGGAAAGTCGGGTATCGTACCCAAGCGACGGGGGTTTGACAAGGGGCTGATCGGTGGTCAATAGGTAGTAGAAAAAACTCAGATGCGCAGCCGTTCCACTACACGGCCGTTGACCAGATGTTCCTCAACAATCTCGTCCAGATCCGCGCGATCAACATAGGTGTACCAGACGGCCTCGGGATAGATGACGATGATTGGCCCTTCGGCGCAGCGATCCAGACAGCCGGCATTGTTGATCCGCACCTTGTGAGGAATAGCCGGACCCAGCGCCTTGACACGCTGCTTGACATAGTCGCGCGCATCCTGTGCGCCGTATTGCTGGCAGCATTGCGAACCATCGTCGCGTAGATTAGTGCAAAAAAAGACATGATAGCGATAATAGGACACGTTAATTTCCCCCAGCCGCGAGTTTGCGCCCATGACGACCCGTTACTATACCCCGGTTGATGCCCTGCTGATCCATGTTGACCAGGCGCTTCGCACGGTTTTCGGGCGACCGGTCACGACCGGCCGGCCTAATCCCGCCGCCAGCGCACCCGCCACCGAGTTGCCGCCGGCAGAACAACAAGAGGCGGGACGACTGATGCGCGTCAACCATACTGGTGAAATCTGCGCCCAGGCGCTGTATCAGGGTCAGGCGCTGACTGCACGGCTGGAGGCGGTGCGCGACCGCATGGAGCAAGCCAGTATCGAGGAAAATGACCATCTGGCTTGGTGCGAGCAGCGGTTGAAAGAATTGGGCAGTCATCCCAGCATTTTCAATCCACTGTTCTATGCCGGTGCTTTTACGATAGGCGCGGCGGCGGGTCAGGCCGGAGACCGCTGGAGCCTGGGATTCGTGGCGGAAACGGAGCAGCAGGTGGTCGCGCATTTGAATGATCATCTAAACCGGTTACCCGTTCAGGATCAACCGAGCCGGGCGATTCTGGAGCAGATGAAGGAAGATGAAGCTTGCCATGCCACTCATGCGCTGGAAGCAGGCGGCGCCCGTTTACCGTTGCCGGTTCGCGTACTGATGAAAGGTGTCGCCAAGGTGATGACCGGAACGACCTACTGGATTTAAAGCCGTCGCTATGCCAGCGGGTGCAGCGATTCCATCGACAATTCTTCGTGCAGATTTCCACTGTAGAAAATCTCAGCCATTTCCCGCCGCACCTGCTGCTTGATCGCCGTTTGTTCATGCAGCGGCATGTCCGCTAGACTCACACCAAACAGGTAATGGTCTAGCCCGAAATCTTTCAGGATCATTCTGGTGTGAAAAATACGTTCCTGATAGACGTTGGTATCGATCATTTGATACCGCTCGCGGGTGTCGCCGGACAGGAAGTTCTGGATCGAATGAAGCGGATGATCAATGAAATGCTTCTCGCCGTTCACGTCGCGGGTAAAACCGCGCACCCGGTAGTCGAGAACGACAAGATCTGACTTGAAACGGTCGATCAGATAATTCAGCGCCTTGAGCGGCGAGATACGGCCACAGGTCGAAACGTCGATGTCCGCCCGAAAGGTGCTCACACCGTGGTCAGGATGGCTCTCCGGGTAGGTATGCACTGTGAGATGGCTTTTATCCAGATGGCAGACCACTGCGTCCGGCAACGGGCCAGGCGATGCGGAGTGGGCGATGCGTTCGGCTGCAAGCGGCTCGTCGCAAAGCAACAGGGTGACGCTGGCGCCCTGCAATTCATAATTGTGATGGGCGATGTTGAGAATCCTGGCGCCGATGATCCTGGAAACGTCGCCCAGAATTTCGGTCAAACGCCTGGTATTGTAAGTTTCGTCGATATAGGCGGTGTAGTGTTCCTGCTGCTCGGGCGTTGCAGCGTAGCCAATATCGTAGATATTGCAGCTCAGTGTTTTCGTGAGGTGGTTGAATCCTGGCAGTTCCAGCCTGGGCAACGGGCTTGGGGTCGCCACACCTACCCTCCCTCGCGAATTTCGAAGGTATGGGTAATTTTGGCTGTCTGGCCAAGCATGATCGAGGCTGAACAGTATTTCTCCGCCGACAGATGGATAGCGCGCTCGATGTGTTTAGCGTTGAGGCCCTGGCCGGTAAGAACGAAATGCACATGAATCTGCGTGAAGACCTTGGGATCGTTGTCGGCCCGCTCGGCGGTGATTTCGATTTCACAACCGCGCAGCTCCTGCCGGGCCTTGCGCAGGATATTGACCACATCAACCGCTGTGCAGCCGCCCATGCCCATCAGCAACATTTCCATCGGTCGCGGCCCAAGATTGTGCCCACCCAGCTCGGGCGGCCCATCCATAACCAAAGCATGACCGCTGGGTGACTGCGCAACGTAGGTCATGTCTTCCAGCCAGACAACACGGGTTTTCATTGTGATCCCTCAAAAATTCACGTTCCAAACAATTCCGCCAGCTTGACGCCGGGGTCGGGAGCGCGCATGAACGCCTCGCCGACCAGGAAGGCGTGGACACCGTGCTGGCGCATCAACGCTACGTCGTCTGGTGTATGAATCCCGCTTTCCGTAACCACGATACGCCCTTTGGGAAGTTGCGCCATCAGGTTCAGCGTCGTTTCCAATCGGGTTTCGAAGGTACGCAAATTGCGGTTGTTAATGCCGATTAGCGGCGCATCAATTCGCAACGCCCTTTCCAGTTCCCCGGCATCATGAATTTCAACCAGCACGTCCATCCGCAAGGTCGCGGCCAGGTCCACCAATTCCCGCAATACGGCGTCTTCCAGCGCCGCCATAATCAGCAGGATGCAGTCAGCGCCGATCAGCCGCGCCTCGTAGACCTGATAAGGATCCATGATGAAGTCTTTGCGCAACACGGGCAACGCGCAGGCGGCCCGCGCCTCCTTTAAGTAGTCCTCATGGCCCTGGAAGAAATCGTGGTCAGTCAGCACGGATAAACCGACGGCGCCGGCAGTGGCGTAACTGCGTGCAATGTCTGCCGGCAGGAAAGGGTCACGCAGCAGACCCTTACTCGGTGAAGCCCGTTTAATCTCAGCGATGACTGCGGGCCGACCCTGGGCAACAGTTTGTTCCAGTGGCTCCCGAAACGGGCGCGGTGGCGGCAGATGTTCAACGCGGCGGCGCAGCTCCGGCCCGCTGAGCTGCGCGCTGCGTTCAGCGATTTCCTCAACCTTGCGCGCAAGGATTTTCCGCAAAACGTCGGGGGTATCGCTCATGAGGCCAATTTCTGCGTACAGCGGACAAATTCGTCCAGCTTGGCCCGTGCTGCGCCACTCGCCAGGACATCCCGCGCCAGCCAGATGCCATCATCGATGGAGGCACTGATATTGGCGGCATACAGCGCCGCACCGGCATTAAAGGCCACGATGTCGCGGGCTGCTCCCGGATGATTGTCCAGCGCCGCCAGCATCAGGGTTTTTGACTGTTCGGCGCTCTCAACCCGGAGGCTGCGATTGGACACCATCGCTAATCCAAAATCCTCGGGGTGGATTTCGTATTCCATGATCTCGCCGTTCTTCAGTTCGCCAACCATCGTAGCGGCGCCCAGCGAAATTTCATCGACGCCATCCTTGCCCCATACCACGAGAACATGCTGCGCACCGAGTCGTTGAATAACCCGCACCAGAATACCGACCAGATCAGGGTGAAAAACGCCCATGAGCTGATTAGGCGCGCCCGCGGGATTAGTCAGCGGGCCGAGAATGTTGAACAGGGTGCGCACGCCCATTTCGCGGCGCACCGGGGCGACGTTCTTCATCGCGGCATGATGGTTGGGAGCGAACATAAAACCAATGCCTGTGGTTTCAATACATTCAGCCACCTGTTCTGGCATCAGGTCGATACGTGCGCCCAGAGCCTCCAGTCCGTCAGCGCTGCCTGATTTGGAGGACACGCTGCGATTGCCGTGCTTGGCCACTCGCGCACCGGCGGCGGCGGCGACAAACATGCTGGTCGTAGAAATATTGAAGGTGTGCGAACCATCGCCGCCGGTGCCGACGATGTCTACAAAATGCTCGTGCGGCGGGGGAACCTGAACTTTGGTGGAGAGGTCACGCATCACCGCGGCGGCGGCAGTAATTTCGCCGATGGTTTCCTTTTTCACCCGCAAGCCGGTCAGGATAGCAGCGGTCATCACGGGGGAAATGTCGCCGGCCATGATTTGCCGCATCAAAGACAACATCTCGTCGTAGAAAATTTCGCGATGCTCGATGGTGCGTTGCAGGGCTTCCTGGGGGGTGATGGACATGAGAAGGTTCTCCAGGGCAGTTCAGTGCCGGGTCAGAAAATTACGCAGCAGGGCGTGACCGTATTCAGTCAGGATCGACTCGGGGTGAAATTGTACGCCTTCCACCGGCAAAGTTTTGTGGCGCACGCCCATGATTTCATCGAAATCGCCATCCGGCGTTTGAGTCCAAGCAGTGATGTCCAAACTGTCCGGGAAGGTCGTTTTGTCGATCACCAGGGAATGGTAGCGCACTGCAATAAAGGGATTGGGCAGGCCGGCAAACACGCCCTGGCCGGTATGGTAGACCCCGGAAATTTTGCCGTGCATCACTTGACCGGCGCGGACGATGCGTCCGCCGAAGGCTTGGCCAATGGTTTGATGACCGAGGCAAATGCCGAGCATTGGGATTTTTCCCGCAAACTGCTCAACGACCGCCAGCGATACTCCCGCCTCGTTGGGTGTACAAGGGCCGGGCGAAAGAACCAGGTATTCCGGTTGCAGTTCGGCAATTTGTTCCAGAGTCATTTGATCGTTGCGATACACCCACACGTCTTCACCCAGTTCGCCAAAATATTGCACCAGATTGTAGGTAAAGGAGTCATAATTATCGATCATCAGCAGCATTTTAAATTATCCTTTTGATAAAAATAATCTTTCCCGATTTTTTAGCTCATTAAACCGGCCAGAAGCTGACTCCAAAAATGCAGATCAAAGAATTGGTTTTTACGGACTCTTACAAAAAATCCCCTCCCCGGCTGGGGAAGGGATTATTTTAAATGCGCTCCATGTTCACTTCTATCCTGGGGCGTTATACCGCCTGGCGGGAAGAAGGGTCGAACCTAGTGATGCTCCACGGCCCGCCGCACTTCTTCCAGCGAGTTTGGATCATCCAAGGTGGATAAATCCCCTGGGTCACGGCCTTCAGCCAGCGCCTGGATCGAGCGCCGTAGCAATTTGCCAGAACGGGTCTTGGGCAGGGAACTGACGAAATGGACGTTATGTGGCTTGGCGACCGCGCCGAGCAGTTCCTGCACCTTGTTGATGATTTCCTTTTCCATCCGCTCGGTAGCGCCCGGCGCGTCCAGTTGCGTTGGGTCCTTCAACCGGCAGAAACCGACCGGCACCTGACCCTTGACCTTGTCGGCCATGCCGATCACTGCAACTTCGGCGACCGCCGAATGCGCCTGGATCGCTTCTTCAATCTCGCGGGTACCCAAGCGATGGCCAGCGACATTGATCACGTCGTCCGTGCGTCCCAGGATGAAGAAATAACCGTCTTCATCGCGCACCGCCCAGTCGGAGGAGGTGTACAGCATCTCCTTGAAGCTGGTGAAATAGCTCTGGACGAAGCGCTTGTCGTCGCCCCACACCGTGCTCAGGCAGCCCGGCGGCAGCGGCGGTTCGACCACCAGCACGCCCTTCTCGCCGCGCGGCACTTCTTCTCCGGTGCCTTCGCTGATGACCCGGATGTTGTAGCCGTAGACCGGGAAGCCCGGCGAACCAAAGCGGTTGGGCTTGAGATCGACGCCCGGCAGGTAGGACAGCATCGGCCAGCCGGTCTCGGTCTGCCAGTAGTGGTCGATAACCGGAATCTTCAGCGCGTCGGTGATCCAGCGCGAGGTCGGCTCGTCTAGCGGCTCGCCGGCCAGGAACAGGTAGCGCAGGCACGACACGTCGTGCATGGTCATGTACTTCTGGTCCTGCCCCTTCAGCACCCGCACCGCCGTCGGCGACGAGAACATCGACCGGACTTTATATTCATTGACGATCTTCCACCAGATGCCGGGGTCCGGGCGAATCGGCAGACCCTCGTAGAAAATCGTGGGCGAGCCGTTGATCAACGGGGCGTAGACGATGTAAGAGTGGCCCACCACCCAGCCGATATCGGAGGTGGCGAACATGGTCTCGCCGGGGTTGATGTGATAGAGATGCTTCATGGTCGAAGCCAGCGCCACCGCGTAGCCGCCGACATCGCGCTGCACGCCCTTGGGAATCCCGGTGGTGCCGGAGGTGTAGAGGATGTAGCTCGGCTCGTTGGATTCCAGCCAGGTAATCGGCACTTCGGCGTCCATGTGCTGGGCGCGCAGGGTCGCGTAATCCAGATCGCGGCCTTCCACCAGCGTCAGGCCCTTGTCCAGACCCCGATTGCAGATCACGACTTTTTCCGGCGGGAACTTGGCCAGATTGCAGGACTCATCGACCAGGTGCTTGTAGGGCACCGCCTTGCCGCCGCGCATCCCGGCGTCAGACGTGACCATGACCTTGGGCTTGGCGTCGTCGATGCGCACCGCCAGATTGTAGGCCGCGAACCCGCCGAATACCACGGAGTGAATCGCACCAATCCGGGCGCAGGCCAAAATGGCGAACGCCGCTTCGGCGATCATCGGCATGTAAATGATGACCCGGTCGCCCTTGCCCACGCCCAGCGACTGCAGCACCGCCGCAAAGCGGTTCACCTCGCGGTGCAATTCAGCGTAGGTGTAGATGACGGTCTCGTCGGTTTCCGTCGAGATGTAGATCAGCGCCCGCTGGTCGGCGCGGTCGGCCAGATGCCGGTCCACCGCGTTGTAGCAAAGGTTGGTTTCGCCGCCAACGAACCATTTGCAAAACGGTGGCTTGCTGTAGTCGCGGATTTTCTGCGGCGGCTTGTTCCAGTGGATCAACCGGGCCTGTTCGCCCCAGAAACCTTCGGGATCATCAATGGACCAGCGATGGAATTCTTCGTAATTCATGCGATTGCATCCTCACAGCTTCGGTAGTTATGCGACGTTATGGTTATCGCGAATATAGTTTAGTCGCTGACTGGGAAATTTCCTGTCCACCGCCCCCGAAACCCTCCGGGGACGGTGGAATACTGCTTACTTCAAAAGATCCTCGACGCTGGCGCGTTCTTCACGCAGTTCCTGCTCAGTCGCTTTCATCTTCTCGCGGCTGAAATCATCGACCGGTAAACCCTGCACGATCTCATAGTTACCGTTCTTGCAGACGCACGGATAGGAGTAGATCACCCCTTCGCCGATGCCATAGGAGCCATCGGACGGGACGGACATGCTAACCCAGTCGCCATCCGGGGTGCCCAGCGCCCAGTCGCGCATGTGGTCAATCGCCGAGGAGGCGGCGGACGCTGCCGAGGATGCGCCACGGGCCTTGATGATGGCCGCGCCGCGCTGCTGCACGTCAGGAATAAAGGTATCGCGGTACCAACCCTGGTCGACCAGCGCGGTCGCCGCCTTGCCCTTCACGGTGCATTGGCTGATGTCGGGATACTGGGTTGAGGAATGGTTGCCCCAGATGGTCATTTTCCTGATGTCGTTAACATGCGAGCCGGTCTTCTCGGCCAACTGGCTCAGGGCGCGGTTGTGATCCAGCCGGGTCATGGCGTGGAACCGACGGCGATCCCGATCCGGGGCATTGCAGGCGGCGATCAGGGAATTGGTGTTGGCCGGGTTGCCGACCACCAGCACCCGCACATCGTCGGCGGCATAATCATTGATCGCCCGGCCCTGTGGTCCGAAGATGGCGCCGTTGGCAGTCAACAGATCCTTGCGCTCCATGCCGGGGCCACGCGGACGGGCGCCGACCAGCATGGCGAAGTTGGCGTCGGTGAAAGCGGTCTTCAGATCGTCAGTGGCGACGACCCCGGCCAGCAATGGGAACGCGCAGTCGTTCAGTTCCATCACTACGCCCTGCAAGGCTTGCAGCGCCGGAGTGATTTCCAGCAGTTGCAGAATCACCGGTTGGTCGGGGCCCAGCATAGTGCCGGAAGCGATACGGAAGGCCATAGCGTAGCCGATGTTGCCAGCAGCGCCCGTGATCACGACGCGAACAGGGTTTTTCATGCTAATGCTCCTTAGTAATGTTGTTGGTGGTAAAACAGGAGTGACGGAAAAAACCCGGCCCGGCGCCGCGACGCCATTGAGCAATTCAGGATTCGAGACCGCAGCGCCAAGTCTTATAATGGGATGCCGCCCGGTGAAGGCGGCGGCGTCTGATTAGCGGAAAATAGTAACGTAGATTGCCGCGTTTTGAAACGAATGCCGGTGCTTCCCGGCGAAGGTTCCCAAAACTCATGAGTGCTTCTCTGATGAAAGGCGCAGGCTATGCCCTTACCGGCCTGCGCTGGCTGCCAAAAAGTGGTTTACGCCGCTTTGTGGCGATACCCCTGCTGATCAACATTGCGTTATTCGGCGCAGGTATCTGGTGGGCTTACCGCCAGTTCGCAGAACTCGATCAGCTTCTGCAAAGCTGGCTGCCAACCTGGCTGGACTGGCTGCATTGGCTGATCTGGCCGCTGTTTGCGCTGACTGTGCTGATCGCAGTGTTCTACAGCTTCTCGGTTGTGGCGAACCTGCTGGCTGCACCGTTCAACAGTCTGCTGGCGGAACGGGTTGAGCAGTTGGCCCAGCCGGGAAATGCGCCCCGACCTGCTGCTGCCAACCTGACCTGGAAGGAGCTGGTTCTGAGTCCACTGGCCGGATTGAACCGGCTATTGTACTTCATCGGCTGGACGATTCCGCTGCTGTTGCTGTCGTTCGTACCTGTCGTTAACGTCGCTGCACCGGTGTTGTGGGTGCTGTTCAGCGCCTGGATGCTGGCGCTGGAATATGCGGATTATCCGCTGGCCAACCGGGGTCTATCATTCCGGGATCAACGCCGGTTGCTGCGCCAGCATTGGCCGCTGACCCTGGGTTTCGGCGGCATAGTTTTGCTGCTGACGCTGA
>CAZDVY010000086.1:0-11594 GCA_964508935.1 uncultured Candidatus Competibacteraceae bacterium | reverse complement strand
CCTCCCCCGAGGGGAGAGGGGAGTTTTTAGACCGTCTCTCAGGGCTGAACAACCTTGGACGCCTTATCCTTGCCGCTGGCCAACAGTTCCGCTAACTGCGTCGGCGGCACATAACCAGGCAGCATCTCGCCATTCTCCAGAATCATGCTGGGCGTACCGCGCACGCCGATTTTTTGCCCCAGTTCGTATTGCGCCTGCACCGGGTTATCGCAACGCTTGTTTTCGACGGCCTCGCCGCGCTTGGCCTTGGTCATCGCCTCCTGCCGGTTATCGGCGCACCAAACCGAAACGGCTTTGTTGAACGACTCGGAATCGAGGCCCTCGCGCGGAAACAGCAGGTAGCGTATCTTGATGCCCTCCTTGTTATAGGCGGCCATCTGGCTGTGCATCTTGCGGCAGTAACCACAATCGATATCGGTGAAGACTGTCACGGTGTATTTGGCCGGTTGTCCTTCAGGCGCAAAAACCACCATATCTTTCTCGTTCACCGCATTAATCACCTGACCGCGCAACTCACCACGCCGGTTTTCGGTCAGATTGGCGCGGACCTCCAGATCGAGGATATCGCCCTGCACCACGAAGCGCCCATCCTCGCTCACATAAAGCACCTGACCGCCGAGGACGACCTCGAACAGTCCTGGAACTGCTGACGGCGCGACGCTGTCGGGTTTTTCACCGTTCAGCGCCGCCTGAAGCTTGGCCAGATCCGGCTGCTTCACCGTGATAGCGGGTGTCGGAGCCGCTTCAGGCTTCGCGTCGTCGGCAGCCAGTACGCCCGTCGCATAGAAGGCGGCGGCAATCAGCAAGGTTTTATGCATTTCAATATCCACATGATGGCAACGGAATGACAGAGTCAAAGTTTAGATCAGAGTTTAGACAAGGGTCAGGGTTCCACAATAACCCACCAGCCAGCAAACAACACGCCCGACCCCGCGCGGCGAAGACGCCACACCGCCAGGATTTCCATTTCGATTTGCCCCCGGAATTGATCGCCCAACAACCGCTGGCCCGGCGCAGCGACAGCCGGTTGCTGACCCTGGACGGCGCCACCGGTGCGCTGGGCGACCGCCAGTTCCGCGAATTGCCGGAACTGCTGCGGCCCGGCGATCTGCTGGTGTTTAACGATACCCGGGTGATTCCGGCGCGGCTGTTCGGGCGCAAACCCAGCGGCGGGCGGTTCGAGTTGCTGATGGAGCGCCTGCTGGACGAGCAACGGGCGCTGGTGCAAATTCGCGCCAGCAAAGCGCCCAAACCGGGCGGACGGTTACAGTTCGACGCCGGATTTGTCGCCACAGTCCTTGAACGCCACGCAGGTCTGTTTGAAATCCGCATTGAGGGTGATGCCGCGTGGCTGCCGTTGCTGGAGCGACATGGCCGAATACCATTGCCGCCCTACATTACCCGCGAACCCCACGAGGAAGACCGCGAGCGTTACCAGACGGTTTACGCCCGCCAGCCGGGCGCGGTGGCCGCACCGACCGCCGGTCTGCATTTCGACCCGGCGCTGCTGGAGCAGTTGGCGGCGCTGGGCGTGGCGCGAACGTTCATCACCCTGCATGTCGGGGCCGGCACCTTTCAGCCGTTGCGGGTGGAGCGCATTGAAGACCATGTGATGCACGCTGAACGGATCGAAGTCAGCGCGGTGGCCTGCGAGCAGATTCGAGCCACGCGGGCGAGCGGCGGGCGGATCATCGCGGTCGGCACCACCGTGACGCGGGCGCTGGAAACCGCGACCGACGATGAAGGGATTCCGCAACCCTGGACGGGCGAAACACGGATTTTTATCTATCCCGGCTACCGTTTCCGCTGTGTGGATGCGCTGATCACGAACTTTCACCTGCCGGAATCCACGCTGTTAATGCTGACCGCCGCCTTCGCCGGTCACGGGGAAATTCTGCACGCCTATCACCATGCCGTGGAACAGCGCTACCGGTTTTTCAGTTACGGCGACGCCATGTTCATCACCCGCCGGCCTGCGTTCTGAGTAAGGCCGCTTGAAATTTTCCGCAACACGTCTATAGAGTCGCCGGTATCTTCTCAACGGAGCGCAATCATGAAACGTATTCTGCTGTTTGCTGCGACCAATCTCGCGGTCCTCGTGCTGCTCGGCGTCATCGCCCAGGCGCTGGGCGTCGATCGGCTGTTGGTCGGAACAGGACTCAACATTACCGGCTTGCTGATCTTTTCCGCCATTTTTGGCATGGGCGGCTCCCTCATCTCGCTGCTGATGTCGAAGTGGATGGCGAAGCGGTCGGTGGGCGCCCAGGTGATCGAACAGCCGCGCACCCAGACCGAACAATGGCTGGTGGCAACCGTGCGCCGCCAAGCCCAGGGCGCAGGGATCGGTATGCCGGAAGTCGCTATTTATCACTCGCCGGAACCGAACGCCTTTGCTACCGGAGCCAACCGTAATAGTGCGCTAGTTGCGGTCAGCACCGGCCTGATGGAGCAGATGAGCGCGGAGGAAGTGGAAGCGGTACTCGGCCATGAAGTCAGCCACGTCGCCAACGGCGACATGGTGACGCTGACGTTGCTTCAGGGCGTGCTCAACACCTTCGTCATCGCCCTGTCGCGGGTGATCGGCTATCTGGTCGATCAAGCCCTGTCGCGGGGCCAAACGTCGCGGGGCCCCGGTATCGGCTACTTCCTGACCAGCATGGTCCTGCAAATCGTCTTCGGTTTTCTGGCGTCGCTGATCGTCATGGCGTTCAGTCGCCATCGGGAGTTTCACGCCGACGCCGGCGGCGCCCGGTTGGCGGGACGCGGCAAGATGATTGCTGCACTGGAGCGGTTACGGCAGTTGCATGAACCATCGCAACTGCCCTCGTCAATGGCGGCGTTCGGCATCAATGGCGGCCTGGGCGATGGTCTGCGCAAGCTGCTGATGACCCATCCGCCTCTGGAAGAGCGCATCGCCGCGCTGCGTCAGCAGGGATGATAAGCGTTCAGGCCGACTGGGAGTCGGCCTTCCCTTCACCCGGCGTACTGACGGAAATCGAAATCCAACTGTTCGCCAGCATCCGCTACCATGCTGCCTTGCACCAGGGTGACGCCGAACTGCCAGATGCTAGCCATTTGCGGCGCGGTCGTCACCCCGGCAGCCACCACCCGGGTTTTCAGATCGTGCGCCTGCTGAGCCAGCGCCGCCATCGCCTGCCGGTTGTTGTTGTCCTTGGCCTTGGCCAGTCGTTCGATCAGACTGCCATCCAGTTTAATGTAATCCGGCACCAGTTCCCGGAGCAACCGCTCGGAATGGGGTTTGCCACCAAAGTGGGACAAAGCTATGCCACAGCCCAATTCCCGCAGATGAACCTGCAACAACCGGCTTTCCTCGAAACACTCATCGGCATCGTCTTCCTTGATCTCGAAAACTAGCAGCGAACAGGCCAGCCGGCTTTCCTTGAAGCGCTTGGTAAGCCAGTCTACAAAATCCTTGTCCGCAAGCGAATTGCGGGACAACCGCATAAACAGGGTGGGCGGTTTGTCCCCCCGCTTGTGAATTTCAATCAGCGCCGCCATGCTGCGAATGATCGTCCATTTATCCAGAGTACCCATCATGCCATAGCGCACTGCTACGCTGCCTAGCTTGTCAATCGACTGGCGGTCGCGGGATTCGTCGACAATTCGCAGGTAAACCTTGTAGCGTGCTTCCTCAGTGTTTTCAAAGCTGACGATCGGTTGATAGTTCAGCGCAAAGCGGCCATTGGTCAGCGACTCGCGAATCAGGCGGATGATTGCTTTATCCTCTTCACTGACTTCCACGCCCGCAGCCCCGCTCCGCTGGCTTTGTTCCTTGGGCGGCATATATATTTCAACCTGGTTGCCACCCCGCTGACGAGCCGACTCACAGGCGCGGTCAGCGCGCGATAAGATTTGTAAAGCACTTTCATGGCTGCCGCGTGCATCGTAGACGCCGATGCAACAAGTGGTGGTGAACAGCTTGCCATCGATTTTGAAATTGTATTCAGCGACGGTTTTACGGATGTGATCGGCCAGCGCCAGAAAATCCGTCGAGGAACGGGCCGGCAGGTAGACGACGAAGACCTCGCTGGCAAAGTGAGACGCCAGGTCATCCGACGCCAACATCTGCTTGAGGAGAAGGGCGGCTTCGCGGATAAACCCCTCAAGAGCTTCAAAGCCCATGGTATAACGAATGGCGGAATAATCCGTGAACAGAATGTACAGCACAATCCCATCACGGTCGATCTCCAGGGCTTCGAGGAAAAATCGCCGGCTGTATAGACCCGTCACCTCGTCGAGTTTGAGCATTTCCTCCAACTGCTGGTTATAGGAACTCTTCTCCAGCGTGGCGTCGCGGACGATGATCTGGGTGCAGGGTTCATCATTCATCCGCGTCGGGGCGCATTCCAGCAGAATCGGAAAGGTCTGGCCATTGCTGCGCAGTCCGACCAGTTCTACCGGTTCGATAGCCTTGCCGGAACGGATACTGCGGCGCAATACGCTTTTCAGTGCGTCCCGGTATCCTGGCGGGACCATGTGGACTAACTGAATATTCGCTAGATCTTCCTTGCTTTGGTAGTTGAACAGGCGCAAGTAGGCTGAATTGGCATAAGCATGAACACCTTCATGAATATAGGCGATCGGCTCCTGGATATTCTCCAGCAACGCCTGACTGCGGATTTCACTTTCCTTGAAGCGCACTTCAAACGATCGCTGGCGCTTGCGATCCCGCAAATGGCGCAATTCCTTGCGGAGAGTCGTCACCAGATGGTCAGCATCGTCCAGATAAAAAAAGTTGTCGGCGCCTTCCTCCAGCAACCGGGATGGGCGACATACCTGGCGATGATCGTCATCGACCACGACGATAATCGAAATATCCTGCTGAGCTTCGGCGACCATCAGCCGGACCTCGGCGACAGTGGGTAATCCGTCAGTCACACGAAGCAGAATTAAATCCAGCGGCTGATAATCGATAGCGCCCCGGGCTTCTTCAACCCGGTCGGTTTGGATCAACTCGAGTTGATAGCCATCGCCGCGCAGGGTTTTCACGATGTGATCAATATCGGGCTGGGAGCGATCCAGGATCAACAGATTAATGAGAGAAGGATCAGACACGCGGTTCCAACCTCTGCTAGGGGCCAGGACTTGAACGGGTAGTAAGGCGTCATGAGCATTGCTCTACCAGGGTTTTGGCCAGTTGCCCCGGTTGTTCTCGCACCAGCCGGGGCGCCAGGTAGCCCGGCAGTCGCTGACGCAATACCTTCATAATAGCTAATGCGGCGCTTTCCTTCACTGCAAAATGCGCTGTACCGCACACCGGGTCCAGCAAGTGCAAATAGTAGGGCAACACTCCAGCGGCGAATAGCGCCTCACTCAATTCCGCCAAGGTTTCGGAAGTGTCGTTGACCCCGCGCAGCAGCACGGTCTGATTGAGCAGGGTGGCGCCAATGCCGGTCAGTCGCTCCAGCGCCGTACTCACGGCGCCATCAATCTCGCGCGGGTGATTGGCGTGGATCACCACGACCCGTCGCAATCGGGTCCGGGCCAGCATTTCCAGCAACCCGTCATCGATCCGTTCAGGCAGGACAACGGGGATCCGGCTGTGGATGCGCAAGCGCTCCAAATGCGGAATGCGATCCAGCGCCGTCAATAACTCACCCAGTCGCCGGTTGGACAAAGCCAGTGGATCACCACCGCTCAGAATGACTTCCCGGAGGCTGGCGTCACCCGCCAGGTAAGCGAGCGCAGGCCGCCATTCGTCCAGACCTGCGTGATTTTCGGCATAAGGAAATTCCCGGCGGAAACAGTAACGGCAATGCACTGCACAAGCCTCGGTGACGATCAGCAAAGCGCGGCCCGGGTATTTGTGCAACACGCCGGGTACGGCTTGCGCGGCCTGCTCGTGCAGCGGATCGGCGACAAATCCCGACGCAGGTTCCAGTTCCTCCGCCAGCGGCAGCACCTGCCGCAGCAGGGGATCGCCCAGATCGCCTGGGCGCATCCGCGCGACGAAACTGCGTGGCGCACGCAACGGGAACTGGGTCGCGGCGGCATGCGCCATCGGTAATAACGCCCAATCGAGATTCAATTCCCGCAACAATTCGGCCGGATCACGGATCGCGCCAGCAAATTGCTCCTGCCAACGCGAAGCCTGACGGGAAATCCCCTTTGCAGTTATCATATCTGATTTTATCACTCCATCATTTTAAGTGATTCCACATCAAGGCAGGTTTCGCATGGCAACGTATAGTACCAATGAATTTAAGAGCGGGCTGAAGATCATGCTAGATGGCGATCCCTACGCCATTGTTGAGAATGAGTTCGTCAAACCCGGCAAAGGCCAGGCGTTTAACCGGGTCAAGGTGCGCAACCTGAAAACCGGGCGCACCATCGAACGTACTTTCAAATCGGGCGATACCGCAGAAGGCGCAGACGTCATAGATGTGGAGTTGCAGTATCTTTACAATGACGGTGAGTATTGGCATTTCATGGATCAACAGAGCTATGAGCAACTGACTGCTGACGCCGCAGCCATGGGTGATTCTGCCAAGTGGCTGAAAGAAGAAGCTATTTGCCAAGTGACCTTGTGGAATGGCGTCCCTCTGAGTGTGGCTCCGCCCAATTTTGTCATTATGACGATTGTGGAAACCGACCCCGGGTTGCGCGGCGACACCTCGGGCGGCGGCGGTAAACCCGCAACGCTGGAAACCGGCGCGGTGGTGCGGGTACCGTTATTCGTCCAAAGCGGTGAGGTCATCAAGGTGGACACCCGCACCGGTGAATACGTTTCCCGGGTCAAAGAGTAGGAAACCGTTATTATGCCCCCGATACGGATGGCCGACCGTTTGATGACTGTCAGAGACTGTCTAAAAACTCCCCTCTCCCCTCGGGAGAGGGGTTGGGGTGAGGGAGCTTTTTCAACGGCTTAGCGGGCCACAAGCGGTATGAAAACCCTGCAAAGCGGTGTTTGTTGTGCAACATCGATTCGGCTCACTGATTGAAAAACGACCCTCACCC
The DNA here is from genome assembly GCA_964508935.1 of uncultured Candidatus Competibacteraceae bacterium. Lineage (GTDB taxonomy): Bacteria > Pseudomonadota > Gammaproteobacteria > Competibacterales > Competibacteraceae > UBA2383. The sequence goes on along the minus strand of CAZDVY010000086.1, from coordinate 4,616 downwards.
CTGCCCTTCTCCCACCGGGAGAGGGGTTCTTAGACAGCTTCTAACTGTTTTGTCTGCGGAAAGTTATAGTCTCCATGGCTGGCGACCCGGCGCTAATCTGGCTACGTTGCGGTTGCGGGCTGAATTGCTGGCGCGCATCCGGGCCTTTTTCGCGGCGCGGAACGTGATGGAAGTGGAAACGCCGCTGCTGTCAGCGGCGGCAATTACCGATCCGCATTTAGCCAGCTTCGCCACCCGGTATTCAGGGCCGGGATCGCGCTACGGCCAGACCCTGTACCTGCACACCTCGCCGGAATTTCCCATGAAGCGGCTGCTGGCGGCGGGCAGTGGCTGCATCTATCAAATCGCCCGCGTCTTTCGCGACGGTGAAGCCGGCCGCCAGCATAATCCCGAATTTACCCTGCTGGAATGGTATCGGATCGGCTTTGATCATCATGAACTGATGACTGAAGTCGTGGAACTGGCGACTGGGTTGCTAGATGACCGTCTGGCGCTGGTCGAGCCGGAATGGCTGAGTTATCGCGAAGCGTTTGAGCGGCATTTGGGTCTGAATCCGCACCGGACGACCGTGGCGGAGTTGACAGCGTGCGCTGAACGTCAGGGCGTACCGATCCCGTCAGGAATGCCGATGGATGACGTCGACCCCTGGCTGGACTTATTGTTGACCCAGCGCATAGAGCCACACCTCGGTCAGGGACGGCTGTGCTTCCTCTACGACTATCCCGCTTCGCAGGCGGCGCTGGCTCGCTTGCGTCCAGGCGATCCGCCGCTCGGCGAGCGTTTCGAGCTGTATTTGCACGGCATTGAACTGGCGAACGGTTTTCACGAACTGGGCGACGCCGTGGAACAGCGCCGGCGTTTTGCGGCGGAGAATGCGGCGCGGCAGGCGCACGGACTGCCGGTCATGCCGGTCGATGAAAACCTGCTGGCGGCGCTGGAAGCCGGGTTGCCGGATTGCGCCGGAGTGGCGCTGGGCATTGACCGACTAATCATGCTGGCGGCGGGAAAAAAGGCGCTGGCTGAGGTGCTGGCGTTCCCTTTTGAACAGGCGTAATTCATCTTATTTTTCCTCGCCTGCTCGGCTACACTGAATTGTTAGCATCCCCGTTTGCATCCTCCCTGCACCATGAGCAATCACTATCGCTACGCAGCATCCCCCGAACCTGACTCTGCCCGGCGTTCAGGAAAACCTCGCGGCGTGTACTGGCTACCGGGGCTATCCCTATTGCTGGCCTTGCTGTTGGCCGCGCTGCTGGCCAGCGGTTTCCGGGTGCTGCTCTACACGCGGGTTGCGCCGGTGAGCGCTGAATCCCCCTGGACAGCAGCGCTGGAGCGTGAAGCCGCCCTGCGCCGGGAGCTGGCGCTGCTTCAGGAGCAATGGCTGGGACGACAGGCGCAGTGCCCGGCGGTCGCCGCTTCGCAGCCGGCGCCCATTCCGCAACCACCGCCGTTGACCGAAAAGCCCCTCATGGAAGCGCCGCCCGCGCCGGACGCCCCGCTGGTGATTCCTCGTGAGCCGGAAAACCTGAAATTTTTGACCGGCTGCTGGCGTTCAGTGACCGATCTTTTCGATACGCGGGATAAAAAACCCATTCAGCATGAATATTGCTTCAATGATCGCGGTGCAGGCGAAGTCACCGTCAAATCCAACCGCTTTACCTGCAAGGGTAAAATCAGCGCAGTCATGCAAGGGCAAAAAAAACTGGTCATCAAAACGCTGGACTCATCGCTGCACTGTAATAACGAAAGTCGCTTCAGCGGCTGGCAAGTGGACTGCCAGTCTCAGGCGAACGGTCAGGCGGTCTGCCAGGGCGTGAATTACAACGATAAAACCCGTTTTAGCGTGACGCTGCTCCGTAAATAATTCCCACGCGATGGAATCCCGCCATGCTGCGCACCGTTCCGAAATATCAATCCGTTATCAGCATTATTCCCGGCGGTTGCATTCAGTTTCTCGATCTCGGACTGAATCTGACGGCGTTCGCCAAATTCTCCTGCGCCTTTAATGAAGCCGCCCGGCCTGGCGCGGAGGAGGTCTATGACCTACATTGCCTGGAATTGCATGAGGCGACGCAGGATTACATCAGCCGGCAGAACGGTCAAAATGCAGAGCCGCTGTACGCCATCAAGGCGGAAAAAGGGGTTGAAGTTTATCTCGATCAGTGGATTCCCCTGCCGCTGTTGCGACGCAGCGGCGTTAAACCGAACGGCCAGCCGGCGTTCCATGCTGGACCGGCCAACTGGGCGCGGGGCCGGTTGACCGCGCTGCCGGAACCGGATCATGACGGGCATACCCATCGGCTGACGATTGCCCTGGACACCGTTAGCGAACCGCGCCCACCGGGCGAAATCTATTTCGCGCTGGCCCCCGAAGACATTCAGGCCGGCGAAGAATTCATGCTGGCCGATGATGAACGGGACAACGCCTGGCTGCTCGGTCAGGACTGGTTCGATGAATGGCTTTATCAACTGTTTTATCGCTACAAGTCGGCGCAAAAACGCGGGCGGCCCTTGCAGGATGAAGATTTTGAATACGCCTGCGAGCATTTGGCGCGTTATCTGACCTTGCTGCGCGTTTTAGCCAAATCCCGGATGGTGCCGACGCTGCGCTTGATCGACCCCGGCAAATATGCACCGATTGAAGTGGATTTCATCATCGATGTCGGCAATTCCCGCACCTGCGGCGTGTTGATCGAAACCATTCCTGATGCGGCGACTACCGATTTAAACAACAGCTATGTGCTGGAATTGCGCGATCTGTCGCGGCCTGAACAGATTTACCGCGAGCCGTTTGAATCCCGCCTGGAATTCAGCAAGGCGCTGTTTGGCATGCCGGAATGCCTGGCGCTGTCGCGGCGCAGTGGCCGGCGCACCGAAGCTTTTGTCTGGCCCACAGTGGTGCGGGTTGGCGAAGAAGCCGCCCGGCTGGCCGCCCAGTCCGCCGCTGCCAGCGGCCATACCGGCATGTCCAGCCCTAAACGTTATCTGTGGGATTTGCAACCCCGCTTACAGGAATGGCGCTATCACCGGCCTGCGGACGATCCCCAGACCGGCGAGCAGCCGGTCACTTCCGGCAATTACGTCCTTGATCTCAACGAAGTCGGCACGCCGCTGACCCATCTCAGAAGCGGGCGGCTGCGCCGGGAAGCCGCCTTCAGAACCCAGTCGCTCGAACCGGCCCTGCGCGCCCGCTACTCGCGCAGTTCGCTGATGATGTTTGTCCTGAGTGAGCTGATCATGCACGCGCTGGTGACGATCAACTCCCCCGCCCAACGCAGCGAGCGCCCGCATTCCGACATTCCGCGCCGGTTGCGGCGGGTCATTCTGACCGTCCCGACCGCCATGCCGCTGACTGAGCGCAAGCTGTTTCGCCGCTGGGCGGAGTGGGCGCGGGACACGCTCTGGGAAGCGCTCGGCTGGCGCAACTGGCAGGCGGCCAACCGCAAGGGTCTCCGCGCCGCCCGCAGCAATGATTACCGGGAAGCGCCGGATCTGCGGGCCGACTGGGATGAAGCCAGCGCCAGCCAACTGGTGTTTCTGTTCAACGAGGTTGCCCGGAAATTCCAGGGCGATGTCCGGTTCCTCTTTCGCCTGTATGGCCGGCGGCGCCCCGAGCATCCGGGCCGCGAGAGCCTGCGCATCGCCACGCTGGACATCGGCGGCGGCACCACCGCGTTAATGATCACCACTTACGAAACCCTCGGCGAAGGCGCTACGGCGGTGATTCGGCCCCATCAACTCTTCCGCGAAGGCTTCACCATCGCCGGGGACGACATTCTGCGCGCAGTGATCGAACGCCATGTGCTCGACGCCATCGGCCAGGCGGTGCAGGCGGCGGGCGTCGCCGATCCCAAGGCGCTGCTCAACCAGCTCTTCGGCGGTGATTTTGGCGGGCAGTCAGAGCTGGAGCGCAGTCAACGCCGCCAGTTCGCCACGCAACTGGCCATGCCGATTGCCTTGCGGCTGTTGCGCGACTATGAAGCGGTGGATTTCCAGCAGGGCCATCCCGGCTACAGCCGGCCCTTGCGCGACTACCTGCCTGATCCAGCGCGCTGGCCAGCGCATCTGGCGGCGTATGTCGAACAGGTTGCCCGGCAGGCCGGCGCCGCGCAGTTTGATCTGTCCATCGCGCCGCTGATCTTTGACGCCCGCGCTTTGGATCGCACCGTGCGCAGTTGCATCGGGCCGATAGTGGCCGATTTGTGCGAGATCGTGCATCTCTACGACTGCGATCTGCTGTTGCTCACCGGGCGGCCCTCGCGGCTGCCAGCCTTCAGTGGGGTGGCGCGGGCGAAAATGCCGTTGTCCCCGGAGCGGATCATCGCCCTGCATCGCTATCGGGTGAGCAACTGGTATCCCTATCGCGACGCTCACGGGCGGATCGCCGATCCGAAAACCACGGTGGTCATCGGCGCGATGCTCTGCGCGCTGGCCGAAGGTCAACTGGAAGCGTTCTCCTTCCGCAGCAGTGAATTGCATCCCCAGTCCACGGCGCGTTTCGTCGGCGAAATGGAATTGTCCGGGCAAATGCTCGACAGCAAGGTGTTTTTCCGCGAGCTGGACCTGGACAGTGACGAAGCGCGGGAACTGACCCACACCTTCAGTTTTGAAGCGCC
>CAZDVY010000085.1:0-11721 GCA_964508935.1 uncultured Candidatus Competibacteraceae bacterium | reverse complement strand
AAGTTTGCTGGACTCCTGGTGAAGCGTCAATGCTGTTTTCTCGAAAGAATAGCCTCACTGACAGTCATCGACGGCGCGCATGAGCGATGCCTTCATATCGAACGCCGCGACGGACGGGCAGATGAGCTTTTCATCCACCATTGAGAAAATTGAGGAGAATCACCATGGGTCTGGAATTGAATATTTTCACGCCGGCCGCACCGACGCCGGCTTCAACCACCGCTAATGCCACTGTCGATTTTAACGCGATCAAGCAACGTCAGCAGGCCACCTGGGCTAGCGGCGACTTCGCGATCATCGGCACGACCCTCCAGATCGTCGGCGAGTCGCTGGCGGAGGCGGCCGATGTACGTGCGGATGAGCGCGTATTGGACGTGGCCGCCGGCAATGGTAACGCCACCTTGGCGGCCGCTCGCCGCTTCGCACACGTGACGTCCACCGACTATGTGCCGCACCTGCTCGAAAAAGGCGCGGCGCGGGCTAAAGCCGAAGGATTGGCTATCCAGTTTCAAGTGGCGGACGCTGAGGCATTACCTTTTGCAGACGGATCGTTCGACGTGGCGCTGTCCACGTTCGGCGCGATGTTCACACCGGATCAAAGCCAGGCGGCTGGTGAACTGGTCCGGGTGGTGCGCAGCGGGGGGCGTATCGGAATGGCGAACTGGACGCCGGAAGGGTTCATCGGTCAACTGTTTCGCGTGATCGCCACGCACGTCCCGCCCCCGGCAGGCGCACCGTCTCCGGTGCAGTGGGGCGCCGAGCCGCGAATCGTCGAGTTGTTCGGCCCGGATGCCGCAGACATTCGCTGCGTGCGGCGCGACTTCAATTTTCGCTATCGATCCGCCGCGCACTGGATTGAAGTATTTCGCAATTTCTACGGACCGACCCACAAGGTTTACGCAGGGTTGGATCCCGCTCATCAGGCACGTTTGACCGAAGATCTGACCGCGCTTCTGGAACGCCTCAATGTGGGCAGACCGAACTCACTGGTCGTACCCGGCGAGTACCTCGAAGTCGTGATCACAACACAATAATGCCTCAGTAGCCCTCTGGGTTCACGAGGCGCCTGCACATCGACCCACGCCGTGTCGTCTACAATCGTTACTGCTTTGGGCTTTAATTTCATGGAGCAGATTCGGAACGAATATAAGGACATTCCAAAGCGTTGGGGCTTCACGGCCTGAAAGCGCCTTTTTAGCCCTGAAGGGCGATTCAATGTTTAGCTCAGGGTAACGCCCTGGGCGATCAAGGTGTGCGGGATCTGAATGGTTACGAACCAGATCGGCTGAACATCTCGTTTTTTCACAGCGCGGAGAACTTTTATGCTCATCGTTCGCCTTCGCAATCTGCTGCTGAACTGGCCGGACCCCATCGCGGAAGCGCGCCTTTACTGGAATCCGGTGGGCCAGGTCTATCCTCCGGCAGGGAATAATCCCAACCCCTACGACACAACGAATTCCAGCGGCGAAGCCACATATGACCTGACCGACTTTCCGCCGGGAGAGCATACGCTGTGGATCGTTCCCAAACACACCACCACGGACCCGGTCGGCTACTGGACGGCCATCGGCCCAGATGTTGCGCGCATCTATCGCGGGTTGCGGATTCAATTATCGATAGGCCACCAGCACAATGTCACGGACGCAAGGGTTCACTCCAGCACGGTGGACAATGGCAAGCTCGTTGCCCAAGTGGTGAGTGTCAAAAATCAAGTGCTGGAGGCGCGCTTGCAGCCCCTCTGGATCAAGTCTCCCTACCATTACGGACGAAACCAGCCAATCGATATGATCGTCATTCACAAGACCGGCGGCGAGGTGATCGGGCCGGCGATCAATCAATTCTTGAGCGGAGGGACCAGCGCGCACTATATCGTTGACCGCGACGGTCAGATCGTCAAACTAGTGCTCGACAGTCACGCGGCAGGGCATGCCTCGCATGAGAACAGCCAAAACCAGTCACACTGGGGGACGCAAACCCGGCTGGCGTGGCGCTCGATCGGCATCGAGAATGTCGGCTCCACACAACAAGGCTTGACCAGCGCCCAATATCGGTCGCTGATTCGACTGATCCAGGAACTCATGAGATACCATGGCGTTCCCCGGCACCGGGTCATCGGGCACAGCGATATCCTGACCGATGGGCAGGGTCATTTGAGCGATCAGCGCATTGCCTGTCCCGGTCATCAATTTGACTGGTCGCAGCTCGAAAACGCCAAGCCACCCATCGGCTTGGCCCGGACCGGCGGGAACGCCGGCGGCAACGATCCGGTTGCCGGATTCTTCATGGCGATGAACCTCGGCAAGAATTTCAGCGGCTCGTCGTCGCTAGTCTTGAAGCCTGGGGATTTCGATCCGCAAACGGTGGGAGGCACGCTGCGTCCGGGCAAATTCGGCGGGCGAGAATACCAGGACATCACCGAGACGCCGATCCAGCACCTGCAAACCTGGTTGGCGGAAATTGGCTATTCGGTCGGGCCGGTCAACGGCCAGTTCAACGCTCGCACGGCGCGGGCCGTTCGCCATTTTCAAGTACACTTCGAGGGGCGAAGCGACCGCGACACGATCAATGTGCAAACGGCAGCCTTGATCCGCGCGGTTCGGGATGCGAATCCGCGTGCGGATTAAGCGTGACCGCTGGTCGGTGATGACCGGCATCGAGTGTCCGCGCCAGTACTCAATTCACTCATCGCGCGCTCGCCTCGTAAAACGTGGTGCAAGAAGGACAGGATCGTAATACCATCTCTCGACAGCTCGTCAGGTCGTTACGGAGGGAATGATCACCAGTGAAGACCTTGTGCTGAACTGCATGTCTCTACCGCTTTCAAGCAACGAACAATTCTCCACCGACCGATGGAGCACCTATCATGATGTACATTACTGGAACCATCGCCGACGTGGTAAATGATGGCCCTGTCGCGACGCTGATTCTTGACACGGGTCACCGCAAACATCATCTGCAGGCTGACGCGCAGCTACTTGCCGAGGCGCTGACGGCGCTGTTCGGTGAGGACTGCGTCGGTAAATCGGCTGCCGTTCAATGTAACGGTTCAATGATCACGAGTATCGAAATACCCGGTGTGGCTCCGAATTACGTCATTTAGCCCAGAGCTTTTCTACGCCTGGCCTGACTCCCTGCTTTCATCGGCCCAGCCGATAGTCGCCGATTAGCTCCCAATGGCTCCATACTTTTTCAGCAATCTCTGTACCGGAACCCTCTGAATGACTGAACTGACTGTTTATTTTAAAAAACCCGCCGATTGGGCGAATAGCATCCATATCCATTACTGGGACACTCAGCCGGGAGGTTCCGGCACTGACTGGCCAGGGGTGTCCATGGCGGCAATCGATGATGGTTGGTTCGTCTACCGATTCAATGGCGTTGAAGCCGCCAGTCTGATTTTCAGCGATGGTCAAGGCTGGCAAACCAGCGACCTGCGCCGGGAATACGATGGTTTTTTTATGAACGGTCGCTGGTATGACCAGCAACCCGTTACCCCAGCCGAGCCGCCGGATTGCCCTGTTGACACGCCTCCCGCAGCAATTTCTCTGCAAACCGCGATCATCGCACCCGCCCGCGAACCGCTTGATCCCCACGGCCCACTGGGCGACTTCCGCGAGGAAACCATTTACTTCCTGCTCACCGCCCGTTTTTATGAAGGCGACCCCCGCATCAGTTTCTTCTGCCGCGACCGCATCAAATTCAACCCGGTCACCGGCCAACCGGAAGACCCGCACTGGCGCGGTGATTTCAAGGGTCTTATTCAACGGCTTGATTACATCCGCGATCTCGGCTTCACCGCGATCTGGATCACTCCGCCGGTGGAGAATCGCAGCGGTCTGGACTATCACGGCTACCACGCTTACGACTGGACGCGCATCGATCCCCGGCTGGAATCGCCGGACGCCACTTATCAGGATTTAATCAATGAGGCCCATAAACTCGGCATCAAGATCATTCAGGACGTGGTGGTCAATCATTCCTGCCAGTACGGGATTCGTGGCAAGGTGCATATCGACCATCTGCCGATCAAATACTACGTGCCGCAGGGTTCTGAGCAGGGCCGCGTCAACCACGGTCCTTACCAAGGCAACCTCGGCAACTACACTTGGCCGAACCGCGACGACATCGACAATCCAGTCGCGCCGGACTGGTACCGGGAGCGACACAGTAGGGACCCCGAAGGCAAGCTTCCACTAACCGATCCCAAAACCGGCGAAACTGTACCCAAACCCGGCTACAACCCTGGCCGCTTCTTCGGCATTGATGCTCAGGCGCTCGATCCTGAATGGTATATGCAACACGGTTTCATTTGTGGCGGTGATTGGGAAAGTGCAGCGGTGCAGTTGAAACACATCGCCGGGGATTGCATCAATCTCGCCACTGATCGGCAGAATGTGAAGGATTATCTGATCGGCTCGATTAACCGCTATCTCGACATGGGCGTGGATGCACTGCGCATCGACACGGTCAAACACGTCCCCCGTGATAATCTGCTGGAATATGTCAATGCCTGGAAAGCCCATAAACCCGGGTTATTCGTGTTCGGCGAAAATCTGGTCAAAGGCTATGGCTGGGGCGATCTAGGCGGTGGCGACAACGGCCCGTCCTTCATCCGGCCCTGGTGGTATACCCGGTTAGGTCACGATCCCCGTGATCCGAATTCCGGCGGTGATTCCGGCTTTCCACAACTCGATTTCGGTCTGTTCTCCACTTTCCGCGACAATCTCAGCCGGGGCAGCTTCGACGGCGTCGCCCGGGTGCTGGAGATGGACTGGATTTACGGCAATGCCAGCACGCTGGTCACCTTCCTGCAAAACCACGATGTCGGCCCGGACAATGATTTCCGCTTTCGCTTCAAGGGCGAGCAGTGGATGGCGGCCGCCGCCTACAATCTGCTCTGGACCGTGCGCGGTATTCCTTGCCTATACTACGGTGAAGAAATCGAATTCATGAAGGGCGCGCCGCAGGATGTAATCGGCAACGATGACACCCTCGATCAAACGGGCCGCGCCTATTTCGGCGATCACCTGACTGACGAACGAATTAGCGCGACGCAGAGCCATCCGCTGTATCAGCATATCAAACGGTTGAACCAGATTCGCCGCAGCATCCCGGCCTTGCAAAAGGGCGCGATGAGCCATGTCAATGAATGGGGCAGCGGCATGAGCTTTGTCCGTGACCATCACTACGGGGAAAGCTATGTAGTGGTCGGGTTAGCCATCGGCGGCGATCAGGGCGTCAATGTCGGCGGTATCCGTAACGGCGTCTACCGTGATGCAGTAACCGGTCACGAAATCCATGTGGGTGATGGACACATCGCTTTCCAGGTGTGCGCCAATTCCGCTGGCGTCTACGTACTGAATGGTCCGGGTAAAATCGGGGTAGACGGCACTTATCTGCGGTAATCCCTAACACGGTGAATCAGACTTTGGTCTGACTCATTTCAACCAATACTTGAGAGACAAACTCTATAATTTGTGCTATATTAATTAATGGCTGTAAAGCCGGAAATAGTCAGTGAGGTGCGATATGAATATCATGACTCAATATCGTCACGAGCACGAATCGATCGATCGACGGGCCAAAGTCCGCCTTGAAAATACCATACGGTGCCCAAACTGCTACAGTTTTCATGTTGAGCAAGGCGGTCTTATTGAGGGCGGGCAAGCTTTATTTCCTTGGCATGATCATAGCCAGACTTATGCGGTTTACGCCTACTCCTGTCAATCCTGTGGTGCGGAATTTGTAGCGGGCGCCACTGAGCGCTATCTCCGTCGGCATCATGAAGCTGAAACCCCTACTTTGCATTGAATCCATAATGCTCTGGCTGATCCAGATCGCATTGAATGAATAGATACGCCTCTGCGGCAAGCAAAGTTGACGCAGAGGCTTTTTTTGAGTGTCTAGCTCGTCACGAAAAACAGCACAAGCTAGTATTCTGTTACCATTGTTCCGATGGACAACCACCCTGAGCTTTCTGCTTTTTTCAGGGGTGGAATCCCTCAAAATCTTACTGACAGAGCACTAACGTTGTTCTCTTTCTGATTCCTGATTCGAACATGGCAACCCCCCAACACCTGCTGGTTATTGATCTGGAAACCCGGCCTGATACAGCGATTCTACCTACAGAATGTGACCTTGACGCCTTCCCCAAGCCAATACAGCACGAGATCGTGACCTTGGGCTTCCTGCTGGCGCGGATCGAGCGGGAGGGTGAGCGAGAACGCTACCTGGTGCGCAAACTGGGATCGGCTTGCATTGCCGACCGGGGCGAGCGGGAAATCCTGGCCGGGTTCTGGCAAATGATCGACAAGCAGAAACCTCGGGTAGTGACTTGGAATGGTCGCAGCTTTGATGCTGCTGTACTCAAGCAGCGCTCCTTGGTCCATGGGCTGACCGCTATCAACTGGCACCGCACTGATCCCCGCTTTGGCTATGACTACCGCTACGAATCCAACTGGCACTGCGATCTTATGGATGTGTTGAGTGATTTTGGCGCTTCGCCCCGACTGGGGCTGGACGAAGCGGCTGTAGCATTGGGGCTGCCGGGCAAGTGGAACGGGCATGGGAACAACGTCGCTGAGCAGGCCGCTGCTGGTGATTACGCCGCCATCAATCAGTATTGCGAAGGCGATGTACTCAACACCTACCTGCTCTATCTGCGCTGGGCGCATTTCAGCACCCGGCTCAGCGCCCACGGCCATAATACCAGTGTGCAAAATCTGCGGGACTATCTTGAAGCGGGTCGAATACAGCATTCGCACTGGGGGGAATTCCTGGATCGCTGGCAGGCCAGCGCCAGACCCTGCCCGGCATCCGTACCCGAAGCACTGGGCGAGCCGGGACCGCAACTGCCGGAGTCACATTTACGCAGCGAAGACGTGCTGCCTTGACGCGGCATATCGTTTTTCACCTTCCAGAATCCCTCGCCAGATTGCAAGGATTCTTGCGGAAGAACTTGACGGATGGCTAGCCATGGACTAGCTTTCGCCCGGATGTGGAAGCGAAACAATTAAAGATGATGCTATACGGAAAATTGACTGTGTATAGTGTGTAATTCTGTCATTTCCATATCAATCCATTCGATCCATTCCAACTGTGCGGAATTTTGGAGACATAATGCAGCAAAACAAGATCTATGTGGGTAACTTCCCATACACTGTTGATGAATCACAGTTACGGGAACTCTTTTCACCCTATGGTGAAATTGAGGATCTCGCCCTGATCATGGACAGGGCAACGGGACGGCCTAAGGGATTTGCCTTTATCACTTTCTCTGCTCAGCAATCTGCGGAAAAAGCGCTGGAACAAAATGGTAAAAACCTGGGGGGGCGCCCCCTTAAAGTCAATATGGCTACTGAGAAACCCGCAAGAGGGGGCCGCAGTGGCGGTGGTGGCAGCAGCAGCCGGTCGAGATGGTAAACGGTAGTTTCGCATAGTAAAGCAATTCAGCGGATAGTCACGCTCATCAACAGACGCATGACTACCGCTGGTTGCAGCACAAGTAACCCTTCAGCGAAGATGCTGACAAAGTTCGCTTTTTGCATTGAAGCTTCTTCAGCAGTCAGAACCTTGCCAACCGCGTCTTGCCATTTAATTCCGCCTCTGCCATGAACAACCGGATAAGGTCAGTTTCCACTACGACCGGCAAGCAGTCGGTATCATAGGGATTTGACCTCCCTCCTCTTGAGGTTCGCATCAAAGCCAGCTATCAGGGTTATCCTCACCGGCGCGGGGAACTGTGCGACGCTGATACAGCAGATATTGTATATTTATCGACACGCTCTCTTCGTCAAATACTATGACGTTTGTGGTAGCGTTCCAGAAAGCGGGCAAAGCGTCCGATGGCCTCCGTTAAATCGTCTTCATGCGGCAGGAAGACGACCCGCAAGTGATCGGGCTGGGGCCAGTTGAATCCCGTACCCTGCACAAGCAACACCTTCTCTTCCAGTAGCAGTTCCAGAACAAACTGCTGGTCGTCAGCAATCGGATAGATGTGAGGATCGAGTCGGGGGAAGAGATACAGCGCCGCCTGCGGTTTAACACAACTGACGCCGGGAATTGCGGTCAACAACTGAAACGCCAGATCGCGCTGTTTACCCAGGCGTCCGGTCGGCAGTACCAGATCGTTGATGCTTTGATAACCGCCGAGCGCCGTCTGGATCGCGTGTTGTGCCGGTACATTGGCGCATAGCCGCATTGAAGCCAGGATGGTTAACCCTTCAATATAGTCCTGGGCGTGGCTTTTCTCGCCCGATACGATCATCCAGCCGGCGCGGTAGCCGCAGGCCCGGTAATTTTTTGACAGGCCATTGAACGTCAGGCACAGCACATCATCAGCGAGCGCAGCGATGGAGGTATGCTGAACGCCGTCGTAGAGTACCTTGTCATAAATCTCATCAGCGTAGACGATGAGCTGATGCCGGCGAGCAAGGTCCAGAATCGCCTGTAGTAACTCCACCGGATACAAGGCGCCCGTCGGGTTATTGGGATTAATGACGACGATGGCTCGGGTATTGGGGGTGATCTTGCCCCGGATATCGTCCAGATCCGGCAGCCAGTCAGACGATTCGTCGCAATGGTAATGGCGCGGCTGCCCACCCGACAAGCTGACCGCTGCTGTCCAGAGTGGATAATCGGGGGCCGGAATCAGTACTTCATCGCCATTGTTGAGCAGCGCCTGCAACGCCATGACAATCAACTCGGATACGCCGTTGCCGATGTAGATATCTTCGATTTGCACCCCGGCAATCTGCTTTTGCTGAGTGTAATGCATGATCGACTTGCGGGCGGCGAACAACCCTTTGGAATCGCAGTAACCGGAAGCGTCCGGCAGGTTGCGAATGACGTCCTGGACAATTTCATCCGGCGCGGTGAACCCGAACGGCGCCGGGTTGCCGATGTTCAACTTGACGATCCGCTGTCCTTCTTCTTCCATCTGTTTGGCCTGCGCCAACACCGGCCCGCGAATGTCGTAGCAAACATTGGCCAGCTTGGCGGATTTAAGAACGGGTTGCATGAGAATCAATCCTGAGAAGATAAAATTGATATTATTCGCCAGTTCGCCAGGATCGCCAAGCGCTCTCAAGTTTAAAGACAGCCTCATTATGTGGAGAATTGATTCATGCCCCATCGTCGCCATCACCGCCGTGCGCTGGACGATGCGATAGAACAGGCCAGCGAGGACGACACCCTGGATTTTCTATCCTTCGGACTCGACGAAGACGACTTGGAATTCGATGATGATGCCGAAGCTTTGCTGGAGGAATTATCGCATCTGAGTCCAGATTACCCTGTCCTGCGGCGCCAGTGGGTGCTGCGGGCCTGGTTGGGAGTGCGTCCGGAGCGCATGGAAGCTTATCTGCGGCGTCACCGGCAAAGCCGGATGCTGACCGCGTTGGGCGTTCAGTTGCGCGGGTCGATTGGTTCCGCCCTGCAACGGCAACTGAGCAAGCTGGATGCCGCCCCGGAGATTGCCGATTGCCGTCCCCCGTTTGGCAACGTCGCCGCCATTGCCGCCGCTCTGGGGCTGGCGCCGTTGGAAAGCCAACTGTTGCTGCTGGCCGCCATGCTGCATCTCGATCCGACGCTGTACGCCGCCTGTCAACCGCTGGGCGAATTCAGTCGCCGGGGCGCTTGCACCGCACTGGCGACCATGCTGGGCGCGCGCCCTGATGCGGTCTATCGGACCCTGTTGCCTAACGGCCTGCTGGCCCGAACCGGGTTGATCCGGATTGACGACACCCATCGCTATCACCTGAAAGCCAAGCTCGACATTCTCGATCACCTGCCACAGTTGTTGTTGAGCGAGCGACTGGACACCGCCACTCTCTTTCAGCACTACGTCGCCCCGGCGCGTCCGGCTGCTCTGACCACCAGCGACTTTACCCATCGGGCCGAAGATTTTGCGCTCGCCTGTCAATTGCTGGCCAAGGCGGCGGCCAGCAGAACGGTGGGGGTTAACCTGCTGTTGTACGGTCCGCCTGGCACCGGCAAAACTGAACTGGCGCTGACGCTGGCGGAAACGGCGGGTATTGCGCTGTTTACGGTACAGGCCAGCGGCGAAGATGAGGATCCGCTGAATGCTCGCCAGCGGTTGTCCCGCTACAGTCTGGCCCAGCACCTGCTGACTCGACGCCACGAATGCGCTTTGCTGTTCGACGAAGCCGGCGATGTGCTCTCGGAAAGCGGTGAGATGGATTTGCCTTTCTTTCTGCCTCGTGACAGCGGGATCAACAAGGGCTGGCTGAACGGGGTGCTGGAACAGAATCGGGCACCGACGATTTGGGTTGTGAACCGCATTGACACAGTCGATCCGGCTTTTCTGCGTCGCTTCGATCTGCAACTGGCCCTGGATATTCCGCCCCGACCGGTGCGGGAACGAATCATCCGCCGCCATCTGGGCGAACTGGCTGTTGATGCGCGCTGGATTGCGGAACGGGCGGAAAATCCCCATCTCAGTCCAGCGCTGGTGCAAAAGGCAGCCCGTTTGGCGCATCTACTACCGGAGGCATTCGCCGAACAGGGCGAGGCGCTGCTGAGTCGGGTGCTGGATCACGCACTGGCCGCCGTCCGGCATGGAGAACCGCTTTTCCAGCCGGCGACCGCGGGCATCGGCGCTGACTACGATCCGGCCTTGATCAACTGTGATTGCGACCTGTCGCGGCTGGTTCAAGGGTTGGGCCGTCAGGGTCGAGGCCGAATCTGCCTGTATGGCCCATCGGGAACCGGCAAAAGTGCGTTTGCCACCTGGCTGGCGCGCCGGCTGGATCGGCCCCTGCTGCTGCGGACCGCCTCCGACCTGCTTAATCCGCTGGTCGGCGTGACTGAGGAACGGATCGCCGGGATGTTTCAGGAAGCCCGCCAGAGTCGGGCGGTGTTGCTGATCGACGAGGCCGACTCCTTCCTGCGCGCCCGGCAATATGCCCGGCAAACCTGGGAAGTCACGCAGGTCAACGAATTGCTGGTGCGGATGGAGCAGTTCGACGGCATTCTGCTATGCGCCACCAACCGGGTTAGTGACCTTGATCCAGCCGTGCGGCGGCGGTTCGACGTCAAGGTGCGGTTCTGGCCGCTGGCCGCCGAGCAGGCGGAGCAGTGTGTGCGGCGCGCGCTGCGCGAGGCGGGGACCTGGCCGGATGAGGGCTTGTCCGAGGACGACCAGACCCGCTTCTGGGCGCTGGGGCCGTTGACCCTGGGCGATTTCGCCACCGTCCGCCGCCGCGCCGCCCTGCTCGATCAGCCGCTCACGCCGGAAATCCTGCTGGTGGCGCTGGCGGAAGAAGCGGACTTGCGACGGCAAATGGAAGAGACCGTTTGACCCACTTTGACTTTTCAACTCTGGAAGATGCTGATGTCTGATTCCAACACCGCCGGCCTGACCCTGTTGGGCCGGGCGCAAACCGACTACCCTCGCGAATATGCGCCGCAGGTTCTGGAGCGGTTCGCCAACCGCTATCCCCGGCAGGACTATCTGGTGGAGCTGGATTGCCCGGAGTTCACCTGTCTGTGTCCGGTCACCGGCCAGCCCGACCTGGCTTGTATCACCATCCGTTACAGCCCGCGTGACTGGCTGGTGGAATCCAAATCGCTGAAACTTTACCTGTTCAGCTTTCGCAACCAGGGTTCATTCAGCGAGGACAGCATCAACCGCATTGCGCTGGATCTGTTCACGCTGCTGCAACCGCACTGGCTGGAAGTGCGCGGCGATTTTGCCCCACG
>CAZDVY010000084.1:0-11780 GCA_964508935.1 uncultured Candidatus Competibacteraceae bacterium | reverse complement strand
TCCAGGTTCAGCAAATTCGAATACCTCGGTTTCCGCCTCGGAACTCATGACCGCCACTCATGACCGCCTCAATGGTTTGCTCTCCACGGGTCAGGGCAATGCCGCAGCGCTCGTAGAGAAACTGGTAGGCTGACCCCCACCACATCCCACTCGGCCAGATTGGGGGCGGCGGTCAGATCGTACCAAGCGACTTCCCGCGAGAGTGGCGCCCCATCTCCCAGTCGCACCCTCTGCCCGTGCGGGATTTCCCCCGATTCGATGAGCCAGCTCAGCTTACGCGCCAACTGCAGATAACTGGGCTCGGCCATTTCACGGTCGGGGGCCAGCCGCTCGACCAGGCTGTCTGTTTCCATTAATTGACCTTTTCCGACCCCGCTCCCCGCTGACCCAACGCCGCCGCCTTGGCCGGATCAATCCACCAGGCGTTCAACTGCACCCCCTGCAACGGCGTTGCTGACGGATAGCCAAACTTGTCCCAGAAGGCGATGCGGTCATAGGGAATATGCCAATGCGGAATGACCAGGTAACTCCATTGCAGCGCCCGATCCAGCGCCCGCACCCGCGTCACTAGGCTGGCCCGATCCGGGGCGGCAATCAACTGATTGACTAACTGATCAACCGCCGGATTCTTCAATCCCGCTAAATTGCGACTGCCCGGTTGGTCGGCGGCGGCGCTGCTCCAGAACTCACGCTGTTCATTGCCCGGCGATAGCGACTGGCCCCAAACATTCACTACCAGGTCAAAATCGAAATCGCGCACCCGGTTTTCGTACTGGGCGGAATCGACGCTGCGCACGGTCATCGTAATCCCCAGCCGTTCCAGATTGCGGGCGAACGGCAACCCAATCCGTTCCCAGGTCGGCTCGTCGATCAGCAGTTCAAAACGGAACGGCTCGCCGGTCTGGGCGTTCACCAGCTTGCGGTCGCGGAAGGTCCAGCCGGCTTCCTGCAACAATTCCAGCGCCTGGCGCAGATTAGCACGCAATTGTGCGTCGTCTTTGGCAACCGGTGGTTGATATTCGGTTGAAAAAACCTCTGGCGGCAATTCCTTGCGCAGCGGCTCCAACAACGCCAGCTCTTCCGGCGATGGCAGACCTTGCGCCGCCAACTCCGAATTGTCGAAATAGCTGCGGGTCCGTCGGTACTGGTCATGGAACAGGTTGCGGTTGCTCCATTCAAAATCAAACGCATAGGCCAGCGCCTGCCGCACCTTGGGATTCTGGAACAAGGGCCGACGCAGGTTGTAGACAAAACCCTGCATTCCTGAAGTCCGCTGATGGGGAAAAATCTCCTTTTTGACTCGCCCCTCGCGCAACGCCGGGAAGTCATAGCCGCTCGCCCACTGCTTGGCGACATTCTCCACCCGCAGGTCATAGGCCCCGGCCTTGAACGCCTCCAGCGCGACCGTGACATCGCGGTAATAGTCATAGCGCAGCCGGTCAATGTTGTTCAGACCCCGGTTCACCGGCAAATCCTGGCCCCAGTAGTGGGCATCGCGCTGATAGACGACAAACCGGCCCGGCTCAAAGCGCTCGACCCGGTACGGACCGCTGCCCAGCGGAATCTCCAGCGTCGTTGCGGAAAAATCCCGGTTTTCCCAATATTTTTTCGACAGCACCGGCATCTGGCCGATAATCAGCGGCAATTCCCGGTTCTCGCCGGGAGCGAAAGTAAACTTCACCCGCCGCTCATCCAGCCGCTCGGCGCTGGCGACGTTGGCGTAATAAAACCGATAGGCAGGGCTGCCCTTGCTCTTCAGCGTCTTGAAGGAAAACAGCACGTCATCAGCAGTGATGGGGCTGCCGTCATGAAATTTTGCCTGCGGGCGAATCGTGAACGTCGCCGAACTCCGGTCGGCGGGAATTTCCACGCTCTCGGCGATCAGGCCATATTCGCTGAACGGCTCGTCAGCGCTGCCGGTCATCAGGCTCTCAAACAACTGGCCGACACCAACGACAGGCTGCCCTTTAATATTGAAAGGGTTAAAAGTATCGAAACTGCCGATAGCGGCAAAGTGCGCCTCACCGCCCTTGGGCGCGTCAGGGTTGACGTAATCGAAGTGCTTGAAATCCGGGCCGTATTTCGGCTGTCCGTGCAGGGCGATGCCGTGTACCGGTTCACCCCACGCGACCGTTGACAGACTGATGCTCAACATTAGCAGACCAGCGGCCAACTCTTGCGGAAAACGGAATTTTGCGCGATTCATGCCCTATCCTTTACAGTTCGCAAATGTACTGACCCGTTAAAACGATACTCAAACCCGATAGGAGTTCATTATGGGCTTTCTCGCCGGCAAACGCGCCCTGATCCTGGGAGTCGCCAGCAACCGTTCCATCGCCTGGGGCATCGCCCAGGCCATGCATCGGGAGGGCGCCGAACTCGCTTTGACTTATCAAAATGACAAGTTGCAGCCCCGCGCCGAAAAAATGGCCGCCGAACTGGGCAGTGCGATCACGCTACCCTGCGATGTGGAGCGTGACGCCGACATTGATGGCTTGTTTCCAGCGCTTAAGCAGCACTGGGACGGATTGGATATCCTGGTACATTCGATAGCCTACGCACCGCGCGAGGCGCTGGAGGGCGATTTTCTGGAAGGGATCAGCCGGGACAATTTCCGCATTGCTCATGACATCAGTTCCTACAGCTTCGCGGCGCTGGCCAAGGCGGCCCGGCCGTTGATGCAAGGTCGGCGGGGATCGCTGATCACCATGACCTATCTGGGTGGGGTGCGGGCGGTGCCGAATTACAACGTCATGGGTCTGGCTAAAGCCAGCCTGGACGCCAACGTGCGCTATCTGGCGCAAACGCTGGGACCGGAAGGAACGCGGGTCAACGCTATTTCCGCCGGGCCGATCCGCACCCTCGCGGCGTCCGGCATCAAGAATTTCCGCAAGATGCTGGACACGTTTGAACACATTGCACCGCTGCGTAAGTGCGTGACCATCGAGGAAGTTGGCAATACCGCAGCGTTCCTGTGTTCCGATTTGGCGTCCGGCATCACCGGCGAAATCGTCTACGTGGATGGCGGCTTTAATACCGTCGCGCTGGGGGTGATGGAATAGGGATTGTTATTCCCCTTCCACAACCTCAAAAACTCCCTCCCCCTTGCGGGGGAGAGTTGGGGTGGAAGATTGAAGGTTACAGCCGATCACTGTACATCACCACCTTGGTCTTAGCCCGCACACTGTCCAGCAGCCCTTCAAATTGCCCAGAGCCAGTCTGTTGCGCCAGTTGTTGCGCCAGCACTTTAAGTTCATCCCCAGTCAGCTCATCCTTCTGTCCAGCCACGACCCGCGCTACAACCAGCACGGCCTGATCACCATTAGCCAACGCGGTCGAACCCAGACTCACTTTCCCTTCTTCCGGCGACGGCAGACGAAATGCGGTATCTAACACGGCCCTGTCGACAGAGGGCGCGGTGCGGCCTATCAAACCGGCGTTCTTGAATTCGCCACCGAATTCCTTAGCGAGTACTTGCAAATGTTCACCTTGAGCTGCGCGGGCTTTTAACGTTTCGATGTCTTTAGCCAGCACCTCGCGGGCCTGCTGCTCGCGCAAAATCTTGGCGATTTCCTCACGGGATTCTTCCAGGGTACGCGGGGTTGCTTCCTGATGCTCCTTCACCCGGAGCATTACGACATGGCCGGACTCCAGTTCGAGCGGCTCACTGTTCAACCCCCGCTTGAGTACGTCCTCGCTGAAAGCGCTGTCGACCACCTTGGGCTGTTTGGCGATCCCCTCTCCTCCTTGACGATTGAACCAGTTACTGTCCTGAATCGTTAATTCCAAAGCCTTTGCCGCCGGCTCCAGACTGTCAGGATGTTCGTAGCCCAGATTAGCCAGCGTCTGGGTAATTTCGTAGAAACGATTTTCCGCCTGCTGTTGGCGCAATTCCTGGGCGATGCTCTCGCGGACTTCCTCGAACGGCTTGACCTGGGCTGGTGTGATGCTGTCCAAGCGGAGGATGTGAAACCCGGATGGCATCCGCGCCGGTTCGCTGACCTCGCCTGGCTTTTGCAACGCATACAGGGCGTTCTCAAGGGCGGGGCTGTCAAACATGCCTTTGCTGATCACGCCCAGATTGCCGCCTTCCAACTGACCGGACGGATTGGATTTGATCTCTTGCAACATTTGATCGAACGTCTTGACGCCGGAGCGTACCGTGTCGGTGATCTGTTGCGCCCTGGCTTGGGCCTGATCGACCTCAGCCGGACTGGCTCCAGGCGGCAGCTTGACTAGAATATGCGACGCCGAGCGCTCCTCGGGCTGGCCATATTTGGCGATCTGCGCTTCATAGGCCGCCTTCAATTCATCCTCGCCGATGGTCATCGGGTCTGCAAGGTTCGACAGCTTCAGTTCGATAAACTGTACGCGCACTTGTTCAGGACTCACGAAGCGTTCTGCGTTCTTCGTGAAGTAATCCTGGACAGCAGCATCCTCAACCTTTGCCCTGGCGACATACTGCGCCAGTGGCAACGTCAGAAAGTACATCTCCCGTTGCTGTTTGAGCAACGCAATCAACTGTTCCAGCTCCGCTGGGGTGGCCAGCGCTGAGGCGATTACCCCATTTCGCAATTGTTCGGTCGCCAGCGACTGCCGCAGGCCCTCTTCGAACAGGGTTGCGGTATAACCCTGATTGCGCAACAGCCGTTCGTAGATCTCCTTATTAAAGCCGCCGTTCTGCTGGAAAACTGGCAGCGTCAGCAGGGCATCGCGCAACTGCTGATCGCTGACCCGCATACCTTGGTCATTGATCAGTTGCGTGAGTACTCGTTCATCAATTAACTGCCGCAATACATCCTGTTTCAGACGTGGCCCTTCCAGCAGGGTCGGGTCGATGTTATCGCCCATCATCGCTTGCAGACGCTGCCGCTGTTGCTGATAGGCGCGCTGATATTCCTGCAGCGAAATCTTGTTGCCGCCCACAATGGCGGCATCGACTGGCCCGCCTCCTTCGAAGTAATAGTTGATGCCCCACACGGCGAATGGGATAGTCAATAAGCCGATAATGGTGTAGGCGAACCAGCCTTGGGCATGATCACGGATTTTTTGTAGCATGACGAGTTACCCCGGCTTCAGAACGGATTATGGGGAAAAATGGAATTTGGAACCGTGCGGCGAATGCGCATAAAAAAGGGTGTCTGGACGACACCCCTGGAATTTGGCGGAGCGGACGGGACTCGAACCCGCGACCCCCGGCGTGACAGGCCGATATTCTAACCGACTGAACTACCGCTCCGAACAGAAAATCAGGTCATGGCATCCACGGCTTGGAAAATCTGAGAGAATTTGGCGGAGCGGACGGGACTCGAACCCGCGACCCCCGGCGTGACAGGCCGGTATTCTAACCGACTGAACTACCGCTCCGGTGCTACAAACCGTGGTGGGTGCTGAGGGGCTTGAACCCCCGACCCTCGCCTTGTAAGGGCGATGCTCTCCCAACTGAGCTAAGCACCCCGGAAAAGACGATTATTTTATTGCATCCTTGAGTGTTTTGCCAGCCTTGAAAACCGGTGCTTTGCTGGCGTTGATTTCCATGGGTTCACCGGTTTTTGGGTTGTGACCGGTTCGTGCTGGGCGCTCCCGCACTGAGAAAGTGCCAAACCCGGTGATGACCACCGAATCTCCCTCCTTGAGGGCCTTGCCAATCGCCGTGGTCATAGCGTCAATGGCCTTGCCTGCCGCCGCTTTGGGCAAATCAGCCGTTTGCGCAACGGCCTCGACCAGTTCAGTCTTGTTCATAAGCCCTTTCCTTTGCAATGTTATCGGTTGTTGAATAGGGACATAGCCCGGCATGATGCACGGAATCTTGCACTTTGGCGAATCACAGCAAGGCTGCCTTATAGCAGGGCGTTCAAAGCAGTGTCAATTAGCGCCTGAAAACATTCTCACTCAGTCTCAGTGGGCACGTACTCCCTCCAGTACACCACCCGGTTTAATTACCGTTTCTGCTGCTGTTTCCTCGGTTCCGGTTGTTTCACGAGGCTTGGGTTGCGGCAAGGTCTGCAGAGCGATCTCTAGCACCTGGTCAATCCAGCGCACCGGACGCACATCGAGTTTGGTCAGAATATTCTCCGGAATTTCCGTCAAATCCTTACTGTTTTCCTCGGGAATCACTACTGTAGTCACACTGCCCCGATGCGCCGCCAGCAGTTTCTCCTTCAGTCCACCGATCGGCAGCACCTCGCCGCGCAGTGTGATCTCGCCCGTCATAGCAACGCTGGCTTTCGCTGGAATCCGGGTCAGCGCCGAAACCAGCGCTGTACACATGCCGATGCCGGCGCTGGGGCCATCCTTGGGCGTCGCCCCTTCCGGGACGTGAATGTGTACATCGAATTTCTGATGAAACTCTGGATCGATACCCAACGACTCGGCACGACTGCGCACGACGGTCATCGCCGCCTGAATCGATTCCTGCATGACCTCGCCCAATTGGCCGGTATGAATCAGCTTGCCCTTGCCGGATACCAGCGCCGCTTCGATGCTCAGCAGTTCACCGCCCACCTCGGTCCAGGCCAGCCCCGTGACTTGCCCGATTTGATCCTGTTCCTCGGCCAGACCATAGCGAAACCGCCGCACCCCGAGATATTTCTGTAACATATCAGGCTGGACAATGATGGCGCCATCGACCGGCTGCAAGGTGATCTCCTTGACCACCTTGCGGCAAATCTTGGCGATTTCTCGCTCCAGGTTACGCACCCCCGCTTCGCGGGTATAAAAGCGGATGATGTCGAGGAGGGTCTCATCGATGATTGCCAGCTCCTCCTTTTTCAAACCGTTGTCGGTGATTTGCTTGGGAACCAAATAGCGGGAGGCGATATTGAGCTTTTCATCCTCGGTGTAGCCAGGAATGCGAATCACCTCCATGCGATCCAGTAGCGGCGGCGGGATATTCAGCGAGTTGGCGGTTGCCACGAACATCACGTCCGACAGATCGAAATCGACTTCCAGGTAGTGGTCGCTGAAGGTGTTGTTCTGCTCTGGATCGAGCACTTCCAGCAGCGCTGAGGATGGGTCACCGCGAAAATCCATCGACATCTTGTCAATCTCGTCAAATAGAAACAGCGGATTGCGCACCTCGACCTTGGCCAGGTTCTGGATAATCTTGCCCGGCAGCGAACCGATATAGGTGCGGCGGTGGCCACGAATCTCCGCCTCATCGCGCACCCCGCCCAACGACATCCGCACGAACTTGCGATTGGTCGCACGGGCGATGGACCGTCCCAGCGAGGTTTTGCCCACTCCCGGCGGCCCCACCAGGCAGAGAATCGGCCCCTTGAGTTTGCGTGCACGCTGTTGCACGGCCAGATATTCGAGAATCCGTTCCTTGACCTTTTCCAACCCGTAATGATCGGCTTCCAGAATGCCCTCGGCTTCGACCAGATTCTGATGAATCTTGGTGCGTTTCTTCCAGGGAACGCTGACCAGCCAGTCGACATAGTTGCGCACCACCGTCGCCTCGGCGGACATCGGCGGCATCATTTTTAACTTATTGAGTTCCGCCTTGGCCTTGTCCTTGGCTTCCTTCGGCATTCCGGCTTTCTCGATTCGCTGGGCCAGATCCTCGATTTCATTCGGTACATCCTCCAAATCGCCCAGTTCCTTCTGAATCGCTTTCATCTGCTCATTCAGATAGTACTCACGCTGGGTTTTCTCCATCTGCTGCTTGACGCGCGAACGGATGCGCTTTTCAACCTGGAGAATGTCGATTTCACCTTCCACCAAGCCGAGCAGATGTTCAAGACGCTCCTGCAAGTCGTGAATTTCCAGGATCTTCTGTTTCTCGTCGAGCTTAAGCGTCATGTGCGCGGCGATGGTGTCGGTGAGCCGAACCGGGTCTTCAATTCCGGAAATCGACGCGAGGACTTCGCCGGGGATTTTCTTGTTGAGCTTGACATACTGATCGAAAGCGCCCAGCAACGAACGCACCAGCGCGTGGACTTCCGGTGAATCGCTCTCTTCGGGATTCGCTTCCAGCAGCGACACACTGGCGATGAAACAGGCATCGGTTTCAGTAAAGCGATGAATACGTACCCGCTGGTTGCCCTCCACCAGTACCTTGACCGTGCCATCCGGCAACCGCAGCAACTGCAACACGTTCGACAGGGTGCCGATGTCGTACAGGTCGCCGGTTTCCGGATCATCGACCTCGGCGCTCCGCTGCGCGATCAGCACAATGCGTTTATTGCTCTGCATGGACATATCAAGCGCATGGATGGATTTCTCCCGACCCACGAACAAGGGAATGACCATATGCGGGTAAATCACGACGTCACGCAGTGGCAAAACCGGCATTAATGCCGGGCTAAGCAAACGCTCGGGCTTGGCGTTCTGCTTCATCAATTTCTCCACGGCGAATCAGATGGGTGAGTCGACGGTGACAGGGGGCGATTTTCAGGTATCGTGCCCGACTGCCCGCCGTTCAATATTTTCATAGATGAAATAAGGTTTGGCATGACCCGTAACGACTGAGTCGTCGATGACCACCTTGCAGACATTCTGCATGCTGGGCAAGTCATACATCGTATCCAATAGAATTTGCTCAAGAATAGTCCTGAGACCGCGTGCGCCCGTCTTGCGTTCCATCGCTCGATGCGCTACAGCCTTCAGGGCTTCATCGCGCAGCTCCAGTTCGCTGCCTTCCATCTCGAACAGCTTTTTGAACTGCTTGACGATGGCGTTCCTCGGTTCGGTCAAAATCCGCACTAAAGCGTGCTCATCCAGCTCAGTCAACGTCGCCACCACCGGCAATCGCCCGACAAACTCGGGGATCAAGCCGTATTTGATCAGGTCTTCCGGCTCGACTTCCATCAGCACTTCACCGACGTTCTTGCTGTTATCCTTGCTTTTCACGTCAGCGGAGAAGCCGATGCCGCCCTTTTCCGAACGGCTGCGGATCACCTTGTCCAGGCCAGCGAACGCCCCGCCGCAGATAAACAGGATATTGCTGGTATCCACCTGCAAAAATTCCTGTTGGGGGTGCTTGCGCCCGCCCTGCGGCGGCACCGAGGCGGTTGTCCCCTCGATCAGTTTAAGCAACGCTTGCTGTACGCCTTCACCGGAAACGTCACGGGTGATTGAAGGGTTATCCGATTTACGGGAGATCTTGTCGATTTCGTCGATGTAGACAATGCCTGTCTGTGCCTTCTCGACATCGTAATCGCATTTTTGCAGCAATTTCTGAATGATATTCTCGACATCCTCGCCGACATAACCCGCCTCAGTCAGTGTGGTGGCGTCAGCGATGGTGAATGGAACATTCAGCAGACGGGCAAGGGTTTCAGCTAACAGGGTTTTACCTGAACCGGTGGGGCCAATCAGCAGGATATTGCTCTTGGCGACTTCGATGTCCGGGTCCCGGCTCCCCCGGTTGGTCCGTTGCAACTCCAACCGCTTATAGTGGTTGTAAAGTGCGACCGACAACACCTTCTTGGCGCGTTCCTGGCCAATGACATATTCGTCGAGAACCTGGTTGATGTCGTGCGGCTTGGGCAATCGACTGGCGGCGGGAGGCGCATTTTCTTCCATCTCTTCACGAATGATGTCATTGCACAGCTCAACACACTCATCACAAATGAATACGTTCGGCCCAGCAATCAGCTTGCGGACTTCGTGCTGACTTTTGCCGCAAAATGAACAATACAATAGCTTGTCGTGATCACTGCGGTCACTGCGATCTCTAGCCATCATGCCATCCTCATCATCGAGCGGTCATTGAAACCGGCGGTCCCGGATTGAATCAGGTCGCCGTCGGGAGGCGCTGGCTTAGTACAGCATCGATCAAGCCATATTCAGCAGCCTCAGCGCCGCCCATGAAATTGTCACGGTCGGTATCGACGGCGATTTTTTCCACTGGTTGACCGGTATGTCGGGCCAGAATGCGATTCAGTCGATCCCGGACTAGCAGGATCTCCCGGGCATGGATATCGATGTCGCTGGCCTGCCCCTGGAACCCGCCCAGGGGCTGGTGAATCATGATGCGCGAGTGCGGCAGGCAGAACCGCTTGCCCGCAGCACCACCGGCCAGTAATAAAGCACCCATGCTGGCCGCTTGGCCGACGCACATGGTGCTGATATCCGGCTTGATGAATTGCATGGTGTCATAGATCGCCAGACCGGCGCTGACTGAACCGCCGGGCGAGTTGATATAAAGATGAATGTCTTTGTCCGGATTCTCGGCCTCAAGAAACAGGAGCTGGGCAACGATCAGATTGGCGCCGTAATCCTCGACCGGCCCGACCAGGAACACTACCCGCTCCTTCAGCAGTCGGGAGTAAATGTCATAAGCCCGCTCGCCGCGCGCGGTCTGCTCGACGACGATGGGGACGAGGTTGAGCGCCCGGGTCGTCGCGGCGGAAGCGTAGGAGTCACTCATGGGGGGTAGGCTCCGAATCAGGTTGCACCGGAGAATCCTGCTCGTCCGGTGCGGAAAGTTCCGGTACTCCCGGGATCATCGGTCGTCGGGGATTCATGATTTCGGCAAAGGTACTAGCTTTTTCCGTAACCTGCGCCCGCTCCAGCAGCCAATCCACGATCTGATCCTCCAGCGCTAATGCGCGTGCCTGCTCCATCATCCTCGGGTCCTGCTCATACGCACGGATGACTTCCTCGGGTTCCTGATAAGCCGCCGCCTGTGTTTCCAGAATTTCCCGCACCCGCTGTTGATCGAGCTGGATATTTTCCCGCTTGACTAATTCGGACATCAGCAGGCCCAGTGCGACCCGTTGGTAGGCTTGGGCGCCGAACATCCGGGCTTTGAGCTGCTGTTTCTGTTCGTCGGAGAGTTCATTCGGGAATTGCAGTTGGCTTGCCAGATTTTCGATTTCGGCCGCAACCAGCGCATGCGACAAGGGAACACGATTGGCCTTGAACAAGCCTTGGGTCACCTGGCGCTTGATGATCGTCTTGATGCTCTCACGTAAATTGCGCTTCATGTTATCCAGCAGCGATTCACGCAAGGCGGCTAAGCCACCTTCCCGGATCTCAAATTTTTCGGCGAAAGCATCATCCACTTCGGGCAGGGTCGCTTCCTCAACAGAGTGGAGTCTGATCTGGAAATGGGCTGCTTTGCCAGCAAGGTCTTTGTTGGGATGACTGTCAGGCAGCGTAAAGTCGAATTCTGCCTCCGCACCCGCATTCAGACCCAACAATCGTTCTTCAAACTCCCTAAAAAGCGTCTTTCCATCCAGAATGAACTCTATATTTTCGCCCTTGCCGCCGGGAAATTCCTGACCGTCAATTTTGCCTTCGAAATCGAGGCGAACCCGATCGTTCTGGCCAGCGGGGCGCTCGACCACGTTCCAGACCGCCTGCTGCCAGCGCAGGCTCTCGATCAGGTCATCTACATCCTGCGCAGTGATTTCCACCACGGGCCGCACGACCTGGATAGTTTCAAATCCAGTCGGATCGACCTGAGGCGCCACTTCAAAGGTGGCGAAATACTCGAAATCCTGTCCCTCCACCAACGACTTGGGTTCAATCGCCGGTTGACTCAGCGGATGCAGATTTTCCTGGATTAATGCCTCACGCAGGCTGTTTTCCATCAATTCGCCGGCAGTCTCGAGCCAGGCCTGCTGCCCGTATAACCGCTTCATCACCTTGAGCGGTACCTTGCCCGGACGAAAGCCGTGGACCTTGACCTTCCGGGACAGGGTCTGCAGCCGGCTCTGGATTTCCGTAGCGACCGTTTCGGCGGGCACCCGCACGGTGACCCGGCGTTCCAGAGCGTTCAGCGTCTCAACTGAAACCTGCATCGATGCACCTCAAAAATCAGTTCAATC
>CAZDVY010000083.1:0-11802 GCA_964508935.1 uncultured Candidatus Competibacteraceae bacterium | reverse complement strand
CATAGGCGGCGCTCCACGGTTCTGGGCCGATGGCGCGCAGGAAGGTGGCGGGGTGGAAAGTTCCCGCGCCGACTTCCATATCGTAAGGTTGCAGCAGGACGCAGCCTTGCCGCGCCCAGTAATCTTGTAAGGCCAGGATCAGTCCCTGGAAAGTTGAAACATCGCGCACGGGCGTCTCCGGAATCCAAGGGGGACGGTTTGGGAACGCCCCCGGTTTTCTCATCATGATGGAGCGTCAAGTATAGCCCGGCGTCGGGGTGGGATTCATCGCTATTATCAGTGAGGGCAGGCGAGTCCGGTCTGCCGGGAGGACAGAAAATTGCGCTGGGCTTGAACAGAGAAGTCGAGCACGTAGACAACTCCGGCGAGCTAGATGAATTGGTGGGTTGCTGGTTGCGTTCAAGCTTTTCCTGAGTGGCGCGCGGCAGGAGCATCCGGGATTAAACTGACGGTCGCAATCAACCCATCGTCATGGCAACATCCCAGCGTTACCTTAAATACTGAGGAGTTTGGCTCGTCTGAGTTCATTAAAAAGCCGGCAATGCGCCGGCTTGTTTCTGCTATGTACAACTATTTATTCCAGCAAGCGGCAATGTCATCTGCATCACCCGCCGTGCTATCGCCATCATAATCACCAGAACCCTTTTGGCCGACATGGGTAAGCGTCAAGCTACCACAGGCGTCTCCAGCCATAGGACCCGGGTTAACCGGCGTTGCAGTGAGTGTGTAAGCGGTCGCATTTAGCGTACTCGCTGAAATGGTGTAGACAGCAGCGCCGTCACTGGGCGATTGTTGATGGGGCAAAACAACGTCGTCGTCATAACTGCCATCGGCATCTGAATCAGTCTTGTGGTAAAGATTCGATTCAGTAAAATTCCGTTCCAGCCATTGCGCGTTATTTAAAAGTGCGGTTTTGGCATCTGCCCGATGGGCGCGTTTGACGTACTGGGTGTAGGTCGGCAACGCGATTGCCGCCAGGATGGCGACAATCGCAGCGGCCACAACCAGTTCGATTAGGGTAAAACCAGATACCCGAAACAAATCACCTTGTAGCCATTTACCATACCAATCCGTCCCCTGAATAGAAGCAAAGAATTGGCGCTGGCGATAACAGCTTGACAGACAATTCACTTTAACCTTCACAGTATTTGTTCCCAAGATATCCGTTTAGGACTGCCACCGCCACCCGGAGGAGAAGGAGGAGGAGGATCATCCGATTGCTTAATAGTCTGATGTGCACCTGTCGATCCAGTAAATCCCTTGTAAGCAGTTCCGGTAGTAGCCCCTGGCGCGGGTTCAGTGCTGAGCCACAAGGGTGTCTTAGTAATACCAAGCGTACTGGATAACTGGAGTCCACTGGCTGATGCATCACCGTCAACCGCATCATCCTCATCATATTGATCATCATTGTTGAAATCAAAGGGCGAAGCACTCAGGCGACCACAATGGGCATTCAATTCCATCAACCAACTGATGCCTCCTTTATCGCACGGATCATCATTTGGCGTTGCGGTAGTAACGATGACCCGAGTGTCCAGTGTTTGAAAGAACTTGATCAGAGGCGTCGAGACAATTCGTTCAGAAGGACTGCCGGTGGTAGCGGGAAAATCCAAGTAGCAACCCTTATTGCCTGTCGTTGGAGTATTAGTAGTGACAGTCCTGAAATTGATCGTGTTCCCACCAATTGTTACGTCATCTTCATTGAGGATTTCCTGTTCCAAAAGGTCGGTGCGGGGAACAGTGCCTGTATTATCGGGATCGTCCCAAATCGCATAAAACGTCTGGACATCATCATTAGTCAAATCGTTGGTTTCCAGATAGCGCCCAGTGCCAAAATAGACCATGACCCCACCCGTATAAGGAGCTGGCGCCGCAATAGCCTTGGGTTGCGAAGTGATGGACTGAATATCGCCATCAGCATTGCGCGCCGTGAACAGTGGATTGCCGCCATTACCAAGGACCCAACTGCTTCCGCTCTTTTCAAATTTCCAGAGGTTGCCCTGCAAGTCACCGGCATAGATCGCATCCACGATCCGGTCACCATTGTCATCATAAAGATACGGAGTCGACAGACCATTGGCAGTATCACTATTCGTAGCGATCTTGGCAATTTGATCGCCCGTCGCGAGATCAACGATATACAGGAAGGCTCGGTCAGACGTGCTGTTGTAGCCATTGCCAAAAATGGCCGCCCACTGGCTGGCACTGATCGGCGCTATCTGCGGCTGACTAAAAGTCAGTCCTAAGTCATTAGCGTCAGTGAATTCCCATTTGACATGCGCAGCAACAAAGTTATCGGGACTGGAAACGTCGAGAGCATAGACGCTCTTGCCGCCTGCCCCCAGACCACCGACTAAGTAGGTTTTCCAACCGCCGCTAATATAAGCATCTCCCAAAGTTGGCGGACCATCCACGAAATACTTATGGGACTGAATATAGCCCGGCGCAGTCAGTGCGCTCAGGTTGCCATACACCCCCGCGGGGACGAAGGCGAAAAGCTCCACCCCAGCCTGATCACCGGCGGTAGTTGCCTTGAAGCCATGCAACATGCCATCGTTGGCGCCGACATACACCATAGGGATGCGCCCGGATTTTGTAATGATATAACCCGAGTAATTGCCTTCCCCGATCACGCTACTGCCGCTATAACCAAAATCTTCCTCATGAGCATAAATGGGGTCGGAATTCATGATGTCGCCCAAAACAGAAACGGTGCGGTCGCGGAAGCTGGCATAACGCACTTTACCACCTCCAGTATAAGCACCCGGATTCATAGTCAAGGCTGCAGTAAAGGAATCTGTGTCGGCGCTGAGCACTACGTAGGTTCTGTTGTAGCCCGCCGGGGTGACGCCCGACACCACGATAGAATTACCGACGGCCAACCCATGTTCTGGAGCCGTGAAGGTCACGATATCGGACGCCCAAGAAGCAGCCGTAATGGTGGTATAGCCGCGCAGCCAGGCCAGTCGTTGAGTACAAAGATTATCTACGACGGGCGGATCGCCGCCATCCTGATTAAGCGCCGTTGCCAATGCGCCAGTACAATTTTTGAATTCCTCAATCGTGCCATCGTTTCGGGTCCATATCTTGCGCAAATGAGGTGCGGGGATCAATACTCCGGCTTCCCAATAGGGAGCGCCCAAGGTGGCGCCAGTCTGAATCGGCAATGCTTCCAGCGTGCCGCTCCAGTCCGCGTTAAATTTAGCTTCAAAAGCCGTCGTCAAGCTGTTGCCCTCAGCATCAAAGGCAATTTTAGTGGTGTTCGCGCTCAAGCCAGCACCACCGCCGGTCGCCGCCTGCGAGCTAACAGTATCTACAATCTCCTGAAAAGCAGCATTGAGTTGTGAAGGACCATCCACATTGTAGAACCTGCCACGACTGTTTATCGCGGCATGCCACAAGTCAGCTGCATTACCGTTTAAACCACTACTACCGGTAGCAGGCCAATTTTGAGTTCCCGCGACAATGTTGACGTAACTACCATCATAGGTGTTGCTATCCCAGGTCAGGCCACTGATAGCGAGGAAAGGAGTAAGCCCCAAACCTACCGTGTAATTAACCATATGCTGCCATGTGGCCGGATCATTCTTCGCGTTAAAGTAGCGACTGGATTCGCTGCCAGAGAGATCAACAACCGAAGGCGTAACCTTATTAGCCAAGGTGCTGCGTAAGTCATTCACCCAGTAATAAAAAGCGACATCGGCCAAACTATCGGAGTTGCTATCCTGGTAGGGGCGCTGGCTTGTATAAGCCACTCCATCCGGAAGGGTGCGACCTGTGCTGTCGTAATTACCATAGCCAGTTACAGAATCGTTCCAGATACCATCAGTCATCAACAGGTGATAATTGCCCCGGCACGTATGTTCATGGTTGTCAGCAGTGCTATCCAAATCGTCGTCATAAGGACTGTTAGAGCCACCGGTTTGGTAATAGGCACCTGCGCGCCCCATCGCTTGTCGCAATGGAGTGGATGTATAGGTAGGCAAGCGCAATAGCCAAGAATAAAAATTGCTTTTATGTGTACCGGTAAAGGGTTTAATGGCGTTGCTGAAATTGATGGAAGTGGTTTGCCAACCCTCGCAATCAGCAGTAACCAAACTGCTGGTACCGCCTCGGCAGCTATTGAGAGCTTGCCAGGCAACCCGAACATTCTCTTGCAATGTAGCCATAGCCAGAGAGGTTGCAGAGATGGTCATCAAGTTGCGGGTTCGATAAAAAGAATACCAGTTGGCAAAATTCTGGCGCTCATCCGCCTCAGCGGAGCTAATGATCCCATCTCCATCACGATCAGCCCCCGATGTACTACTGACAATCCTGATGTCATAGCAATCATTGTCGACCTTCCGTTGTGCTTCCGTACCGGAACATCCGGAGTTTGTTCCATCGTAGACGTAGTAGTAAGCCGGCATGGTTCGCGACATGCACTGGGCATTATCCTCGCAATCCACGACGGGTGATTGCATGTTCACCCAATTTGCCGTTCCCGACCCAACAGTACTATTGTATTGACATGGGTCTGTGCCGGAGACCTGGTTACAGCGTACATCGCTGCTGTAATGCCGCATGTATTGATAGTAGCGGTCTGAAGTCGAGTGCAGAAAAAGTCCTGAAGAGGGACTATACAAAGAGCTAAGATTTACTGTACCGTAGGCAGTGTCAAATCCATTGATGTAAGCGCTGGTAAAGGATGTACTCAATGAAACTCCACTAGCATTTACAGGAGGAGTGTAAGTAGTGGTGGGGTTATAGTAAATCGGGTTGTAATAAGCCGATTTTACAAAGCGGCCATCTAATTGGGAATCATAGTTACCGCTATCGCAAATAGCATTAGGATTTCCGCATAAATCCGGGGTAAATGCCCGAGACATACTACCTGAATCATCCAGAGTCAGTATCAAATTTGGCGGCACACCAGTAGACGTCAGGAACAGGGGAAAATCGGGAATATCCAGAGTTGCCTGGCTACCCAGAGGCCATAGCAGAATGGCTACTAAAACCACGCGGGCGTAACGCATAAAAGTAATGAGCAATGAGGACATGGTTTTCTCCTTACTCGGTAAACTCGTACATAGTCTGCAAAATAACAATAGCATTACGTTCCTTGCCAACGCCCCGCGCAGTCACGCGGTAATAGTATCTCTTTTGACCTGCATCACAAGCATCAACAAGAGGGTCTTCCAGGCAAGCTTCAGTCATTTTCTCCACGATATAACACGGCTGGGCGTAGAGCGGCTCGGTCAGATTGGGCGGTGAAAGGTGGCTGCAGATTGTGTCGTCATCGTCACTATACCAATCAAAGGTATTGCGCCAATAAGTGGCGTTGTTCGGATGACTTTCTCCATCACAGTAATAACCTGTGACATGATCTGAACAGTTGCCATCACCGTTGGGGTCAAATGATGCGTTTAGCGCATTAGTCGTTTGTCCGCTCGAAAAGATGCTTTCCGCATCTTTGAGCGCGTGTTCAGCCGCTTGAAAAGCCAAATCCCGATTGCGGGTATTGCCCGACATGCGTTCATTCAGCGTGTTGTTCATAACTGTGGGAATCCCATGCATCATGATCATGATGAGAATCAGGAGCGCAAGGAGTAATGTTGCTCCACGCTGGGTGTTTGGGAGTACCAGGTAATTATTTCTCATAACAAGCGATTCCGAATAGCGATAGTATTTGTAAAGGTTTTGCGCAGGAGTTGGTCGCCCGTAGTCCCAACCTTCACATCTTGTTGCGAAACCAGGGTCAGGGTAATACGAACGCTGAGAACATTGCCCCAAGTAGCCACCAAACCTGCGTCGTCTTGGTATACATCAACATTGCCATCTGCGTCAGTATCGACCCCATAGGTAATCTGCATGTTTTCGACACCTTCAATCAATTCTTCCGCCGTACTCGTTAAGGTAATGGTGTTGTGATCCAACTTGTCCCGATACAGTGCGGGTTCGCCGGCGGGGTTTGTGCCAATATAATAAGAGGCGCCGCTTAAGCGATAGAGCGCTAATACATAGGTGCCTGCCGCAGGAGTGCTACCATGGAATGTTCCCAGGTTAGTGCTGGAATTACCCGGTGATCCGCCCGTACCATAGGACACATTAGGGCTAGCAGTTGCTGTTCCTGCTTGGAAGACGGCGGCATGGGTATAATCAGCGGCTACAAAGATTTCGCCAGGTGCGGGTGGACGACTCGTTGGCCAAGAATCCAGGGTAAAGGTGAATGCTCCTGTATCGTGGGCCGTAACCGTATATTTATTCTCAGTATCCACACGCACCACGGTCAAAGAATCCGTGCCTGCCCGATAGCAGGCTGAAACGACTGGAGTGGTACAAGCATCAACATTAGGGGGATTCGTACTTTCATAGCCAGTCAGAGAATTATTTAGATCCGTTAGTTTCCAGAAGTCGTTACCCACTTCATCGACAACAACATTAGTCGGCACCGCGCTTGTGCCGGTAAATCCTGTCTGTCGTATATCCACCCCCATGATCTCAAAGGCGTAGCGCGCATTATTTTGAATCAGCGTCAGGGCGCTTTGGGCGCGGAAACTTTGCGCAGAGTTGGTGTAAACATAGACAAGGCTGGCCAGCAGCAAGAGGCCGAGGGTCATGGCGATCATCAATTCGATCAGCGTAAAACCGCTCTGCCGGAGGGAAAATATCGGAGTCCGCCAATGGAAAGATAACTTGATTTTCATAGCGTTGACTCAGTAGTCCATGTATGACAGGCTGGACTCGGAGGATCTTCATCGCAGGCGCCAGCCTCTTGAGGATTAACGGTCTCGGTCCACCGGATTTCGACCGTAACGGCATTACCTGCAAAGGTAATCTTTCCTTGTCCCGCTGGGAGTACCGTCGACAACGCGGCTTGCCACAAATTAACATCGTCGACAGCCACTGTACTGCCGGTCAGGATATCCCCAAAATCCGCCAGCGTATAATCACCCGCTGTCGCGGCAGTTCGATTAACTCGCATACAGTCGATAATATCGTAGGCATACAGCGTAGCCAGACTACGATGCATAGCGATACGGTTGTTCTTTGCCGACTTGACCATCATTCCGGCAAAGCCCATCAAACCGACCGCAATAATCACCACGGTGATCAAGACCTCAAGCAAAGAGAAACCGGACTGACCAAAATGCCGGGGGTGTCTGTTCATTTAGGGACTCTCGCAACTGCTAATATTGCTATTGCTGCCATCATGCTTATTGGGGATGCCGTCGCCGTCGGTATCAGTGGCGATGCGTGGGCGAGTTGGGATCACAGTCATAGCCCTGGCTGTAGTCTCGTCGCTGCCCCTGCAAAAAACGAACGTTCCATTATTGTTCGCCATACCCAATCGGTCATAGGTTATAAAATTTGTGAAGTTATTATTGGCGTTCAAGGTATAGTCGCTGGGAAGCGCTGGAAAAACCCGCAGGAGAGGTTCTTCGTCGGCGCCGCCGATATCATCCCTAACTGCCGGAACATCATTGTCTCTATTCTCAAAAACAATCCAGCCTCCGCTCCAATCCGCGCAGGTTGAACCACTGGTTTGGCAACAAGTAGACTGATCGATACTCTTGCAAATGGAAACATACGTAGCACGCTTAATCGCTTCGCTGCGTGCAAAAGCAATCGTCCCCTGCAAAGTTTGAATCTGCCCGGAAAGCTGATTCTTGATCATTAGATTCGTGAAAGCCGGCACACCGAGCGTCAAAAGGACAGCGGCAATAGCGACCGTGACCATGAGTTCGATCAACGTAAACCCTCTGCTCCTGAAAGCGAACATGCCCATCTCCTACGGTGTGCTGCAATTTCTATCTATATTATGTTTGCGGATCGTTCATACCCTAAGAAAATTCCCTCCCATACTCACGCTGATCCAAGACCAACGGTAGCAATTTCAGGGCGAACGGTAAACGAAGTGCAAGCGTTCAGAACCTCCCCTAACGGCATTCACTGAACATCCCCGCTTATTCTGGCCATGCGCAACATGGCCTCTTCAAAGCTTCAGCACATTGACTTGATGCGCCGTCCCCAATAGCAGCACATCCGCCGGTCGTTGCGCAAACAACCCTACGGTGACCACACCCGCGATATTGTTGAGTTCCGCCTCCAGCTTGGTCGGCTCCAAAATTTGCAGGTTGTAGACATCCAGGATCAGGTTGCCGTTATCCGTGATAAAGTTCTCCCGCAGCACTGGTTGACCGCCGCGCTTGAGCAACTCGCGTCCCACATGGCTGCGCGCCATGGGAATGACCTCAACCGGCAAGGGAAATGTCCCTAGCACATCGACCAGCTTGGACTGGTCAGCGATACAGACAAACTGCTCACTGGCAGCGGCGATGATTTTTTCGCGGGTCAGCGCCCCGCCACCGCCCTTGATCATTTGTAAATGGTGGTTTATTTCATCCGCGCCATCCACGTACAGCAGCAACGGCCCGGCGGCATTCAAATCCAGCACGGGAATTTTGCAAGCCTTCAACCGCTCTGTCGTCATCGCCGAACTCGATACGGCGCCCTCAATCCGGTGCTTGATCCGCGCCAGGGCGTCAATAAAATAGTTGACCGTCGATCCGGTGCCGACGCCCACGACCGTATTTTCTTCAACGTACTTTAAAGCCGCCTCGGCGGCGCGTTTCTTCATCTCATCGCTGGACATGGCGGTGTTCTCCTCTTAGCCTGCCAAACTCGTTATGCACGACTACATCAAAAAGATTCTCACCGCCCGCGTCTATGATGTCGCCATCGAATCGCCCCTGGATGTGATGAACCGCCTGTCGCGGCGCTTGAATAACCGGGTGTTGCTCAAGCGCGAAGACCTGCAGCCGGTATTCTCCTTCAAATTGCGTGGTGCTTATAACAAAATCGCCGGTCTGCCACAGGACGTGCTGGAAAAAGGCGTAATTTGCGCTTCAGCGGGCAACCATGCCCAAGGCGTCGCGCTGGCCGCCCAGCGGCTTGGTGCAAAAGCCACCATTGTCATGCCGCGCACCACGCCAGCGATCAAAATTCAGGCGGTGCGCGACCGGGGCGGCAAAATCGTGCTGTTCGGCGACACCTATGACGAGGCTTATCAACACGCCCGGCAACTGGAAGCGGAAAAAGGGCTGACCTTTATTCATCCCTATGACGACCCGGACGTTATTGCGGGCAATGGCACCATCGGCATGGAAATCCTGCGCCAGCACCCAGACCCGATTGAAGCCCTCTTTATCGCGGTGGGCGGCGGCGGTCTGATCGCTGGGGTAGCGACTTACGTCAAGTTCCTGCGGCCCGAGATCAAAATCATCGGTGTGGAACCGGACGACGCCGCCTCCATGCATGAGGCGCTCAAACAGGGTCAGCGCGTGACGCTCGATCAGGTCGGCCTCTTTGCCGACGGGGTGGCGGTCAGGCAGGTGGGCGAGGAAACGTTCCGGCTGGCGCAACAACTGGTGGATGACATCATTGTGGTGTCTATCGACGAAATTTGCGCCGCCACCAAGGATATTTTCGACGACACCCGCTCCATCGCCGAACCGGCCGGCGCGCTGGGCGTCGCCGGCCTGAAAAAATATGTGGAACGCACCGGCGTTACCGGCGCGCAGCTCATCGCGCTCAACTGCGGCGCTAATATCAATTTTGACCGGCTGCGGCATGTCGCCGAACGCGCCGAGTTGGGTGAACGGCGCGAGGCGCTGCTGGCGGTGACTATTCCCGAACAACCCGGCAGCTTTCGCAAGTTTTGCCAAACCATCGGCAAACGCTCCATCACCGAGTTCAATTACCGCTATGCGGACCCCCGGCAGGCGCAGGTCTTCGCCGGCATCCAGCTCAGCGAAGGTGAGGAGGAAAAGCAGCGGATCATCGACGTCCTCCGCGAACACGGTTATCCAGTGATCGACATGAGCGACAACGAAATGGCCAAGCTGCATGTGCGCTACATGGTGGGCGGTCATGCGCCGGGCCTTCATGATGAACTTCTCTATCGATTCCAGTTTCCGGAACGGCCCGGTGCGCTGCTGAAGTTTCTGACCGGCATGGCCCATGGCTGGAATATCAGCCTGTTTCATTACCGCAATCACGGTTCCGATTATGGCCGGGTGCTGGTTGGCATCCAGGTGCCGGAAACGGAGCGGGCGAAGTTTATGCAGTACATCCGCGAACTCGGCTATCCGTTCTGCGAAGAAACCGAAAACCCGGTTTATCGGTTGTTTCTGAATGGGCGGAATTGATCGCTATCAGGGACTACCCAAAAACGTACCAGGCTTTCTCCGTGACCGCCGCATACAAAGGGACATCCCACGGCTGCCGAACCAGCGTCTCGACCCGCTGAAACTCGTAAGCCAATCCGACCAGTCGGGGTTGGTGGCCTGACCAAGCCGGGTCACGCAGAAATGCGAAGCTGCGGTCGTAAAATCCTCCGCCCATGCCCAGGCGCGTCCCGGTCGAATCGAAGGCGACCAGCGGCGTCAGCACCAGATCGAGCGCTGACGGCGGCAACCATTCTGCCGGAGAAATCTCGGGTTCGGGAATTTGGAAACGATTGCGGCGCAGGGGCGTACCCGGTCGATAGGGCGCGAATTGCAGCGCATTGCCGGCCAGCACCGGAAGATAAACCGCTTTGTTCATCGTTCCGGCGCGCTCCAGCAGCGGTGCTGCATCCAATTCGCCGCGACAGGCCCAGTAACCGGCCACGGTCGACGCTGCCACGAACTCGGCGGTTTTCATTAGTCGACCAGCGATCGCTAGCGCCGCCGCCTGCCGCTCGGCGGCAGACAGATGGAGACGCTGGGTGCGCAGTTGTTGACGAAGAGCGTCTGAGGATTGCGGATTCACGGAAAATAAAGGCGATGCCTGAGCATCGCCTCGTCAAAGGGGACGTTCTCCGCCTGTGCCGTCTCGGACCTTGCCCTTGAACCGTGTGGTTCAAGTGAGAAGCGGAGCGGCGTATCGGGCTTTCCGCAACGAGGCGGACATGCACACCCACGCCAGCGACCATGCTTCCCGGGTACAATCAATTAGGATCAAGGGGTTACCCAGTCCACTACTCGAACACTGCAGAGAACGCCCGAACTTAATTTGTTGAACATGCGCAGATTATACATCAAACCCTGCCGCCCTGCTAAAGAACCTCATCCACTTTCTGCAATAAATCCCGGACCTGATGACTAATGATCGCGTCTACATCCGCCATGTGGCGTTGCTGGCGCAGCAATTCATGACTGAGATTCAACGCCGCCATCACCGCCACCGCTTCCAGACTCAGGTGTTTATCGTGATCACGAATTTTGCTCATCCGGTCACTCAAATAGCGGGCCGCTTCCAGCAATTCATCCCGCTCAGCGGGTTGGCAGGTAAATCGATATTGATAGCCGATCAACTGTACGGTGACGCTATGGGTTTCCTGGCTCACGGGTTTTGCTCCAGATCTCTCAGCCGCACGACCATGGCGTCGATGCGCGCACGGGACTGCTCGCTTTTCTCACGCAGGGCGTCGCGCTCAGCCTGCAAGACCGAGGTCTGCTCGCACAATGCCCGGTTTTCCCCAACCAGTTGTTCGCAGCGCTGCACCAGTCGTTCGACCCGTTCAGCGAGGATAGCCAGATCGGTCATGGCGGTTTCAGATCGGCTGTTGAAATCAACCCATTCAACCGGCGCAATATTTTCGTTCAGATTTTCATTGTTCATAAAAATACTATAGAGCGTTCATTCCGGCTGGGTCAATTCTACGATGTTTTGGGAACCGGTTCAGAGGATGTTAGGATGAAAATCAACGCCCCATCTGTGGGGGTCCCGGAGTCCCTCATGCCTGTTGATGACCCGTCCCTGTTTGAACGTTTGCGT
>CAZDVY010000082.1:0-11822 GCA_964508935.1 uncultured Candidatus Competibacteraceae bacterium | reverse complement strand
CCACGCCTATGATCGTGTGAGATCACTCATGCTAAAGTCGGTCATCGCCAGGCGCCTATTCCAGGCCCACTGCAAGTACAGTGGGCTTTTTTTTGCTCAAAGAAATATGCCCAAGCCAAGCAAGCCAGATACAGTCGCTACTTACTGTTCGAGGCCAATTCCTCCAAGAGCAGTTGCAGTTCTACTGCATACTGATAATGCAGGTTTGGGTCGTTGGCCAGTGCCATATCGCGAGTACCGTTGAGAATCGCTTGCAGTTTGTCGATCAGCAACTTGCCGGGGGGAGGCACGTTCGGACTGGCGGCGATTTGTTCCAGTTTGGCGACCAGCGCACTGATTGTTTCTGGATTGCCGTTCTGTAACGCTTGGCTGATCTGGGTGCATAGCCGGATACCGGGATTGGTATTTTCACCGCCGGATCGCCGATAAGCCAGATATTTATGGATCGCTTGCTGCCGCGCCTGATCGGCGATTTCAACATTTTTTACCGCTTGGCTGACATCGCGCAATCCGCGCCGAATTGTCCAGTTGCGGGCGGTGGGGCTTTCAGGAGGGTTGCATTCACTGGCGCGGTACAGTTCCTGCCGGGCCTCATCGGGCCGCCGCAATTGAATGAGTACATTTGCCAATTTATTGCGGCTGGCTTCCTCGCCGCGCCCGTCTCCCAATTGCGTATACAACTCTGCCATCCGACGATAGGCCAGGACGGCTTCCTCTAGTTGATCCAGTACTTGGTGGAGGTGACCAACCTCGCCCAAAATTTCAGCCACGCTCCTGCGGTTACGCTGTTGTTCGTAGAGATACAGTGATTTTTGACCGGCCTGTAGCGCCCGTTCCATCTGACCATCCAGTTTGTGGGCCATGCTAAGTTGCCGCCAAGCTTGGGCGACTTTTTCCGATTGCCCCAGCGTTTCGAAGGTACGCCGGGCAGCATCATACAAGGCGGCGGCGGCGGCGTATTTGCCTTGGCGCTGGTAAACCAGCCCCAGTTGCAGCCGATTAGCCGCACTCGCAGGACTGCCAGGGTCGGCTTGAGCGAGGGCTGCTTCGTAGGCGGTGGCGGCATCCTGCAAGCGCCGCAGATAGGCCAGACAATCGCCGATTTCAGCATCGGCAACCGCCGCCATACGGGCGGCGCTGGGATTGCCTGCCTCTACTAGGATCTGGAACTGCTGGCGGGCTGTCGTTAATTCCCGAACCGCCGGTTCGGCGGCGCTGGCCATTTTTAGCAATTTGCCCAGTTCGAAGTGAGCGCGGGCTTGATCATAGCGTGCGCCGGCGTAAGCATCAGCTCCCGCTTCCTGGCACTGGCGCACCAACTGCCGGGCGGCTTGTACTGCTTCTTCCAGTGATTCACCGTCGTGTAGCCGTTCAATACGCAGTCGCTCGGTTTCGAAACGGGCCCGGCTCCAACCGGGCAACGCTTGACCCGCTCGTTCACGAGTGGCGACCGTTTCGGCCAGTGCGGCCGGAACGCCGAGATGTG
The DNA here is from genome assembly GCA_964508935.1 of uncultured Candidatus Competibacteraceae bacterium. Taxonomy (GTDB): domain Bacteria; phylum Pseudomonadota; class Gammaproteobacteria; order Competibacterales; family Competibacteraceae; genus UBA2383. The sequence continues at coordinate 10,336 of CAZDVY010000082.1, read as the reverse complement.
CTAGCAGTTGCTCCATCTGACTGGCCAGCCGGGCGGTGCGCTCGGGTAGAGGTTGCTGTTGGCAGTCTCGCAATAGGGCCAACAGATTGGGGAGTTCCAGCCGCAGTAAGCGGAGGGTGCGAGCGTTATCCTTAAAGTACTGCTGATAGAGAAACGCCAGCAGATGCTCCATGGCGACGCGCCAACGTTCTCGCCATTCTGTTCGCTGGTCGGCACTCAGCCGGCTATTTAGATAATTTGCCAATGTTGAATCGATGCGCAGGTGGCTATAAACCTCATCTTCAGCCAAATTTAAAGCGATCAACCGCTCGCATAGCGCATCAGTAGTCAGGTTATCGAGTTCCAGTGCATGGCTTAGCACTAGGCGATTGATCCCGCCTTTAGCGAAGGCTAGGATATTCAATCGTTCCCGGTCGCTTGCGGATAGCCGATTCAGGGCAAGTTCCATCTCCAGGTAAAGCGGCCATTGGAGGTTATCACCCTGACGGCGCAGCAGTGTGGAGCGTATGGCGCGGAGATGCTCCAGAGTGGCGCTGACGCCTCGGGCACTGATTTCATGAGCCAGGCGCCGTACTGCGCCGGGATGACCGCCGGCCAGAGTGGCTAGTTCGCATAGAGGCTGGAAGCCGTTGCTGCTGTCGGCGGCAGGCGGGATTTCGCCGGTCACGGTCAGAATTCGGCTCATCAGGGTAATAGCGTCCTGATCATCGAGGGGACCCAGGATGATCTCCCGCCAAGGCGCAGCGAAGGCAGGCGGTCCTAGCCGGCCAAGGCCCAGCAGCCGCAGTTCTGGCCATTCGTTAAGCAGCTTTTTCCAGAAGCGCTCGAATATTTCATCGTGTTCCGCAGGCCATTGTTCCATCTGGTCGAGTACGATCAGCGTCGGCTGGGTGCGCAGTGTTTGCGAGAGATGATCAACGGCCTGCCACAGATTCGGATAACTGGCGATGGTCCAATGATGGCCATTGGGTAGCAGTTGTTGGCCCAGGCTTTCCACCAGGGTGCGCAGCTCGCCAGCGTCTTCATCCCGTAAATAAGCAATATGCGGGTAGCGGCCGCAGCGCATCAGCCAAGCCGCCAGCGCCGCCGCGGTTGCGGTTTTACCGCAACCACCGGGTCCCCGGATAAAAATGGCTGTGTGATGGACGAGCAACCGTTCCAGAATGAGCAGGTTACGTCCGCGTCCGACGAAACCTGTGGGTGGCGGTTCGGGCAGCCGACCCACTGAGCCTGCACCACGCTGGTTGAGCAATCGCCGCCACAGGTCCAGCGGAGGGCGTAGCACCAGTCGCGGATCCTGGTGACCGAGATAGAGCTGGACAGCGAACCAGTCGTGGAGGTGAACCCCGCCGCCACCTAATCCCTGAGCGCGGTAACTGTCGTTGGCTAGTCGACGCTGACCGGCGAAAACCGCCTGACTGATCCGGGCACCTCGCAGCAATTCTTCGTGGAAAGCCCCCCAGAACCGGCGCAGAGCGTCCGCTGGAGCATTGGGATGAACGGTCATGACAGCCGCAATACCCGCCGCCAGCAGAGTGGTCGCCAGCGCGGCGGCGGCAGGGCCAGCGCTGGTCAGGACCACCAGGCGGATGCGATAGGTCGCCAGCAGGGAGGCCAGCATCGGAACCGGTATGAATTCAGCTTCGCGATGCTTGGCTGTTGGAGAGTCCAGATCGGCTTCAAACGCGAATAGCGGTGCATCTGCAGTGGTGGTGGATCGCAGATAGCCGTCCAGGTGCAGAGCGATAAAGGGGCGTCCCGCCGCCCAGGCTTCGTTCAATTCCTTTTCCAGCGCTGTCTGGGTCGGCGGCACCAACACCCGCGCCTCGACGAGCATACCCAGGTTCTTCAAAGCCTCGAACAGCGGTAACGCACTGCGCCGATGGTCGGAATGACCGGTAGGTTCGGTATCCGGGCGCGGGCTGACCATCAAGAGTCGCAGGGGAATCGGGGCGGGGAGAGTGGGGTCGCCGCCGCCAGGCAACCGACGCTCAAACTCGATGGATTGCTTGCTCTGAATCAGGAAACCGGTCGAATCATGGAGCAGTTCCCAGGGCAGCGCCAGCAGGTTGACGGCATACGGATCCGTCGTATCCGCCTGGATCGTCAGCCGACGTTCGCGGGAATCCAGCCAGTCAGCGATCAGGGTCTGCAACTCTGGATCGGTCAACGTGGCCTGATACAAGGTACGACCGTATTTCGCCAGCAGGGCATCCAACTGGCGGGCGAATTGCCGTACAGCGTCGATAGGCCAGCGGGGATGATCCTGCCAATACCAGCACAAGGTTCGATCCGGGATTGATGACGGCAAGGGACCGGCCATCGCCTCAGTGCTGGCGGGAGGCGTTGACTCGGAACCGCGACTCAGGCAGGCGGTCACGGGCCAGCGTCCCATTGATTCGGCATCCACTGGGCCAAAGGTTAAAGTCAGTTCCACCAGGGATGAGGGATTACGGTCGGCGTCGAAGAGCGGCGGTGCATCCAGGGCAGCCAATAAAGCCGGCAGCGCTGCACCCAGTCCTTCAGCGGTCAGGCCAATGGGCGCGGTCGGCGGCAGGGGCGTGAACCAGCGGTTGAGAATGGCCGGATCCACGCCGGGCAACAGTAATGGAACCACCCGATACGTATCAGTCCGCCGCCTTTCTACTTCCTGGGCAATTTCGATTTCCCGGCGCAACCAGGATTGTTCACCGGTGTTCAGTCCGAGGACGACGATGACTTGTCGAGCTTGTTCGATAATCCAGCGCACGTCAGGGGCAAGCCGCTCGCCGCCGCGTAGTTGACGACTGTCGCGCCAGACTGGGAGACGGCAGGTTTCCAGCGCCAGCCCCAAATCCCGGGCAAAGTCATTTTCAGTGAAGGCGTGACAAATGAACAGAGGAGCAGCAGCCATCAGGCAGTTCCGGGCAACGGGAAAAAGAGAGAAACACAAGCATAGCGTAGCGTAAAAAACGGCTATGAGGACTTGAAAATCACCGATTCATCCCCACCTCTTTATCAAGAGCCAAAGAGGCGTTCAAGGGAACGCCAAAATCTGAAACCCAACGAGAGGAGGCGCTGCTATGGCACTCATGCGCTATGAACCCTTGAACCTGTTGAATCAGTTGCAGCGGGAAATGAACCGGCTGTTCGAGAGCAGTCGGATGGGCGATGAAGAAACCGGCCACTTGCTGGCGGACTGGGCGCCGGCGGTAGACATCAAGGAAGAGCCGAGCCAGTTCGTCATTCATGCAGATTTGCCGGGCGTCGAGATCAAGGATATTGATATCACTTTGGAGAACGGGGTGCTGACCCTGAAAGGCCAGCGGGTGGCCGAGAAGAAGGAAGAAACCGAGAATTACCGCCGGATTGAGCGGGTGCGCGGTACATTCCTGCGGCGGTTCTCGCTGCCGGATGCCGTAGACGCCGACAAGGTGGCGGCCAAGTGCAAGGATGGCGTTCTGGAAGTGATCGTGCCGAAGCGCGAAGCGGCTCAGCCACGCCGAATCGCGATTGAAGGCTGATTGAGCAGTAATCCTGCCCAGCCCTCCTCCGCGAGGGGGAGGGCATTTGTGAGAAAGAGGGGAGCCGTCAAGCGGATTCCCGCACGATCTCCCCTAATCCTGCCCGTCGAAGCGCATCATTGATCAATTGACGAACCTGGACGGTCGTCTCCAGCGTCATGGCCTGTTGCGCCAACAGACGCGCACCATCCAGTGTAAAACTGCGAATCGCCCACTTCACCTGGGGTACGCTGACCACGCCGGCGCTCAGGCTGGTGACGCCCATGCCCAGCAACAATACCGCCGCGCCCGGATCCGCCGCCATTTCGCCGCACAGATTCACCGGACGTTCGGCCTGATGACCTTCGGCGATGATGTGGGCGATGGCCTTGAGCATCGCTGGATGCAGATTATCGTACAGACCGGCCACCCGGGCATTGTCCCGATCCACCGCCAGCACATATTGGGTCAGGTCATTGGTGCCGACCGACAGAAAATCGACCCGCCGCGCCAGTTGCCCGGCTTGCCAAGCGGCGGCGGGAACTTCGATCATTACGCCCACTTCCGGCCGCGTTGCCGGGCAGCCTTCCTCCTGCAATTCCTGGTGCGCTTGATTTAGCAGCCGCAATGCTTCGTCTACTTCCTCGACGGTCGTGATCATTGGAAACAGGAGGCGCAGGTTCTGGAGTTCGGCATTGGCGCGCAGCATGGCCCGCAACTGGGTTAAGAAGATATCCGGGTGGTCCAGGGTGAAGCGCATCCCGCGCCAGCCAAGAAAGGGATTGTTTTCTTCGATCTTGAAGTAGGGCAGGGTCTTGTCACCGCCGATGTCCAGTGTGCGCATCACCACCGGCTGTGGGGCGAAGGCCGCCAGCATCCGCCGATAGATCTGGTGCTGCTCGTCTTCGCTGGGGAACGATTCGCGCACCATGAAGGCGAATTCAGTGCGATACAGGCCCACGCCATCCGCACCGCAATCATGAGCGGCGTCGATGTCGGTGAGGAGGCCGGCTTTGACATAGAGCGGGAGACGGTGACCGTCACGGGTCGTCGCCGGCAGATTGCGTAACCCCTGTAATTCCACCGTGAGTTCCACTTCAGCAGCGAGCAACTGTTGATATTCCTGACGCATGGCCGGATCGGGATTGAGATAGACCCGGCCCTGATAGCCGTCCATGATAATGTCGCTGCCCTCGAAGCGACCTAATGGCCGGTCACCCAGGCCCATCACTGCCGGGATGCCCATGGCCCGGGCTAGAAGAGCGACATGCGACAGGGCGGAACCGCGCAGACATACGATGCCGGCCAGCCGCTCCGGTGGGGCCGCCGCCAGATGCGCGACGCTCATTTCCTCAGCGACCAGGATGCAATGTTTCGCCGTCAGTTCCGGTAACTGGGCGGTGGGTCCGGCGCGCAAGTGATTCAACACTCGTCGCCCCAGGTCGCGGATGTCCTCGGCGCGGGCGCTGAGATAGGGATCTTCTGCCTGTTCCAGCAACCGGATCCGGGACTGAATTGCCTCACGCCAGGCTGCCGGCGCCCAGTTACCACTCTGGATGCGCGTCAGCGTATCGTCGAGCAAGCTATCGCTGCGGAGCATCATCCGGTAGACGGTGAACAATGCCTGCTCGGTGGGTGGTAACAGTGGCGCTAAGCGATCGCTGGCGGCGCGCAATTCCTGTTCAACCGCAGCGATGGCGGCTTGGAACGCCGCAATCTCGGCAGCGGGATCGAGCGCCGGACGGTCGGGCACATCATCGAGATCCGCCAGCAGGTGCGGGACAGTGACGACGCCGATTGCCACGCCCGGTGCGCCGGCGACTCCTTGCAAGGCGCGGACGCCCCCAGTCAGGGGATTGAGCAGTTCCTGGGTTGCGCCGCTGAGAATGGCGTGATTGAGGGTGCTGGCCAGTTGCGCGGCGATGGTGACCAGAAAATCCACCTCGGCGGAATGAAATTGGCGAATGGCGGTATGCTGGAGGGTCAGCACCCCCAGCACTCGCCGGTACTGGATCAACGGGACACCCAGAAAGGCGTGGTAATCTTCCTCACAAACTTCGCAAACGGGATGAAAGCGCGGATGACTCGGTGCGTCGGGCAAATTCAGGGGTTCCTGCCGCTCGGCCACCAGTCCGATCAAGCCTTGCCGGCGATTCAGCCGTACCCGGCCGACGGCGCGGGGATTCAGGCCGGCGGTCGCCATTAGCACATATTCCCGGTTGTCTTCATCGGCGAGATAGACGGTGCAGGCTGCAACGCGCATCGCATCCCGAATCCGGTTGACCGTGATCGCCAGCGCGCTGGGCAGATCCGGCGCGGCGCTGACATCCTGGACGATACGGCGGAGGGTTTCGAGCATGCGTGGGGAATCCTTAAAAGCAGGGTTGAACAAAACAACTATAGTAGGGCGGTGATTCCGTTTGAGAGTTCGCCCCGTTGCGTCGGTGAAAGCCCGGTTAGAATAAGCAACTTTCGTTGACCCTTGACGTTTAACCATGAATGATCCAATTCGATTAACCCTCGATCCTGCCCGGGCTGGCCGCCTGTTACGATGGGCTACCTATGCCTCGGTGACCACTGCCGTCATCCTGATTGCGGGAAAGCTGGCGGCGGCGTTGATGACGGGATCGGTCAGCGTTCTGGCGTCGTTGGTGGATTCGATGATGGATGCCGCGGCGTCCATCATTAACCTGCTGGCGGTGCATTATGCCCTGCAACCGCCTGATCGCGATCATCGCTTCGGCCATGGCAAAGCCGAGCCGCTGGCCGGGTTGGTGCAGGCTGCGTTCATCACCGGTTCGGCGGTGTTCCTGATCCTGCATGCCGTCGATCGGCTCGTGCATCCGCAGCCTTTGAATGAAGCGCTGGTAGGCGTCGGAGTGCTGGCTTTTTCGATGGTTGCGACCGGAGTCTTGTTATTGTTCCAGCATCATGTTATCCGCCTGACCCAATCCACGGCGATCCGTGCAGATGCGCTGCATTACGCCACGGATTTGCTGACCAATGGCGCAACGATTGTGGCGCTGGGGCTGGCGATGCTGGGCTGGCCCGTCGTGGATCCGGCTTTCGCCATCGGCATCGCTCTGTACATTCTCTACAACGCCGGGCAAATCGGTTACGAGTCGATTCAGTTGCTCATGGATCGGGAACTGCCACCGGAGGTGCATGCCCGCATCAAAGAGCTTGCGCGCAGCCATCCGCTGGTGCATGGCGTTCACGATGTGCGCACCCGCCGCTCCGGGCCAACGTATTTCATTCAATTGCATCTGATGCTGGATGATCGGATGCCGCTGGTGGAGGCGCATCGGGTGGCGGATGAAGTCGAAGCTGCTATCTTGACCATCTTTCCTAACGCTGATGTGCTGATTCATGAAGATCCGGCCAGCGAAGCGCCACCAGAACCCTTGCCGGTGTGAAAAACGGATTCCTTTTTCCTGCACCCACACCGGAGAATCGCGGTTAAGATAGCTTTATTCTGTTTCCGGCTGCTCAGGAGATTGCCTTATGACTTTTGTCGTTACCGAAAACTGCATCAAATGCAAGTACACCGACTGTGTAGAAGTCTGTCCGGTGGACTGTTTCCACGAAGGGCCGAACTTTCTGGTGATCGATCCCGACGAGTGTATTGACTGTACGCTGTGTGAGCCGGAATGTCCGGTGCAGGCGATTTTTTCCGAGGATGATCTACCGGCGGATCAGCAGCAATTCCTCGCCCTCAACACCGAATTAGCCAAACAATGGCCGGTGATTACTGCCCGGAAGGAACCACCACCTGATGCGTCCGACTGGGACGGTAAGCCTGATAAATTACAGTATCTGGAACGCTAATTGCCCCTGGAAATTCGATATGAGTGAATCGCCCTACGTTTTTGAAGTAAACCAGCACAACTTCGCTTCGGTGGTGGAAGCCTCGCAGCAAGTTCCGGTGCTGGTGGATTTCTGGGCCGACTGGTGCCAGCCCTGCCAGCAACTCACCCCACTCCTGACCAAGCTGGCGCAGGAGTATCGGGGCGGGTTTATCCTGGCGAAAGTCAACGCTGATACGGAACAGGCGTTGGCCGCACATTTTCGGGTGCGCAGCCTGCCGACGGTGCTGGCGATCTGGCAGGGACAGATTGTGGAGCAGTTGGTGGGAGTGCAGCCGGAATCGATCTATCGCCAGATCATCGACCGGTTTCACGCGAGTCCCGGCGACCAGATCCGGGAACAAATCGACGCACTCTGGCAGCACGGTCGCCAAAAGGAGGCCATTAAATTATTGCGCGAGGCGCTTCAGCAAGAGCCGGAGAGTGTTGAACTGAAGGTGGCGCTGGCGGAGAAATTGTTGCAACTGGACCAAGGCGAAGAGGCGCACCGGTTATTGCAAAGTTTGCCGATCGAAGAACGGGAGCGGCAACCAGCCAGTGGCCTGCTGGCGCGGCTACAATTTGCCGACCTGGTCCAGGGGGCGCCGGATCGCGGGGCGCTGGAGAAGAAGTTGCAAGCCGACCCGACGGACAGCGCAGCGCGTCGGCAACTGGCGGCCCGCTATGTACTGGCCGGCGATTATGAAGCGGCGCTGGAGCAGTTCATGGAAATCCTGCGGCGCGATCCGCAATTTGAGGATGAAGCAGGTCGCAAGGGGTTGATCGCCATTTTCGAGATTCTCGGCAACGAGAATCCACTGGTAACTGTCTACCGGCGGCGGATGTTTTCGCTGCTGCATTGAAAAACACCCCTTTCCCGCAAAGGGGGAGGGGTTCAAGACGTGCGTGGTCGCTTTCGTAGGCGATGACTGATCCCACTTCTGCGAGGGAGGTGATACTGATGAACCCCCTGTCCTATTATGATCCGGCTGACCCCTATCCCGAGAGCGATGGTCAACCCATGGCGGAGAATACCGAGCAATACGACTGGCTGGTCAAGATCAAGGAAAATCTGGAGATTCTCTTTGCTGACCGTGAGGATGTGTTCGTTGCCGGGGATCTGCTGTGGTATCCCGTCCCGGATCGGGAGGTGTCCGGGCCGATGGCCCCGGATGTGATGGTGGCTTTTGGGCGGCCCAAGGGGCGGCGCAGTACCTACTTGCAGTGGGAAGAAGCCGGCATCGCGCCGCAGGTGGTGTTCGAGGTGTTGTCGCCGGCGAATAGCCGGATGGAGATGGCGAACAAGTTGCGTTTCTACGACCAGTATGGCGTCGAGGAGTACTACCTTTACGATCCGAAACGCCATCATCTCGAGATCTATCAGCGCCAGCAGGAACGCCTGAAGCGGGTTTTGCACCTGAACGGCTGGATCAGTCCCCGCCTGGGCATTCGCTTCGGGCTGACGCCGGACGCCTTCCAAATCTATCACCCAGACGGTCAACCCTTCCTGAGTTCGGTGGAATTGGCCCGGTTAAAGAAAGCTGCCGAGGCCCGGGCTGAACAGGAAGCCGAGCGGGCCGAGCGGGAAGCCCAGCGCGCTGCGGAAGAACGCTTGCGCGCCGAACGATTGGCTGAGCGCCTGCGCGCCCTGGGGTTCGACCCGAATCACCTGGAAGAATGACTCTGGTCCTTCGATGGTTCTTGTGAAACCGGTCTCCCAAGACGGATTTGGACCCGCTAAGCCGGCTCGTAGTTAGGTCGGTGCCTTTTCGGATCAATCGATTATTGATGAGCCATTCGGTGTAAGTCATATTAATAAGGCATTAAGCCCCGGTTTCCACAAGAACCTTTGAAGATCCAACTGAGGGACACTACCAAAAATTTCTACAAGTATTTTGGTATTTTTTATATAGTTGATCATACTTGACTATAGCATCTATATCTTTTTGATTTACTCTTGATGAGTAAACATCCATCTCTCTCTTTATTTTTATACATTCATCCTGATTTCTATTAGTATCTTGATTCCTAATATCAGGTTTTGGCTTTTGTCTGTTTTGAACCTGATTTTGAGGAACCTGACGACTAACACGTGGTTCACCAAGATTCAAATTGGACAGAAGTTTTTCGCTTATTTCTAAATCAATCGATAAACTGTTTTCCTGCTGAAATTGCTTAATAGCATTCAGTGTTTTTTGCCCAGCATGTCCATCAGCTTTCCCACTCAAGTACCCAAGGTGCAGCAGCTTTTTCTGGATTTCTATTACTAGAGGATCAGATAGACTTCTTTGCGTTTCCTTTTCAGCCAGGCGTTGGGCTTCTTGTATCTTCCGCTGGGCTTCCTTTTCAGCCAGGCGTTGGGCTTCTTGTATCTTCCGCTGGGCTTCCTGTTCAACCAAGCGCTGGGCTACCTGTTCAGCCAAGCGCTGGGCTACCTGTTCAGCCAAGCGTTGGGCCTCTTGTATCTTCCGCTGGGCTTCCTGTTCAGCCAGGCGTTGGGCCTCTTGTTCAGCCAGGCGTTGGGCTTCTTGTATCTTCCGCTGGGCTTCCTGTTCAGCCAGGCGTTGGGCCGCTTGTATCCTCCGCTGGGCTTCCTGTTCAGCCAGGCGTTGAGCTTCCTGATCAGCCAGGCGTTGGGCCGCTTGTATCTTCCGCTGGGCTTCCTGTTCAACCAAGCGCTGGGTTTCCTGATCAGCCAAGCGTTGGGCTTCTTGTATCTTCCTCTGGGCTTCCTGTTCAACCAAGCGCTGGGCTTCTTGTATCTTCCGCTGGGCTTCCTGTTCAACCAAGCGCTGGGCTACCTGTTCAGCCAAGCGTTGGGCCTCTTGTATCTTCCGCTGGGCTGCTTCCTCAGCTAAACGCTGCATTTCCTGTATTTTTTGTTGAGATTCTTGCCTAGATAAACGATTATTCTCTTCAATAATATGAAGTAATTGATTGTTTTTTTCTAAATTGTATCTCCAACCAAATATCAAAAATATCAGCATAAATAATAGGATACCTGCTATT
>CAZDVY010000081.1:0-11923 GCA_964508935.1 uncultured Candidatus Competibacteraceae bacterium | reverse complement strand
CGGGCAGCGTCGCCAGACCGGCAGCGTGTTGCTGATCGGCTGGCGGGTCGAGGTGTTGCACATGGAAGGCGGCGATTTGCTCCTACCATGATGAGGAGACGTCGTTATGCCTTTATGCGCGAAGTAAAAATGCACTTTGCACACCGGTGAGAACGCCGCGTAAGCCGAGCGGAAATTGACCGGAGACAGCGACCGGGTGGCGTTTTTGTTTGAACGGTATCAGCAAATCGCCAGCCCGCTGGAATCGAAAACGGCGACGCGCCGGAAGCGGATGAAACCCGCACCGGCGCATCGCCCAGCGCATTAATCGGCGTAGAAACTCCGCTGCTCCTGGGCCATTTGCGTCAGTACCTCCGCCGGGGCGAAGCGTTCGCCGAGGCGTTGCCGATACTGCTCCAGTTTTTCCACCAGCGCGGCGATGCCCAGACTGTCGGCGTAGCGGAACGGGCCGCCGAGGAACGGCGGAAAGCCGATACCGAACACTGCGCCAATATCGCCGTCGCGGGGACTGCGAATCATCCCTTCCGCGCAACAGCGCGCCGCTTCATTGAGCATGACCAGCACACAGCGTTCGACAATCTCGCTGGCCTCGACAGCTTTGGAGCCGTCAACGCCCAACAGCGGATAAACGCTCTTGTCCACCGGCTTTTCGCCTTTTTTCACCCCTTCATAGAGATAAAAACCCTTCTTGTTTTTGCGTCCGTAACGGCCATCAGCCAAGAGTTTTTCGGCGCTTCCAGCCGGTTTCATCCGTTCGCCGAATGCGGCGTGCAGAATCGGCCCGATTTTGGAACCCACATCAATCCCGACTTCATCAAGCAGGGCGAACGGGCCAATCGGGAAGCCGAACTGGGTCAACGCCTGGTCAATGACGTCAATCGCCACACCTTCATTGAGCAGATAACCGGCTTCGTTCATGTACGGAGCCAGAATGCGGTTGACGTAGAACCCGGCGCCGTCCTGCACCACGATCACCGTTTTGCCCTGGCGGCGGCCAAACTCAACGGCGGTCGCCACCACCTCCGGTGCGGTCTGCGGGGCGGCGATCACTTCCAGCAGCGGCATTTTCTCCACCGGGGAAAAGTAATGCATCCCGACCACGTTTTCCGGGCGTTGCGCCGCTTCAGCGATCTTGGCTACTGGAATCGACGAGGTGTTGGTGGCGAAAATCGCAGTCGGCGGACAATGCGCTTCTACGTCAGCGACCATCTGCTGTTTCAGGTTCAGGTCTTCAAATACCGCCTCAATGACCAGATCGACGTTCTGGAACCCGGAGAAATCCAGGGTTGGGGTGATCCGCCGCCGCGCCTGTCCCGCTGCAAACGGAGTGAGAGAACGCCGTTGCAGGCGCTTGTGAATCAGTCGGTCGATGTGGGCTAGGCCGCGATTCAGCCCGGCAGGTTCCTTGTCTTTCAAGCGCACCGGCGTTTGCGCTTTATCGGTCGTGACATAGCTGATCCCGGCGCCCATCAGGCCCGCGCCGAGAACGCCGATTTTGCGCACTGGACGCGGCTGGACGTGAGCATCGGCGACTCCGCTCTCCTTTTTCAGCGCAGTGCTGGCGAAATACAGATTCATCAACTGCCGCGCCTGGGGCGTCACCGCCAATTTGCCAAAGCCCTGCGCTTCCGCCTCCAGACCCTTTTTGAAACCCTGACTCGCGCCAATTTCCACGCAGTCGATGATGCGCAACGGCGCGGGATAATGGCCTTTGGTTTTGCTCAATGTCTGCTCGCGGGCTTTCTGGAACAGCAGCCGCCGACCCAGCGGATTGTCTTCCAGCGCCAATCGGGTCAAGCCCTTGAGTGAAAACAGACCGCTGATTTTGCGCCCGGCGCGGCGTTGCTGACGGAGTTGCAGGGCCAGCGCGACGGCGGTTTGCAGCAGAATCGGCGTCGGCGCAACCTCATCGACCAGGCCCATGCGCCGGGCTTTTTGCGCGTTCAGGTGCTTGCCGGTCAGCATCAGGCCGAGTGCGGCGGGAATGCCGATCAGTCGCGGCAGACGCTGGGTGCCGCCGCCACCGGGCAGTACGCCGAGCATCACTTCCGGCAGGCCGAGCGCGGTTTTCGGCTGATCGGTGCAGACCCGACCGTGACAGGCCAGCGCCAGCTCCAATCCGCCGCCCAGACACGCGCCGTCAATCGCGGCAACGATGGGGACTTTGCAATGCTCCAGTCGGTCGAAAAAGCGCTGGCCGGCTTTGGATAGTTCCGTGGCTTCAGCGGCGCTCCGGCAGGCTTGCAACATATGGATGTCGGCTCCGGCGATGAACGAGCCGGACTTGCCGCTGATGAACACGATACCTTGAAGGTCCGCGTCGCGTTCGAGGTGATCGAGCAAGGCGTGGGCCTCGCCGACAAATTCCGCTTTCAGGGTATTCTGGCTTTCGCCGGGCAGGTCGATCGTGATAACCGCCACGCCCTCATCGCGCCGCGCCAGTTGGAAAACCTTCAGATGCAGTTCAGTAGTCATGGCTGGTCTCCCCGTGGTGTTACGCCACTTCCAAAATCAGGGCGGAACCCAGTCCGCCAGCGGTGCAGGCGGTGGTTAAACCCAGTCCGCCGCCGCGTCGGCGCAGTTCGTTCAAGGTTTGCATAATCATCCGGCCTCCGGTGGCGGCGAACGGATGGCCGTAAGCCAATGACCCGCCCAGCACATTGAGTTTGTCGCTATCGACTTCGCCGATGGGTTGATCTCGACCGAGCTGTTCCTGGGCGAATTTCCGCGACGGCCAGTTTTTCAGATTGGCCAGGGTTTGCGCGGCGAACGCTTCGTGAATGTCGATCAGCGCCAGATCGCGCAAGGTCACGCCGGCCCGCTCCAGGGCGATGGGTGTGGCGTAGGACGGTCCCATCAGCCCGTCATTGAACGGATCAAGCGCGGCGAAGGCATAGGAGCGAATGAAACCGAGCGGTTCAAAACCGAGTTGCCGGGCGCGCCGCTCGTGCATCAGGATCATCGAGGAAGCGCCGTCGGTCAGCGGCGTGGAATTGGCGGCAGTCACCGTGCCGTGCTTGCGGTCGAACGCCGGGCGCAACTTCGCCAACTGCTCCAGGCTGGAGTCGCCGCGAATGTTGTTGTCGCGCTCAAGGCATTCTTTGAACGGCGGAATGAAGGCGCGCATTACCTCACCGTCCAGCTTGCCTTCATCCCAGGCGCGCTGGGCGAGTTGGTGCGAACGCAGGGTAAAAAGATCCTGTTCTTCACGGCTGACGTCATGGTTCTTCGCCATTTGTTCAGCGATGTCGCCCATGCTCAGGTTGGTCGAATAGTCCTTAACCGCTGGCGATACCGGAATCAGGTCTGCCGGGCGGATTTCCTTGAACAGCGCCAGCTTCTCGCTCAACGACTTGGCCTTGCTGGAATGGATCAGCGCCCGCGACAGTTTTTTTGAGGTTTGAATCGGCAGCACCGAGGTCGAATCGCAGCCGCCGGCCAAGCCGATTTCGATGTCGCCGAGCAGAATCGCCTGGGCGATCTCCACCGCCGATTGAAAACTGGTGGCGCAGGCGCGGGTGACGGTGTAAGCGTCGGTGCGCGCATTCATCCCGGCGCCGAGCAGTACTTCGCGGGCGACGTTGGGCGCTTCCGGGATCAACCCGACGCAGCCGTAAGTCATCCGTTCGATCAGCGCCGGATCGAGATCCAGCCGACTCAGCAATTCATTGGTGACCATTACGCCGAGGTCGATGGCGTTTAAATCCTTGTAGGCGGTCAGTTGCCGGGCAAACGGTGTGCGCAAACCGGCAATGATGGCGACGCGCTCGCCGGGAGTGTGCATGGAATTCACGGTAGCCATGGCGGTTTCCTTTGGTTCCGGGAGGGTTATTGACCGTACAGTTCAGCAAAGATTTATCTGCTTGGCTTGTATGATATGGCGACATTGCCACGAAAGATTGGCAAGCGATCTGCAAGTATTTTGTGTTCTTAGAAGCCCCAGTTACTGGAATAGGTTACACTGTCCCATAAGCAAGAAATATGTATTAATTTAAGTAGCGAGGTTATGACCGATGAGAACTGAAAGCCTTGTTTTTTCGATTCTGTGGGTTGTCATGTCGGGAATTCCCCAAGTCAGCCAGGCGGATGATCGGGCGGTTATGCAGGGCATCATGGATGTGATGAGAACGATGCAGCAATCGGGTGGTCGTGATGATCCGCGCGGTAAGGCGATGATGGATATGTTCGAGGATGCGATGGGTGACCGTGGTGATCGCCGTAACCGGCGTGACGGTCGGGGCGAATCGCGGCGGGGAGGCTACGGTTATGACGATGACCGTCCTGGTCGGCGCGGTCAATCGCAGCGCCGGGGGCGGGATTATGACGGTGATGACCATTCCGGTCGGCGTGGCGAATCGCGACGCCGGACGTGGAATGACGACGACCATCCAAGCCGGCGCGGCGAATCACAACGCCGGGGGCGGAATTATGACGACGGCGACCGTCCCAGTCGGCGGGTTGACGGGGAAGGCGGTCGGCAAGGCGGCGGAGCGGCTCCAGCAGGTGGCGCTCGGCAAAGGGGCGGAGCGGCTCCAGCAGGTGGCGCTCGGCAAGGCGGCGGAGGCGCTGCCCGTTCTGGCGGCGCTCGGCAACGACCTAACCAGGATTAGTGGCTGACAAAAATCTGTCCGAGCGACGGATTTTTGTCAGGTCTTAATTAAACGATGTTCAAGTAAAAAATTCCCGACTATACTCAAGTCACTCTCGATCTTGTTATGACGACCTGGAGGCATCCCATGGCTAATCTGTTCAAACGCATCAGTGATGTATTGACCGCCAATCTCAACGATCTGGTGGATCGCGTTGAAGATCCGGAGCGGATGATCAAGCAACTCATTCGCGAGATGGAGGAAAACGTCAACAGCGCCCGTGAAGGCGTGATCGACGCACTGGCCAGCGAGAAACAACTGGCGAAGGAGTTGGATAACCAGCGCCGGCAATCCGAGGAGTGGTACAACCGGGCGCGGCGAGCGATGGAAAACGGCAATGAAACCCTGGCCAGGGAGGCGTTGCTACGCAAAAAGGAACACGATGATCTGGCCGGCAACCTGCAAGGGTCCTGGCAGTCCGCCAAGCGCACGAGCGAACGGCTGAAAGCGCAGTTGCGGGCGCTGGAAGGAAAACTGGAAGAAGCGCGGCTGAAAAAGGGCAGTCTGGTAGCGCGGCAGCGCGCAGCCCAGGCCCGTGAGCAAATGGATCGGGTCAGCGACCGGTTGCAGACCGGCCTCGACCTGAATCACTCCTTCGACCGGATGTCCGGCAAGGTGGATGAAATGGAAGCGCGGATGGAGGCGCGGGCGGAGCTGTATGGCGAATACAGTGAGGTAGAAAAGGAGTTCCTCAAAATGGAAGTTGACACCGAGGTTGAGACGGAAATGTTGATTCTCCGTCAGGAAGTGCGCAAGCAGGCAAGCGGTCAAGGTTAAGCGTTGGCAGCATTCTCCCGCGACCGGGATGGGGGTGATTGATGGACTGGACGATACTGATCGTGCTGGCCGGGCTGTGGCTGATTTCGCCGATTGTATTGTTGATCGCTTTGGTGGTCTCGCGTCATCAACTCGCCGAGGCGCGGCGGCAGGCGGCGACGTGGGAGCATTTAGCGCGGTCACCGAATACGTCAGTGAAAGCGCCGCCCTGGCAAACGGCGTGGCCAGAATCGCCCGCTCCAGTGACTGTCCAGCCGGAATCACCGGCGATAGTGCAGCCGGTCAAAGTTGGATCCACCACGATTCCGCCAACACCGATTCCGCCGACGCTTGAACTTACGCCGATTTCACCTTCCCCGCCCCTTCCCTTAACGCTCTCTTCCCTGGCGGGAGAGGGTTCGAATCAGGGGGATTGGAATGAGCGAGAGAGCGTTGCCCCGGTCCCCCGGACGGAGGAGGATTGGGGTGGGCGATCTGGCTGGCGACCGGCTGAACCGGGTCCATTGGAACGGGCCTTGCGGGCGATGTCCGGCTGGCCGAAGTTGATCGCGCCGTTTCTGGCGCAGAATATCGGCTGGTTTGTCGGTGGGTTCTGTTTCGTCGCCGGGGCGCTGTTCCTGGTCGCCAATACCTCCGGTTTCATCAACGCCCTGGTGGTGTGGGGCAGTCTGGTCGGCGCGACGGTCTTTCTGATCTGGGCGGGCTACCAATTTCGCCGGCAGCGCCCGGAATTGGTCGCCGCCAGCAGCGTGTTGCTGACCTTGGGACTGATGCTGGGGCCGCTGGATTTGGCGGTTGCCGTTCGCTTGTTCGAGGCCAGCGGCGGTGAGTTTTTGTTGCTCTCAGTCAGTGCGCTGCTGGCGGTGTTGACGCTGGCTGCGTTCGCCGGGATAGCATGGCTGGCCAGCACGTTGATCGACCGGGCATTGTCGGGACGTTACGCGGTCCTGCTCACTGCGCTAGTGGGACTGCAACTGGCCGCGCCCCTGGCGACGCTGCTGCCGGATTGGCGGGCGCTGGCGACCCTGCATGTTGTTCTACTGATAGTGCTCGGCGCCGGTTTGCGCCGCTTCGCCCGTGAAGGGTTGCGGCAAATCTTTCTGGATCGCCACCGCACCAGCTATTTTGCTGCCGGAATGCTGGTCTACGCCGCGACGGTTTCTTTTGTTCACTTGACCTGGATCTGGCCGGAATCTTTGCCAACCGGTTATGCCGGACCGTTCCTGATGGCCCTGTGCCTGCTGCTGTTTCCGGTGGATGCAGCGCTCAGGGAATGGGTTCACAAACACGCCTTTCTTTCCCGATTCAGTTTTGCCCTGTACGGCTTGTCCGTTGTGGCAATAGTCGTCGCTGCGCCGTCCACGTCTGCCGCCCTGTTAACACTGGCGATGGGTGCGGGATTGTACGGCTGGATGACCTGGCGCTATCTGACGCTGCTCCCGCTGTATCTGCTGTTCGGCTGCGTGGCGGGATTGTACGGATACGGAGTGCTGCAATGGCTGTCGCCGGCCTGGCATCTTTTGGCCAGCCTACCGGGGCTGTTCGCGCTGCTGGCGTTGAGTCATTGGGCGGTTTCCCGGTCGTCCGCCGTCGCCCGGCAATGTCTGCTGATATTCGGATTACTCCTAATCGGGTTAACCGGGTGGAGCCTGTTTTGGGCTGCGCCGAGCGTGGTCGGTTTCGTCACGGCAGCCACGGCGGCGACGCTGGGTTATGGCGCGATGTGCTCGATACTGGCGTTGCCGGGCGCCGATGAGCGCTGGAGGGTCTCGAGTGAGATTTGGATCATGGCGCTGGCGGCGGTCGCGGTCGCCTATGCGCCGGGCTGGACACCCTTCAGTTGGGCCATGCAAACTGCGCTGGGCTGGCTGGCACTGGCGGCGTTGTGGAGTGGGCTGGGGTTGCAGCACCGGCGGCAGGAGTCATCGGACCGGCCCTCGGCGTGGATCGCCAGCGCCTTGTTGATGATCGTCGCGGCGCTGGGGCTGGCGGCGGCGGACCAGTGGCCGGCGTTGTTCGGAGCGTGGGAATTGATTCTGCTGCTGACACTGGCCGGCGCTTTGCTGCTGTGGTTGAGCCTGGGGCTGCGCCGACCGTCTTTGTTTTATGGCGTATTGGCGGTGGCCGCCGCGTTGGGGGTGCTGATCAAGCAGGGCTATTTCCCTGCCCCAGGCACAGGCGTGGTGGAGTTCGCGCTGGTTGTGGCGCTGTGGGCGTTTCTATGGCGGTTAGGACGGCGCATGGCAATGCGTGAAGTGTTGCGGGCGGAGACGGGGGGAATGGAATCTGCGGTTCTCGCCCTGGCCGACCTGATTCGCGTCCCGCTGGAACAGGCGATGGCGTTGTTGTGGACCGTGGGTTTCGTCCACCTCAGCGCACGATTGCTGGAGGGGGTCCCATCGCCCGTTTGGCCGTGGTCGGCGGGACTGGGGGCGGTCAGTGGGTTGTTGCTCATCGGTTATTTTCATCAATTTCGCTGGGCGGCGTTGCCAATGCTGCTGGGGCTGGCGGTCTTGCTGGTCGCACTGGCGCATGGGGGCTGGTCGCTGCCGTGGTTGGGGACTGCAACAGGGTTGTACGCACTGTTGGTCTGGCGTGTTGGCGTAACCGCACTGCATCAGCCGCTGACGGGACGGGTCGCGCAGGCGCTGCGGTTCACCGTGCCGGACGGGTCGGGTGGTCTTCAGCACGTCGAGAACAGTCTGCACGGTGGCGCGCTACTCATCGCCTGCGGCCCGCTAGCGGTCAGTCCGACGCTGGCGTTGTTGGGCGAATCCGCATCGGCGCTGTGGCCGATGCTGTGCGCCAGTTTGTCGGTCTTTATGCTGGCGGGCTGGCGTTACCGGACGGAAATTCATGCCTGGCTGGCGTTGATCACGCTAACTTTGGGCGTCGGCTTAACCGGAGTTGCATCGAGAACCATTGAGCAGTTGCTCTTCGGCCAACCGGTGGCAAGCGCTGGATTGAGCCTGGGCATGGCGTTGATCGCGGCGGCTCTGGAAGCGGAGCGGGCGGCGGCGCTGGCCTGGTTGCGCCGCCCGTTATGGGTCGTCAGCGGATTGCTGTATGGACTGGCGCTGATCGGCGCGTGGTGGATGGTGAATCCGTGGCCGTCCGCCGCCGCTCTGGCCGGGCTGGCGCTGTATCTGTTCCTGTTGCTGCGCCGTATCGCCCGACCTGGCATAGTCGGGTTGGCGTTGGCTGCGGTGATTGCGAGCAGTCTGGCGACGCTGGCCGATCATCTCGATCTGCCGCTGGTCTGGCTGCCGTTGACGCTGACGCTTTGGCATGGGGCGTTGCTGGCGGTGTGGCGCTTCTATGGGCCACATAGCCCGGATCTCTGGCAACCGGCGCTGGAATGGTGGTTGACATGGCTGCCCGCCGCAAGCGTGGGATTACTCTTCCTGGTTCCCGACGCCACTGGCGCGGTGTGGAGCATAACCCTGCTGGCCTTGGCCGTGACGGCATTCCTCTTCGGCGAGTGGCAGGATGAAGCCTTCTGGCGGAAGGCGGGATTATGGCTGGCGCTGTCGGGTGCTTACGCGCTCTGGCAGTGGAACGCACCGCTCACCTGGGAGGCGTTGATTGCCCTGTCGCCCTGGTACGCCCTGCAAAGCGGGCTGTTGTTGTTGGCGTTCACAGTGATTGAACAGCGGTTGACCCGCTGGCTGGACGCCCACGATCTCCAGGCGGAAGCGGAGCACGCCCGGCGCTGGCTGGCCCTGGAACAGGCAATCAGCGAGACGACGCCCTGGTTGTTGCTGGCGACGCTGTTGCTGCTGGGATTACATATCGGCGTGCTGCTGGCGGCGCTGGCCGGCTGGAGCGACGGGCCACTGTGGCGTTTTGGCAAGACCGTTGATCCGCTGGCGACGGGCGCAACCCTGGTGCTTCTCGCCGGCTGGACGGCATTGCAAGCCTGGCGGCGACCGGATGAACCCCACCGGCTTTACGCCCCCGTGTTGCTGTTGGGAGGGCTGGCTGGCTACGCACGGTTGCTGATCTTGGGGTTAACGCCGTTCACACCCTGGGATACGACGGGTTTGCTGGCGGCGGCGGTTGTCATGTTTCTGCTGCATCAATTCACTGGCGCACGACCCTGGTATCGGCTGGCGTTGTTGCTGCCACTGCTGGCGCTGGCGACGGCCCCCTGGCAACTGGCTTCGCCGTGGATGGGCGGAACATTGCTGACTGCCGGCGTGTTGTATCTGTCGCTGGCCGGGACGATGCGGAATCCACTGCCGCTCTATCTGGGGGTCCTGGCGTTGAATGGTGCTGTGTATCTGTGGGCACCGCTTTGGGCGGGACGCTATGGACTGTGGCAGTTTTATCTGATTCCCGGAGCCGTGTCGGTGCTGGCGCTGCTGCATCTGCATCAGCGGGAACTGCGGCCTTCGGTGCTGAGTGGAGGACGGCTGGCAGCGCTGAGTGTTTTGTACGCCGGGGCGGGGCTGGATGTGTTTCTAAGGCCGGAATTGTGGGTATTCGTACTGGCGCTAGTGCTGACGCTCGCGGGAGTCATGGCAGGCATCGCCTTGCGGATTCGCGCCTTTCTCTATGCCGGCGTCGCGTTCCTGATATTGAATGTGAGCGGGCAACTGCTGCGCTTCTATCCCGAACAGGGCGTCAGCCGGGCGCTGATCCTGCTAGGGCTGGGGGCGACGATCACCGGCGGCATGGTGCTGTTTAACCTGAAACGCGAGGCGATTTTGCAGCGGGTGCGGATGATGCGGGCGGATTTGGCGGCGTGGGAGTAGGCATCAAGGCATCAGGCATCAGGCCTGATGCCTGATACCTGATGCCTGGGAGCCTTATTTCTCAAGAACATACCGTCCCGGTGCAGGTTCCATGGCTGGATAGTCGGCATGACCCATGGCCGGCGGCGGTCCCAGTGGCCCGCAGCGTTCGGCCAGCCAGCGGGTCCAGTCCTCCCACCACGAGCCGGGCACTTTCTCGATGCGCTCCCGCCAGGCTTCCGGGTCGCGGCTGCCCGTCGCGTCGCTGACCCAGAAGCGCCGCTTGGGCGGGGTCACAGGCGGATTGATGATGCCGAGGATATGGCCGGAGGTCGCCAGCACATAGCGCGCGGGGCCACCGGTCAGTCCGCACAGCCGGAAGGTTTGCTTCCAGGGCGCGATGTGATCCTGCTCCGCGCCGACAGCGTAAAGCGGTTGGGCAATCGCGCCCAGATTCAGCCGCCGTCCGCCAATTTCCAGGCAATTGGGCTGCGCCAGCTTGTTGTTCAGATACAGTTCCCGCAGATAAAACTCATGCATGGCCGCCGGCATCCGCGTGGTGTCGCAGTTCCAGAACAGCACGTCGCTGGGTGCCAGCTCCTCGCCGTACAGATAGCTGTGGATGACGTAGTGCCAGATCAGGCTGTTGGGGCGCAACATGCGGAACGCGCCGGACATATCCGCGCCATCCAGATAGCCGGTTTTCGCCATGCGCGCACGCAGAAAGTCGAAACTGGCCTCGCTGAGAAACACCCCAATTTCACCGGGATCGCTGAAATCGACCAGGGTGGTGAAGGTGGTCCAGTGGGCTATGGGACTGGTGAGCCGGTCAGCGGGATCAGCGTTCAGCCAGGCCAACAGCATGGCCACCGCGGTGCCGCCCAGACAGTAGCCGGTCGCGTGAATTTGCGGAACGCCGCTGATCGTGCGGGCGGCTTCCACTGCCGGACGCACCCCTTTGAGTAGATAATCATCCAGAGTGGTCGCCCGCGCCTCGGGACCCGGATTTTTCCAACTGGTGATAAAGACGGTGAAGCCTTGATTGACCAGATAACGGGCGAGGCTATTACGCGGACTCAGGTCCATGATGTAAAACTTGTTGATCCACGGCGCGACCAGCACGATGGGTGTAGCGTGAACCTGCGGGGTGGTCGGTGCGTACTGGATCAGTTCCAGCAACTCGTTGCGAAACACCACCTGCCCGGGCGTCGTCGCCAGATCGCGTCCGACCTGGAAGGCGTCCGGCTCCACCATGCGCACGTCCTGGAGCGCCGCATCCCGCAGCCAGTTTTGCAAACCCCAGAGCATGCTGAAACCTTCGCTGGCGATAGCTCGGCGCAGCGCTTCGGGGTTGGTCCAGAAATAATTGGTCGGCGCGACGGCGTCCAGCCATTGCCGGGTCCAGAATGCCGCCCGCTGACGCTGTTTGGGGTCAATACCCTCAGTGGAATAGATGGCGTCTTCGAGCCAATGGCTGTAGAGCAGATACATTTCCTTGAGGTAGTCGAACCAGGGTTGATCCGTCCAGACCGGGTCCTGAAAGCGTTCATCATAGACGACCGCCGCCAACGCTGGTTCGCTGGGAATGCCCATGCTGGCGCGGGCAAAGCGGTCATGAACCCGGCTGGCGTCCAGCATCAACTGTTGCAAGCGAGTCGCCAGCCGTTCGGGTTGGCGCAGCCAGGCTTGTTGCACTGCTAAACTGGAGCCGGCGATGTCGAACGGATCAAAAGCGCCAAAAGGGGAGGGATAGGGAGTGGG
>CAZDVY010000080.1:0-12343 GCA_964508935.1 uncultured Candidatus Competibacteraceae bacterium | reverse complement strand
ACGGCGCGGGCACGTCCATGCTGGCCTTGTCGCTTTCCAGGGTAATCAGCGAAGTATCCGCCTCCACCCGGTCGCCGGGCGCAACCAGAATCTCGATCACCGGGACGTTTTTGAAGTCGCCGATGTCCGGCACCCGCACTTCGCGCACCTCGCCGGGGCCGGTATCGGGAGCAGCGGCTTCAGCAGGACTAACGGCGGACGCCGGTTCCGGCCCGGACACGCTTTCCGCGACATCCAGATACAGGATCAGGTCGCCCTGCGAGACTTTATCACCGGCCTTGAGTCGCACTTCGCGCACCGTACCGGCCAGCGGCGCGGGCACTTCCATGGTGGCCTTGTCGGTTTCCAGCATGATCAGCGGCGTATCGACTTCAATCACATCGCCTGCCGCAACCATCACTTCGATGACATCAACGCCTTTGAAATCGCCGATGTCCGGGACGTGAATTTCTTTGATGATGCTCACGCGGAACTCTCCCTTTACACGGTCAGCGGATTGGGCTTATTCGGGTCGATGCGGTATTTCTGCATCGCATCCAGCGCCTTGCTGACCGGCAGGGCGCCGTCATCGGCCAGCGCCTTGAGCGCGGCGAGCGTGACGTAGTAACGATCCACCTCGAAATGCCGACGCAATTTAACCCGGGTATCGCTGCGGCCAAAGCCGTCGGTGCCCAAGGTGACATAGCGCCGTCCCGGCAGGAACGGGCGCAACTGCTCGGCGTAGAGTTTCAGATAATCGGTGGCGGCGACCAGCGGCCCCGAATGACCGTCCAGACAGGTCTCGACATAGCTGCGGCGCGGCGGTTGATCGGGATGCAGCAGATTCCAGCGCGCCGCGTCCTGACCTTCCCGGGTCAGTTCGTTAATGCCTGGCGCGGCCCAAAGATCCGCAGTCACGCCCCAGTCATCACGCAGCAGATCAGCGGCGGCGATCACTTCGCGCAGAATCGCCCCGCAGCCCAACAGTTGCACCGGTGGGCCGTCGCCTTCGCCTTGGCGGAACCGATACAACCCCTTGAGAATGCCTGGTTGCGCGCCTTCCGGCATGGCCGGATGGTGATAGTTCTCATTCAGGGTAGCGACGTAGTAGAAGACGTTTTCCTGCTCCTGGAACATCCGCCGCAGGCCGTCCTGAATAATCACCGCCAGCTCGTAGGCGAAGGTCGGATCGTAGGACACGCAGTTGGGGATGAACTGGGCGAACAGCAGACCGTGGCCGTCCTGATGCTGCAAGCCTTCGCCGGCCAGGGTGGTGCGTCCCGACGTGCCGCCGATCAAAAAGCCCCGTGTGCGCTGATCGCCCGCCGCCCAGGCCAGATCGCCGATGCGCTGGAAGCCGAACATCGAATAGTAGATGTAGAACGGAACCATGTTGACGCCATGGTTGCTGTAGGCCGTTCCGGCGGCGATCCACGAGGACATCGCCCCGGCTTCGTTGATGCCTTCCTGCAAAATCTGCCCTTTCTTGTCTTCCTTGTAGAACATCAACTGATCGGCGTCCTGCGGCTCGTAGAGCTGACCGCGTGGGGAATAAATGCCGATCTGGCGGAACATGCCTTCCATGCCGAAAGTACGCGCTTCGTCGGCGACGATAGGCACGACGTGCCGACCCATGCCCTTGTCGCGGGCCAGTTGGGTCAGGATGCGCACGAAGGCCATGGTCGTAGACATATCGCGCTCGCCGCTGTCCTGCAACAGCGCGTCGAACGCGGCCAGCGGCGGCACTTGCAGCGGCGCGGCGTCGTGGCGGCGTTGCGGCAGATAACCGCCCAGCGCGGCGCGGCGGGCTTTGAGATATTGAATCTCCGGGCTGTCCTCCGCCGGTTTGAAGAACGGCGCATCATGCAGTTGCTCGTCGGAAATCGGGATATGGAAGCGGTCGCGGAAATCCTTGAGCGCCTGTTCACCCATTTTCTTTTGCGAGTGGGTGATGTTCTTACCCTCGCCGGCGACGCCCATGCCATAGCCCTTGACGGTCTTGGCCAGAATCACCGTCGGTTGACCTTGATGGTTCACCGCCGCCGAGTAAGCGGCGTAAATCTTGTGCGGATCGTGACCGCCCCGGTTCAACCGCCAGATATCTTCATCGGACAGGTGGCTGACCATCTGCTTAAGTTCGGGATATTTGCCGAAAAAGTGTTCGCGGGTGTACGCGCCGCCCTTGGCCTTGAAGTTTTGATATTCGCCATCGACGCATTCTTCCATCAATTTCAGCAGCAGGCCCTTTTTGTCGGCGGTGAACAGCGGGTCCCAGTACGAACCCCACAGCACTTTGATGACGTTCCAGCCGGTGCCCCGGAAGTCGCCTTCCAGTTCCTGAATGATCTTACCGTTGCCGCGCACCGGGCCGTCGAGGCGTTGCAGATTGCAGTTGATGACGAAAATCAGATTGTCCAGATTCTCGCGGGCGGCCAAGGCAATCGCGCCCAGTGATTCTGGCTCATCCATTTCACCATCGCCGCAGAAGCACCAGACCTTGCGGCCTTCGGTATTGACGATGCCCCGGTTGTGCAGGTACTTCATGAACCGGGCTTGATAAATCGCTTGAATCGGGCCAAGCCCCATCGACACGGTGGGAAATTGCCAGAAATCCGGCATTAGCCAGGGATGCGGATAGGAACTGAGGCCATTGCCGTCCACTTCCTGACGGAAGTTATCGAGCTGTTGTTCGTTCAACCGCCCTTCCAGATAGGCGCGGGCGTAGACGCCGGGCGCGGAATGGCCCTGGATGAACACCAGATCGCCGCCGTGCTGCTCATTCGGCGCGTGCCAGAAGTGGTTGAAGCCGACATCGTAGAGGGTGGCGCTGGAGGCGAAACTGGCGATATGCCCGCCCAGTTCCGAGGTGATACGGTTGGCCTTGATGACCATAGCCAGGGCGTTCCAGCGAATCAGCGAACGGATGCGCCATTCCATGCCGGGATCGCCGGGCGTGTATTTCTCCTGATCAGCCGGGATAGTGTTGATGTAGGGCGTATTGGCGCTGTAGGGCAGATGGACGCCGGCGGCGCGGGCCTGGTTTTGCAGTTGACTAAGCAGGTGGTAGGCTCGTTGCAGTCCTTCCGCTTCGATCACGGCGTCGAGAGCATCGCGCCACTCCTGGGTTTCCTGCGGGTCGAGATCGCTATAGTTATCGGGGGTCATGGAGGATCCTGTTCGTTTGGTGATTCCCAATAACTATAGAACGGCGATTAAGAAATATATCCATGATTGCCGGTTAGCAGGCCGGATTCTGATTGCTCAATTTAGCTCCGGGGTCTTGAAATTTAGTAAGGTCAGCCTGTTTTCCAATCTGAACAACCTGAATGACACCACCATGGATGCGAGTTATTCAGCGATTTGCGGTTATACCGAAATGGATGTGGACACGGTGTTTGCTCCGGAATTGAATGGGCTGAACCGTGAGGACCTTCGCCGCTGGTATAACGGCTACAACTGGACCGGTGAAGCGGTCTATAACCCTTTTGATTTTGCCACGCCGAGACTGGCCATCATTCTGGAAGACGCCATGAATCAAGGATGGATTGATATGACGGTGAAGTTCAAACAGCGAATTTATCTGTTCGAGTTCAAAGTAGTGGAATTGACCCCGGAGGGCCGGGCATTGCAGCAGATTAAAGACAAAGGCTATGCCGAGAAATATCGGCCACTCGGTCAACCTATTCACCTCATCGGCGTCGAATTCAGCCGCGCCAGCCGGAACGTGGTCGGGTTTGAAATCGACGAAGCCTGACGCTTCCATAAAGGTGGGCGATCATCTGAAGACCGTCAGTTTTTGTGCGTCGTGAGCAGGGCCGTTTGGAATTTTTTTCGGTTAATAATGAGGGTCGCGGAAAGGGAAGCAAACCTGAGCAGTCGACCACTAAACGTACAACTTCACCATCTGCCGCCAGTACTTGGGACTGTGCGCCCGGCCTTGCCAAACGTGCAGGGCATGACAGACTTCTTTGCGCCACAGCAATTCACTGATTTGTCGATTATTGTCCAGAAACGGATCCTGATCGCCAACTGCCAGCACGATGTCCAGTCGCCGTAACTGGTCGAGAACATAAGAATCGGACAGATTCGGTACGAAATGACTGGGGTTATTAAAGTACACGTACTCGTCGTAATGCCCGTCGAGCAGGTTACGGAAATTCTCAACCGACAGCGTCAGATCGTAGCGGCCACTCAGCGCCGCCACTTTGTGAAACGCCTGGGGATGGCGAAACGCCAGGTTGAGCGCGTGGAATGCGCCAAAACTGCAACCGTGAGCAATAACGCAGGGATGAGCATTCTTGGCCCACATCAACGGCAGCACCTCGTGCAGCAGGTAGGATTCATACTGCATATGCCGATGCACCCGGTCTGCGGGGTGATTCCAGCAACAGTAGAAACTCTCCTCATCGATACTGTCCACGCAGTACAACTGCAGAAAACCTTGGTCAATTTTATAGCGCAGCGCCTCGACCAATCCCATCTCTTCATATTCGTAAAACCGACCACATCGGGTGGGAAACACCAATACTTTGGCTCCGGCATGGCCGAAGACCAGCAGTTCCATATCCCGGTGGAGTCGATGGCTATGCCATTGATGGTATTCTCGGTTCATACGCCTGATCTCTATTCAGCCAGTATTTAAACTTTCAGATACTTAACTGAATTGATTGACAGACGTATGAAGGAACGATGAAAGTTCGATCAATCGTGGTTGAAGAAATAGGCTAAGGCATCCAGTAGCCGCGCATTTTCTCCGGTTGCGCCGGCGTGGTCGAAGTGGCCGGCTTGCAGGACGAACAGCTCCTTGTGCCCGGCCAGCGCGTTGTGAATAGCGAACTGACCAGGCGGCGGCACCGCTGGATCAAAACGGGCGGCGGCAATATGCAGCGGAATGTGCAGATGTCGGGCCGCTACTGCCGCATCGAAATAGCGCAGGGTCTCCAAGGCTCGCCCGGTGCGCCGCTGGTAAGCCCGTATCGCCTCACCACTGCCGACGCAGCGACAAGCCAATCGCAAAGGATGATGACCGAAACTGGGCACATTCAGATGGGCGCGATGAAAGCGCTCATCCCAGGGCAGGGCCAGCGCGCCCACCCCGCCGCCAAAACTGATGCCGAGATAGTCCAGACGTTGCGCCGCTATCGGAAACAACTCCAGCAAGGCCGAGGCGGCGCACCAGACTGTATCCGCGGCGCAACCGCCGAGAATGTAGGTCTCGCGCTGACGGATGCCATGCAGGATATGGCGCAGCGGATTGCTCGACAGATCAGGACGGGCGCTGCGGGAAATGCCGCGTGCGCAGGGAAAGAGCAGCGCCGCCCGCCGAAA
This sequence comes from uncultured Candidatus Competibacteraceae bacterium, assembly GCA_964508935.1. Classification (GTDB taxonomy): domain Bacteria; phylum Pseudomonadota; class Gammaproteobacteria; order Competibacterales; family Competibacteraceae; genus UBA2383. The sequence continues at coordinate 7,036 of CAZDVY010000080.1, read as the reverse complement.
CGGCAGATGAAAGTCCGGGCCATCCCGCCCGCCATAACCATGGCTGACCACTACGCCGCGCTCAACCGGCTGATCACGCGGACAGGTCAGCCAGCCGCCAATGCGCACCCCATCCAGAGAAGTAAACGCCGCTTCAAACACGCGGATTTCCGGCTGTGGACTGGTGATTTCCCGCAGGGTTGGCTCGACGGCAACCGAGCGCGCCCGGGCCTGGAGATCACGCCAAAATGAAGCGAAATCCGCCGACTCCTCCGGCGCTCCAATGCGCAACAGGGCGGCCAGATCGTAACCATAGGTAGGATCGAATGGATAATCGTGGCGAAACATGCGAATGGATCAGCTAAATTTAGGGATGACACGGCTATTTTAGGCCGTTTAGGCCGCTCGCGGCTTGGAGACTGCTTTAAATTTGGGCTAGACTCAATCCGATAATGGCGTTGTCGGACTGCCCGTCGCGCTTTGGAATCCATCGAGCCATTTCATTGAGGAGTCATGCATGTCGAAGAAGAAAGAACCCACCCGAGATTCGGTGAAGACCGAATCCACCAAGACGGCCAGCAAGGCGGAAGCGGTCAAACCCGCTCCGGCTGCCGCACCGGCCAAGCCAGCGGAAGCAGCGAAACCCGCGCCGGCTGCTACGCCGGCCCCGGTGAAATCTGCCGAAGCGGCGAAACCCGCGCCGGCTGCTACACCGGCCAAGCCAGCGGAAGCAGCGAAACCCGCGCCGGCTGCTACGCCGGCCCCGGTGAAATCTGCCGAAGCGGCGAAACCCGCGCCGGCTGCTACACCGGCCAAGCCAGCGGAAGCAGCGAAACCCGCGCCGGCTGCTGCACCGGCCAAGCCAGCGGAAGCAGCGAAACCTGCCGAAGCAGCGAAGCCGGCTCCCGCTCCCGCTAAGGGTGCAGAGAAACCTGCGCCTGCCAAGGGGAAATCGGCTAAAGCCTCATCCAAAGTCCCTGCTTCTGAAAAGCGCGCCGACTCCGTGGTTACGGTCGTCGTCGCCAAATACGATGTTGGCTATGGCAACAATCTGTACATTCGCGGCGATAGCGCCGGTCTGAATTGGGAAACCGGCGTCTTGATGAAAAATGTTGAAAACGACGTGTGGGTCTGGACAACTAACGAGGCCATCGAAGGCGCCGTCGAATTCAAGTTCCTGATCAACGACGAAGGCTGGTGCGTCGGCGAAAATATGTCTGCGCCCGCCGGCGAAACTACCACGCTCTCTCCCGCTTTTTGATCTCATCGTGGACGGGCGGCCATTGATCGCCGATGACCGACCCCGTCCGTGCTATTCACCCGGTTTCCTGCTGCAACCGGGTCCATTCCTGGCGCGAACGGATCACACAATCCTCAATCGCGATCCCGGTAAAGTAGTTACCGGTTAACGCTAGCCGCGTTCCCGCCAGCATCCGGTCTACATCCCGGGTTCTTTCACTGTGTCCCACCCGCAAGGCTGGTAATTGATTAGTTTTGCCCACCATATTCGCCGTTGTCAGCATTTCGCGCGGCAGATTCAGGGTCCGGGCGATGCAATCCTGCTGGCCGGCTGTATCCAGTACGCCGGGCCGGAAATGGAACGTGAATCCCCGGTAGCGATCATCGGGAACGACATCCCGCGATACCACTGAATAAAATGCCTGGTTCCGGCCAATCAATCCGGCCACCGGCGGCAGTTTCAACGCAGACTTGGGAACCACAATCCCGACCGTTTCCACCGCTGCGGTTGAGATTTCCGCCAGCCGTTCGGCCAACGGCGGGAACCCGGTCTGGAGCAGACGGGCGGCAACTGCGACCGGAGTGGCCAGACACAGTAAACGGGCGCGGTATTCGCCGCTCTCCGTCAAAACGATGAAATTCTCTTTCTCTCGCCGTACCTCCTGTACGGTCTGGCCGAATGCGATGTTGACGCCGGGCTGTTCGGCAAAAATCTCGGCGAGAGTCTGCAAGCCGCCGGTCAGGGTGAAACCGCGAGGGACATCCTTGCGCCGGGGACGGGGGTTGAACAGACTGTCGGCGGGAAATTCTCCGGCAGGTTGACAAATCACCGCGCTGAAGGCCGGCTCGAACACCGCATGGTAATTGCGCGGGCCGACGATAGCGCCGAAATAGTCAGCGACAGTGCGCCCGATCTTGCTCAATCCCAGCAACCGGAATGGCGCCAGCAGCAGTTCGGAGAAATAAAGCTGTGAGGGAATATTGCGCACCGCGCTATCTGCATAAAAACGGAAACTGATTTTGGCGCGTCGCCGCAGACGATCCAGCGCCCCCGCGTATTCCAACAGAGCCAGCAGGTTGCCATAGGAGTTAAAGGCGCTGTGTGCGCCCAGCTCCAGCCAGAATCCCTCCCGTTCACCCGTGAAGCGATGCGAGTGCAGGCATCCTCCGGGCCGGTCGTCCTGCTCCAACAACAAAATATTCCATCCGGCGCGGGCGGCATCCTGGGCGACACTCAGGCCGCTGACGCCGGCTCCGATGATGATTAAATCCCGGATTGAAGAATCATTGAGGATATTTTTGGTCATTGTTGCGTTCTTGGTGGCGAATATAAAAAGCCGATATAAATGAATATTAGCCAAACCGTGCTAGGTTCGTTTACCGGGTTTTGCTTAGGCTTCATCAAAGTTATCCTCCTAATTCCAAAGGAAGCACTAATGAATATCAACTCGTACTTTGCCAAAGACCTGTTTCAGGGTAAAACCGTTTTCATCACCGGCGGCAGCAGTGGCATCAATTTGGGCATTGCCCGCAATTTCGCTGCGGTAGGGGCCAATCTGGGCATCGTGGGTCGTTCGCAGGAAAAGCTCGATGCCGCTGCTGCTGAATTGCGGGCGCTCGGCGCGCAGGTTTCAACCCATTCCGCCGATGTGCGCGACTACGCGGCACTGGAAAACGCCATGCAATCGTGTCGTGAGGCGCTGGGACCGATGCACACGCTGATCTGCGGCGCGGCGGGCAACTTCCCGCTGGCGGCGGAACAGATCAGCCCCAATGGCTTCAGGTCGGTGATGGATATTGATTTGCTCGGTTCCTTCCATACCTGCCGGGCGGCGTTTGCGCAACTCAAGGAAACCCGTGGCAACATCCTCTTTATTTCAGCAGGACAGGCATTTATGCCCTACGCCTTCCAGGTCCATGTCGGCGCGGCCAAGGCCGGTATCGACCAGATGATGCGCAATCTGGCGCTGGAATGGGGCCGATTTGGCATTCGTTGCAACAGCATCGCGCCGGGACCGATTGAAGGCACCGAGGGCGTGCGCCGGCTGGTGCCTGAAGGCAGCGCTGACAAGTTGAAAAAGATGATTCCACTGGGCCGATTCGGCACACCGGACGACATTGGTCAACTCAGCGTATTTTTAGCCTCGCCGCTGGCGTCCTACATCACGGGAACGCTGGTGGTGGCGGATGGAGGGCAAAATCTGCCCGGCTCCGGGGCGTGGACACAGTTGATCATGGCGGAGATGACGAAGGCGGCGCGATAAGGCGTTCGATTCGCGGTTTGCGTTCTCCCTTGTGGAAACGGATGGGTACAATAGGCCACGGCAACCTTTGCACCTTCCGTGATCTCCGAGGACTCTCCATCATGCGCTACGTCAGCACCCGGGGCGGTATGGCCCCCGCCACGTTTTCCGACATTTTGCTGGGCGGCCTGGCGCCGGATGGCGGGCTGACCCTCCCGGAAGCGTATCCTGCCCTGGTCACTGGCGAACTGGCGCGCTGGCGCAGTTTGTCTTACCCGGAACTGGCGTTCGCCATTTTGCACCGCTTCGCCGATGACTTGCCTGCTGAAGATTTGCGGGCGCTGATCGACAAAACCTACACGGTTGATGCGTTCCGCACGGAAGCGATCACCCCGGTCACGCCATTGAGCGACGGAGTTTGGCTTCTGGGTCTGTCCAACGGCCCGACGCTGGCGTTCAAGGACATCGCCCTGCAACTGTTGGGTAACCTCTTCGAATACGCCTTGTTGAAAACCGGAGGGCATCTCAACATCCTCGGCGCGACTTCGGGCGATACCGGTTCCAGCGCGGAATACGCCCTGCGCGGCAAGCGCGGCGTCCGGGTGTTCATGCTCTCGCCACACCAGAAAATGAGCCGGTTTCAGACCGCGCAGATGTTCTCGCTGCAAGACCCCAACATTTTCAACATCGCGGTGCGCGGAGTGTTCGACGATTGTCAGGACCTGGTCAAGGCGGTCAGCAACGACGCTGAATTCAAAGCGCGTTACGCCATTGGCACGGTCAATTCAATCAACTGGGCGCGGGTGGCGGCGCAGATTGTCTATTACTTCAAGGGTTGGCTGGCGGTGACCACCCGCGACGATCAGGCAGTCTCGTTTGCCGTGCCGTCAGGCAATTTCGGCAACATCTGCGCCGGCTATATCGCCAAACGCATGGGCTTGCCGATTCGCCGATTAATTCTGGCTACCAACGAAAATAATGTTCTCGATGAATTCTTCCGCACCGGCGTTTATCGAGTGCGGACGGCCGACCAGGTGGCGCATACCAGCAGCCCGTCGATGGATATTTCCAAGGCGTCCAATTTTGAGCGGTTCATTTTCGAAGCAGTCGGGCGCGACCCGGCGGCGGTGCGCGAATTATGGCGGCAGGTGGAGACGCAAGGTTGTTTTGATCTGTCCAAGACCCCGTATTTTCAGGCCGTGCGGAAATCGGGCTTTGTCACCGGCTCCAGCACCCACCAGAACCGCATGACCACGATTCGCCGGGTGTACGAAGAATCCGGGATCATCATCGACACCCACACCGCCGATGGCGTCAAGGTAGGGCGGGAATATCGGGAAGAGGGTGTGCCGCTGATCTGCCTGGAAACCGCCCTGCCGGTTAAATTCGAGGACTCCATCCGTGAAGCGCTGGGCCGTTCCCCGGAGCGACCCACCGGTTATGAAACGATTGAGACATTGCCGCAGCGTTTTGAAGTCATGGATGCAGATATCGCGGCCATTAAGACGTACATCGCCCAGCAGGGCGATTGAGCAGTGGAACGCTATAGTTTCCCCGCAACCGCCGCTGTTCGGCGGATTGCCAAAATGACAACAACGAGGAGCGCCATAACCATGTCTGAAACAACTATCGAACGCACCCCATCCGCTTATTACAATCCTTTGTTGATCAAAAACCTGCTCGATAATCCGATTCGCCAGTTTCCGCATCAGGAGATTGTTTACAGTGACTTCAAGCGCCAGACCTATCAGGAGATGGGCGAGCGCATCCATCGGTTGGCCAGCGGTTTGGCGGGATTGGGGGTAAAGCCCGGCGATACGGTGGCGGTGATGGACTGGGATAGTCACCGTTATCTGGAATGCTTTTTCGCCGTACCGATGATGGGTGCGGTGCTGCACACCATCAATATCCGCCTGTCCCCGGAGCAGATTCTCTACACCATCAATCACGCCGGGGATGACGTAATTCTGGTGAACACCGAGTTCCTGCCAGTTCTGGAAACCATCCGCGACCGTATTGAACCGGTTAAAAAGCTCGTGTTGCTGAACGACACCGGTCAGACTCCAGCGACCACTCTCGACATCAACACCGAGTATGAGACTTTGCTGGCCTCTGGCGATTCCGCCTATAAATTCCCGGATTTCTCCGAGGATACTCGCGCCACGACTTTCTACACCACGGGCACGACCGGTCTGCCCAAGGGTGTGTATTTCAGCCATCGGCAATTGGTCTTGCACACCCTGGCCACCCGCACGGCGCTGGCCGGAACCGGTCAGGGACGCTTCAACCAAGGCGATGTGTACATGCCGATTACCCCGATGTTCCATGTCCACGCCTGGGGGGTTCCTTACGTCGCCACCACCCTGGGCGTCAAGCAGGTTTATCCGGGGCGCTATGTTCCCGAACAGTTGTTGACCCTGATTCAGCGCGAGCAGGTGACTTTCTCCCACTGTGTGCCGACCATTCTGCAAATGCTGCTGTCCAGCCCCAAGGTGGAGGAGACTGACCTGTCGTGCTGGAAGGTGATTATTGGCGGTGCCGCTCTGCCGCAGGCGCTGGCTCGCCAGGCCCGCAACCGGGGCGTGGACATTTTCGCCGCCTATGGCATGTCGGAAACCTGTCCGATTCTGACGTTCGCGCAACTCAAGCCTCACATGTTGGATTGGGACGAGGAGCGGCAACTGGAAATCCGCTGCAAGACCGGCTTGCCGATTCCCATGGTCGAGCTGCGGATCGTGGACGAGGAAATGAATGATCTGCCACACGATGGGATCAGCCAAGGGGAAGTGGTCGTGCGCACCCCGTGGTTGACCCAGGGTTATCTCAAGGATCCGCAAAATTCCGAACAGCTTTGGCGCGGCGGCTATCTGCACACCGGCGACATCGGCGTAATCGACGCCGAGGGCTATCTCAAGATTACTGACCGGCTGAAGGACGTGATCAAGACCGGTGGCGAGTGGATTTCTTCGCTGGAATTGGAGGATTTGATTCTCAAACATCCGGCGGTTACCGAAGCAGCGGTCGTCGGTGTCCCCGATCCGAAATGGGGCGAGCGGCCCATGGCGTTGGTAGTCGCCAAGCCGGGGCAGGATTTGGAAGCCGCGACGATCCGCGCCTGGCTGCAAGATTTCGCCGAGCGGGGCGTCATTTCCAAATGGGGTATCCCTGACCGAGTGCTATTCGTTGACGCCATTCCGAAAACCAGTGTGGGCAAGCTTGATAAAAAGGTCATGCGCCAACAGTACGCGCAGGCTGTTCAGAGTAGTTGAGAGGGTAAAAGACTGTCTAAAAACTCCCCTCTCCCCTCGGGCTGGCTGCGCTACCGCATACCAAGACGACATGGTAAAAGACTGTCTAAAAACTCCCCTCTCCCCTCGGGAGAGGGGTTGGGGGTGAGGGCGCTTTTTCAACGGCTTAGCGGGCCACCAGCGGTATGAAAACCCTGCAAAGCGGTGTTTGTTGTGCAACATCGATTCGGCTCACTGATTGAAAAACGACCCTCACCCCTGCCCCTCTCCCGCCGGGAGAGGGGTTCTTAGACAGCTTCTAAGAGTCGAATCCGTCATCGTGGACTC
>CAZDVY010000079.1:0-12615 GCA_964508935.1 uncultured Candidatus Competibacteraceae bacterium | reverse complement strand
CTATCCAACAAGCAGCCTAAACCGCAGAAACCCACTTAAGCCCAGCAAAATTTGGCCCAATAACCCGGGATCACCGCTGTGCGCCCAGTCTGCGGGCATCGACCTGGATGAAGCCGAGTCGAAGGTGGAATCGGAAGAGAGCGTTTCCCTGGCGGCACTGCGGTATCTGCTGCGCTGTGAAGAATTTGATTACGTCAGCTATCAGGATCGCGCCACGCACCAGCCACCGTATCCAGGCATGGGATAAGCCACAGTACCTGATACCCGGCAAGCGCCGCCCGGAAACGGGAACTGGTCCAGATCTTCGCGGCGTGGTCGGCGGTTGCACGGACCGGAGCCGACACCCAGGATGGTCAGCGGGTGAAACCATACGAGGCGGGTCATCGTGTATGCTAAACTGCGAATCGAACTGTCCTGGAGCCATTTCATGCGGACCGCCCCGCGTTATCAACATACCCAGTTCGGCACGGTCGTTATCGGATCACTGGCGGCGTCTGCCCTGGTTCTGGTGGGCTTGGGCTTGGCGCTCGGGGATCGGGTCTTCACCCTCGGCGGGCCGATCATGATGGGCATCGTGGGATTGCTGTTTTACGATCTGAACGTCGAGATCGACACCACGCACCTGATTTTTCGCTTCGGCATCGGCCTGATCCGCAAGCGCATCCCGCTGGCCGAGATCGTGGCCGTCAGTCCGGTTCGCAATTCCTGGCTGTACGGCTGGGGCATCCACTGCACCCCACACGGCTGGCTGTACAACGTGTCGGGCTGGGAAGCGGTGGAAATCGCCCTGGCCTCGGGCAAGCGCCTGCGGCTGGGCACCGATCAGCCGCAACGGCTGGCGCAAGCGCTTTTGGCGGCGAAGCAGGAGCGGGATTGAAAGATGTTTCCACAGGGGGGAGAGCGAGTAGCTGTTGCGATTTTGTAGCGACGTCATTAGGATTTTCAGCGGATTAGCCACATTCCGCAGATGCTCCAGTTTACATGCAGGTGGCGGTGCTGTGATCACCTACGATCGCTATCAATCGACCTTGGCGCAATCGGATACCGCCATCCAGCGGGCCGTCGATGCTGCGTTCCGCCAGTTGCTCGAATTGATCCGCCAGGGGGAAAGCCCGCGTGACGCGATAGCCCAGGCGCTGAAAGAATTCAACGCCGATACCGTCGCCGGGTTGCAGGAACGCCTGTCAGCGGTGCTGGAGTCCAGCCTGGGACAGCGGGCGATTCGGGACTGACCGGTGGGCGGGGTCAAGCTGAGTCAGCGGCTTTACCAGAACGCCCAGCACGTTTCAGCGACCGCCCGGCAGATCATCGAAGACCATAGCCCGCACGGAATTGCATCGGGCCTATACCGACCAGCAGGCGCGGGAGCTGATGAGCGATGCGCGGATTGCGTATGTGCAGCTTCGGCTGTCCGTGAAACATCCCAAGACGGACGTTTGCGATTACCACGCCAAGGTCGATCTATACGATCTGAGGCCGGGCGTCTACCCCAAGGCCGACGCGCCCAAGCCGCCTTTTCATCCGCACTGCTATTGCCTGCTTTCGCCCCGGATTGACCTGATCAACCCGAAACCCAAGTTCAACCCTAAAGCCGAGCGGGCCTTTTTACAAACCTTGCCGACCAAGGAAGCCGCGCAAGTCACGGGGAGCTTTGAGAAACGGCGGCGCATTCTGGAGAACCAGGAAACGCCGGAGACGATTTATAACGAGGGGGAAGACCCGCTGTATCAGTGGAAACGGGTGGGGGAGGTGGCAACGAATCTCCGTACAATATCGAGCATGGGCACTCAAAAAGAGATTGAAGCGGCAACCAGGAATTTCACCAAGGGGTGTATTGATGCGCCAAGAGATAAGCAGCCTCCGCTTGCGGTAGGCTATGTTGATGCGGCGATTGCCGCACAAGTGGATGTTTTAGGAATACCCATTCAAGGCAAGCAGGTAGCGCTTGATCACGATTACACGCGGCATACGCTGCTGCATCACGGATCGCCTTCCGAGCGCCAGCGTGGACAAGAGCCGATTACTGAAGATGACTTGGCGCTGGCCGCAGTGATTCTGAATCAAAGTCAGAATATCAAACCGGGAACACCGCAAAAATCCAAAAATGGCGCTTGGCGATTGGAGGTTATTGAGGAGGTGGGCGCTTACCGGTACACGGTCGTTTATGAAGTGCGTCGTGCGAGCGTCGTCGTTTACACCATGTTCAAACGCCCCAAGTAGAACCGCCGCACTGCTCGATGTCCCTCGTTGCCGAGTCCCCGAGCCAAACGCCCTAAGCGTCGTGCGGCTTGAGTCTTTTTATACGCTAACCCCCCGGAAAATTCAACCATGCCCCTCCAACCCACCGACCGCCTGACCGCTTGACCCCGCCCCGCGCCAAGGACGGCGTTACCCCTCCACCTGCCAGCGCATGGCGAACAGCTTGTAGTGCGGCAGGCGATCCTCGTCAGTGAGGGTCTCGATAAAGCGCGATTCAATGAACGCGCCTTGGTCGATCCCGGTCTTGACCAGGGCGAACTGGACGCCTTCCAAAATCGCCCCTTCCATCTCCAGCAACGTTTCGTAAACCGTTTCCAGCCCGTCACTGGCTTCCAGCAGGGCCGCGCCGAAGTAGATCAGCAGCTCGAGGCGGCCATTGGGACCGGTGAGCGGCAACCAGCGACTGGGGACAATGCGGCGCATCAATCGCAGGTGGCCGGAGCATTGGAGTTCAAGCAAACTCGACCGACTCTACTTCCTTATCGTGTTCAATCATGGCGTAGGCGGAGTGATTATGAATGGACTCAAAATTCTCTGACTCCACGGCATACGCTACAATCCGTTCGTCCTGATTCAGTTGAGCAGCGATATCGCGCACCATGTCTTCAACAAACTTCGGATTCTCGTAAGCCCGCTCGGTCACGTATTTCTCATCTGGACGTTTCAGCAATCCGTACAGCTCACAGGATGCTTCCTTTTCCGCCAGGTCGATAAGATCTTCAATCCAGATAAAGCCATTGATCCTTGCATTGATGGTCACATGGGAACGCTGGTTATGCGCCCCGTATTTGGAAATCTTTTTCGAACACGGACACAGGCTGGTGACGGGAACCACCACCTTGAGATTCATCGCCGGCTGCCCATGACGAATCTCACCAATGAACGTCACCTCATAATCCATCAGGCTCTGTACCCCAGAAACCGGCGCGGCCTTGTTGACGAAATAGATAAAGGTCATTTCGATATGTCCGGCTTCCGCCTCCAGGCGCTCGGTCATTTCCGCCAGCATGTCCTTGAAGGAATCGACTGAAATTTCGCGCCCGGGCACGTTCAGAATTTCCACGAACCGCGACATGTGCGTGCCCTTGAAGTTGTGGGGCAGGTTCACATACATATTGAAGGTGGCGATGGTGTGTTGTTCGCCGCCGCTGCGGTCGCGGACGCGGACGGGATGGCGGATGTCCTTGATGCCGACCTTGTTAATCGCCAGGCGGCGGGTGTCGATACTGTTCTGCACATCAGGAATCGGGATCACCGTGGACATAGCCGCGGAACTCATGATCAAGGGCTTCATGCAATCCTCTCAACAAGGCGCCCGTTAGCAGCAGGGCGGGTTGGCAGCGGTTCACTACCCGTTTGGATGATGAATCGGGCAGTTAATTCCCGATGGTTAAACTCAGAAATTCGTGGTCCGGCATTGAGCGACCACTGACCTCTATTCACTGTCCATTCGTTTCTTCCACTCCACCAATTGCTGAAATACGCCTTCCACATCCAGGCCGCATTCCGCCAGCAGTTCAGCCCGCTCGCCCTGTTCGACGAAGCGATCCGGCAAACCAAGATGCAACATCGGAAGCACGATGCCGCGCCGCGTCAGACATTCACTGACCGCGCTGCCCGCACCGCCGGCCACCACATTTTCTTCCAGGGTCGCCAGGCCGCGATGCCCGGAAGCCATGTGGACAATCAGCGCCTCATCCAGCGGTTTGATGAAGCGCATATTGACCACAGTTGCATCCATCTGTTCCGCCACGGCTTCGGCAACTGCGACCATCGCACCAAACGCCAGCAACGCTATATTCTGACCACGTCGACGAATTTCGCCCTGGCCCACCGGCAACGCCCGCATTTCTTGTTCGACCTTCACGCCCGGCCCCTTGCCGCGCGGATAGCGCACCGCCGCTGGCTGGTTCAACTGAAAGCCGGTGTAGAGCATCTGCCGGCACTCATTCTCATCCGCCGGGGCCATAACCACCAGATGGGGAATGCAACGCAGATAGCTGAAGTCGAAACTGCCGGCGTGGGTCGGCCCATCCGGCCCGACCAAGCCAGCGCGGTCAATGGCGAACAGTACCGGCAAATTTTGCAGGGCGACATCGTGAATCAGTTGGTCGTAGGCGCGTTGCAGGAAAGTCGAATAGATCGCCACCACCGGCTTGAGGCCGTCGCAGGCTAGCCCGGCCGCCAGCGTAACCGCGTGCTGTTCGGCGATAGCGACATCAAAATAGCGCTCCGGGAAGCGCTCGGAAAATTTCACCAGTCCGGAGCCTTCGCGCATGGCGGGGGTAATGCCGATCAGCCGCTCATCCTGCTCGGCCATATCGCACAGCCATTCGCCGAATAGCTGGGTGTAAGTGGGTCCACCGCCCGACTGCACCGGTTTCAGTCCACAGACGGGATCGAAGGTTCCGACCCCGTGATAGCCCACCGGCTCATCCTCGGCTAGTTTGTAACCTTTACCCTTGCGGGTCACGACATGCAACAAACGCGGTCCGTCCAGCGCCCGCAAATTGCGTAGCGTCGAGACTAATGTCGGCAGATCGTGGCCGTCCACCGGGCCGAAATAATGAAAGCCCAGTTCCTCAAACAGCGTTCCTTCCGGCACGAGGAGACCCTTGACATGCTCTTCAGCGCGACGGGCGACCTCCAGTACTGGCGGGACATGACTCAACACCTTCTTGCCGCCCTCGCGCACCGTGGAAAACAGTCGACTGGAAAGCAACTGGGTTAAATGCGTCGATAAAGCGCCGACATTGGGTGAAATCGACATTTCATTGTCGTTCAACACCACCAGCAAATTGCTCTTCAGATGACCGACGTGATTGAGCGCTTCGAACGCCATGCCGGCCGTCATCGCGCCATCGCCGATAACGGCGACGATCTGGCGGTCGCTGCCGGTCCGTTCAGCGGCAATCGCCATGCCCAGTGCGGCGCTCAACGACGTGCTGGAATGGCCTACACCGAATGTGTCATAGGGACTTTCGCAGCGCTTGGGGAAACCGGCGATGCCGCCCTTGCACCGCAGGGTGTCCATGCGGGTACGGCGGCCGGTCAAAATTTTATGCGGGTAGGTTTGATGGCCCACATCCCAGATCAATCGATCTTCAGGCGTATTGAAGACGTAATGGAGAGCAATCGTCAGCTCCACCGTGCCCAGATTGGCGGCGAAATGCCCACCGGTGCGGGCCACCGTCTGAATAAGGAACTCGCGCAACTCCTGCGCCAGCACCGGCAAGCGCGTTTCCGGCAGCCGGCGCAAATCCGGCGGCGCGTCGATCTGTTCCAACAAGGGAAAGGAAGATCCAGTGGTCATGGTTAAAAGTCCGTGTCCATTCGCGGCGCGACAAGGTTGATCAAGCTGCCGGGTCAATCGGTAGCGGCGCGCCAACTTTCAAGAGGGGCGTTCGACGATGTAGGCAGCGATCCAGCGCAGGGGGTCGGCTTCATTGCCGAAAGCGTCCAGATTGGCCAGTGCGTTTTGATGAAGCAGTTGGGCGTGTTCACGGGCGCCTTCCAGACCCAGCAAGGCTGGATAGGTGGGTTTGTTCAAAACCCGATCGGAGCCTTGGGGTTTGCCCAGGGTCGCCGTATCGGCCACTACATCGAGAATGTCATCGCGGATCTGGAAGGCCAGACCGATGCATTTGGCGTAGCGATCCAGCCGTTCCAGCAGCGCCGGATTAATTGCAGGCTGGCTGAGCGCTCCCAATAGAACGCTGGCGCGGATCAGCGCCCCGGTCTTGTGGATATGCATGTTTTCCAGTTCGGCCAGGCTCAGTTCTCGCCCGGTAGCCGCCAAGTCAATCGCCTGACCGCCGACCATACCGCGTGAACCGGCGGCCTGCGCCAATATTCCTATCATTCGCAGACGCAGGTCCGGGTCGGGCGTCATGGCGGTGTCCTGGCCGAGGGTTTGGAACGCCAGCGCTTGCAGAGCGTCGCCGGCCAGGATCGCCAGCGCCTCGCCAAAGGCTTTATGACAGGTCGGTTGGCCGTGGCGGAGTTCGTCGTCATCCATGGCCGGCAGGTCATCGTGAATGAGCGAATAGGCGTGGATGAACTCCACCGCGCAGGCGGGGCCGTCCAGCATTTCAGGCAGAGCGCCGACCGCCTGGCCAGCCAGATAAACCAACACAGGGCGGACGCGCTTGCCGCCGCCCAGCACGGTGTAGCGCATCGCCTGATGCAGATCGCTGGGATGGAGATCGCCGGCGGGCAGGCACTGATCAAGCGCCAGCTCCACACGGGCCTGGTATGTTTTGATGAGTTCAGCAACCACGATGGTTCATCCGCTCGTTGGGTGAACCGCGCCCTACTTGGCCAATGAGTCCTGTCAGCGTTGTCTTGAAAGGGGTTTGTCTGGCTGTCATGCCCGTTCGCCCGTTGAAGGTAAACGTGTACGTTACCTTGCGACTGACGAACGGTCAATTTGGAATCAGCAGGTCAAGCGGCAGACGAGGTGGCGGATTCGGTGGTGTTTTTGGCGGGGCGCGCCTTGCGCACCTTGGCTTCAATCTCCGTCGCCTGGCTTAATTCCTGAATATTCTGCGTGAGCAACTCCACCTGCTGGAGCAATTGCTGAATATCATCGCGGGTCGGGACGCCCAGACGGTTGAGGGCGCGCGCCACCCGTGTCTGGAACACTTCTTCCAGCTTGCTCCAGCCGTCGGCGGCCTGACCACGGATTTCGTCAACCTTGTCCTTGACGGCTTCAATGCCCTCTTTCATCTGTTCCGTCTTTTCACTGGCGGTCTTTTTCATCTGCGCATCCACCGCCTGGCCTTCCTGAACCAGGGTATCGAAAACCTTGCCGCCCTCTTCCTGTGCTCTGGCGAATGCGCCCAGCCCGGCCAGCCAGACTTGGCGAGCGAAATCCCGGACTTCGCCGGTCAGTTGATTTTCAAACAGGTCAGGTTTCATCAGCGGGTCCTCGGTGCAATGTTCATGATCGATTGATGACTGGCAAACTAGCAAACAAAATTAGAGTCCGCATACTAACGAACTCATGCGGCAATGACCGCCGCCAGCCGATTTAACAACGCCCGCACCTGCTCCGGCGTCAGACCCAGCCGACCCGGCTCCAGGTGCACTTCCAGTCCCGGACATAGCGTAACCCGGCTCCACACCTCGATGGTTCCCGGCTCCGGCAGCGGCAATCCCGCTTCATCGCCCTGCAACAGGCGGCTGATGCGCTCCAGGGACACGCCCGCCGCCTGCCACTTGCGAATCAGCAGCAGTTGTTCCAGATGGCGGCGGGTGTAGTACGCACCGCGCCGCTCGCCTTCCGGCGGGTCCAGCAACCCTTTCTGTGTGTAGAACCGCACGGTGCGCCGGGCGACGCCGCTCAAAGTGCAAAGCTCATCAATCCCGAAAGTGGGTTCCGGTTGCTCGCTCATCATTGCTCGCCCTGTCGTGCACCAGGTTTTGACCAAGGGTTTGATTACCCTGGCCAACGCTGCCGAAACCTGGTTGCCGATATTGACTGCATAAAGTCCCCGCCCGGCCTCTTGCACGAGGATGGCGCTATCCCCGTCGCTGACCGCATTTGCGTAGGGCGCTTGGGCAACACCCGGCCCTGCAACTGCCGGTCGTTGATGCGAATTTCCACACCGAGCAATACGGCTTCAGCGGGGACAGGAAAGGTGAAAGCCGCTTCGATATTCACCGGTTCAGCGTTTTGGTAAGTCTGGGCGATGGTGATTGCGCCCAGTAGACCTTAGTAAACATCCCTTGACCTGAACGGCTTGCAATACGCAGCCCGGATAGTTGGCCTGACTCATGGATGCTCCCTCCACAAGTGATGATCGGCCAGGTTCCGACCGGGTTCAGGGAGGGATTTTAATACAGTTATTTAAAACATCAAGAGTGTCGATAAAAAAGATCAGCACTCAGGTCACAGCGGGCATCATCGTTTCTGGCATCTGCACCGCCACCACCTGACCGCGTGCGCAGACTTCACCGTTGGCGGTCACGGTTGCACTGACCACGACCTTGCGGCCCTTGATTTCCTGAACCTTACCCCGGATTTCCAGCGGTACGCCCAGCGGTGTAGGGCGCAGATATTCCACCTGGAGCGCAGCAGTGACAAATCGCAGCGGTGGCAAGGTATCCATGGCGCGCCCGGCAGCCCGATAGGCGGCAGCAGCAGCCGTACCGGTACCATGGCAGTCAATGAGCGAGGCGATCAGGCCGCCATAGACGTAGCCAGGGATAGCGATGTGGTAGGGGTGGGGTGTGAAAGACGCGACGGATTCATCGCCATCCCAAGCACTTTTCAGTTGATAGCCATGCTCATTGAGCCGGCCACAACCGTAGCAATGACTGAGTTCTTCGGGGTAGTAGTCTTGAAAGGCTTTGGGGTTATTCATTGAGTTTTCTCAAGATGGATGGACAGACACAAGGGATTATTTTCCTTTTGCATAGGCAACTCAAGCCAGCGAAAACTCACCCCAAGCGATCTTCTGAACTTCAGTCGCCAATTCCGCGCCGCTCATCGTTCTCACGACCTTGCGCTGCCGTTAGGAAGCGCAGGCTTTTCAGGCCGCAAAATTTTGCCGAAGTCATGGGTGAAGTTGGGCATAATCAATAAAACAATCTCAGTTCAGCTACATTCACACAGCCTACATTGATGCAGGACATGCCCCCCAAAGAAGCCTTTTCTCGCGCCCTCATTGACGATCTGCTGAAAGATCAGGGCTGGAAAATCACCGATGGCCATAGCGTGCGGTTCGAGTACACGTTATCTGACGGTACGCGCGCCGATTATCTGCTCTGCGACCGGCAGGGTCACGGGCTGGCGGTGATCGAGGCCAAGAACAGCAGCATCAATCCCGCCGCCGCTGCCGACCAAGCATTGCGTTACGCCCAATTGGCCGAAGTGCCTTTTGTATTTCTGGCCAATGGTCGGGAAATCCGCTTCTGGGACTGGCAGCGCGAAGCGCATCCGCATCCGGTCAAGACGTTTTTTGCCCAAGACGATTTGGAACGCCGCGCCGCCAGTCGGCAGTTGCGGGTTGATCCGCTGACCAAACCGATTGACCGCCGCATCGCCGGGCGCGATTATCAAGTGGCGTGCATTGATACCTTATGCCGGGAGCTCCAGCTTGGGCGGCGCAAGTTGCTGGTGGAAATGGCGACCGGTGCCGGCAAAACCCGCACCGCCGCCGCCCTGATCAAGCGCCTGTTCGAGGCCAACGCGGTGACGCGGGTGCTGTTTCTGGTGGATCGCATTCCGCTGGCTTTGCAGACCGAGGACGCTTTCTGCGAACACCTGCGCGATTATCCCTGCTACGTGCTGCGCGCTGGCCGCCGCTTTCAGGACGAGAAGCGCATCACCATCACCACCCTGCAATCCATGATCAATCTATACCACGACTATTCCGCCGGGTACTTCGATTTGATCATCACCGATGAGTGCCACCGCAGCATCTACGGCAAGTGGCGGCGGGTGCTGGAGCATTTCGACGGCATCCAGATCGGCCTCACCGCTACCCCCTGCGTCGCCCGGCAGGATTACGACGACGGGGACGAGGATCAGTTGTTCGTGCGGGATACACTGCGTTTTTTCGAGGTAGACCGGCCGACTTTCATCTACACACTCAAGCAGGCGGTCGAGGAGGGTTATCTGGTCGGTTATCAGATTTATCAGGCCAGAACTGTCAAGACTGCCGCCGAAGGCGGTTTCGAGGTTCGGCGCGATGAAATCGTCTGGGACGAACTGGACGCTGTGACCCGCCAGGAATTGGCAGCGGCGTTCGGCGACAAGGACACTCTCACGGTTGACCCCAGCGCCCTGGAACGCAAATTCACCATCCCCGAACGCAACCGCGCCATCGTCCGCGAATTTCGGCAGGTGATGGAGCAGGGTTATCACGACGCCAAGGGTATCCGCCGCAAGCCGCTGATCGGCAAGACTATCATATTTGCGGTCACCAAGCGGCACGCGGAGACGCTGGCGCGGTTGCTCGATGATGAATTCGCCCATCTCAAGCCGTCGCCCGAGGTGCGCTATGCCGATTACGTGGTGTCCGGGCAGGGCCAGGAGGACACGGTGGACGGCGTGACCCGGATTCGCCGCTTTAAGAAGGATAAGTTTCCCCAGGTGCTGGTGTCGGTCAACATGCTGGATACCGGTTTCGACTGCCCGGAAGTGGTCAATCTGGTGTTTGCCCGTTTCACCCAATCCGTCATCCTCTATCGCCAGATGCGCGGGCGCGGGACTCGTAAAGCGCCGGGCAAGCCCAGCTTCACGATCTTCGATTTTGTCGGCGTGACCGACTTTCATCAGGATGACGAGACCGCCGCCGAGGGCGGGGTGATCAAGGACACGCCGCGCCACAAGCCCTATCAACCGCGCCGGCTGGTGACTGTTGACGCTGACGACTGGATTGACCCCGCCAGCCGAGCCTGGATCACCTATGACGAACAGGGTAACGTGATCTTTCCTGATCCTGATAACGCCAAGGCCGCCGAACTGGGCGCGCGCTTCGAGGGTTGGTTGCTGGAACGGGAATTGGCGCCGGAACAAGAACGCTGGCTGCATTGGGTCGAGTCACAGATTCGCCAGAATGCCGACCTGTTTGACGACTTCACGCTCGATCATCTGGAATTTCCGCCGTTCAGCCTGCGCGGCGGGCGGCGCAAGGCCGCTGAACTGTTCGGCGGCGACCAAGCGCTGGCGCAAATCGTGGCCGACCTGAATCGGGCGGTCTATTCCCAACCTCACTAACGAAACGCCATGCCCCTGACTCCTGAACTCCGTCAGAAAATCGACCAGATTCGTGATTATCTCTATGGCGGTGGTTATCCCGATCCGGTTTCCAATGCTGAACAACTGGCGTTCCTGTTCTTCTTCTATTTGGCCGAGGGCCTGGATCAACAGACCCAGGCGCGCGCCCGGTTGCAGAAGAAACCGGTTGCGAGCATTTACGCTAGTGAATGGACGTTGCGTAATCCGTTGAACACGCCCACATTCGGCCTTGGTGATGCGATTCCCCGCGAGTGTTTCCGCTGGTCACGGTGGGCGCGGGCGCTGTCCGGCGAGAATCTGGCGCGGTTCGTGCGCGATGAGGTGTTTCCCTTTTACACCGAGGTCGCCGAACGCGGGGCAGTGAACTTTATGGATGGCGCACGGCTGGTGATTGATGAACCGGCGGTGTTGACTCAAACCATAGAGAAGGTTGATCAGTTGCGGTTGGACGCCGCCGATGCCGACAGCAAGGGCGATTTGTTTGAATACGTCCTCAAGCAAATTCGCCAAGCCGGCGAATTGGGCCAGTTCCGCACGCCGCGCCATATCATCCGCGCCATTGTCAGGATGGTGGACCCGCAGATCGGCGAGACTGTGTATGACCCGGCCGCTGGCACTGCTGGGTTTCTGGTGGCCGCTTTCGATCATCTCAAGCTGGCCAATTCCAGCGTGTACGGGATCGAGGCGGTGGAATTGGACGGGAAGACAGTCCAACGCGGGCACGGCGACGGGCTTTCCGCCGGCAAGTGGAATCTGCTGCAAACCGGCACGTTCTTTGGCAATGACGTGGATGCCAAGATGGTGCGGCTGGCGACGATGAACCTGACACTGCGCGGCCTGCCGGACGTGCGCATCCTCCACCGCAACGCGCTGACCACCACGCTGGACGCGGCGCGGAAAAGCGAGCTGGGGCTGCCGGTCGAAGGCTTCCACGTCATTCTCGCCAATCCGCCGTTTTCCGGGCGGGTGGACAAGGATCGCATCGTCGAGGATGTGAAGGTGGGCGGCACGACCGCCACCGAAATCCTGTTCCTTAAGTACATGATGGACAATTTGCGGCCGGGCGGGCGCTGCGGCGTCATCGTGCCCGAAGGCGTGTTGTTCGGTTCCACCGGCGCGCACAAGGAACTGCGCCGGCAACTGATCGAGAATCACCGGGTCGAGGCGGTGCTGTCGCTGCCGGGCGGGGTGTTTCAGCCTTATTCCGGGGTCAAGACCTCGGTGCTGCTGTTCAGCAAAACCGGTAACACTGAGCGAGTGCTGTTCCTGCACGCCGACCACGACGGCTACAAGCTCGACGCCAATCACGATACGCCGGTCGAGGCGGATGATTTGCCGGGCTTGATCGCTACCTACCAGACCCGTGCGGCGCGATGGGCGGAATGGCAACAAGTTCACTCCCCTCTCCCTGTGGGAGAGGGGCCGGGGGTGAGGGCGCAAGCGGATTGGACAGCCAAATGGTGGTTTGCCGACGTGGCGACCCTGCGCGCCAACGATTTCAACCTGTCCGCCGGGCGCTATCGGCCACTGGCCAAAAGTCAGGTTGAACACCGCGATCCACGGGAATTGCTGGATGAACTGGCGGCGATTGAGGCGGAGATTGCGGA
>CAZDVY010000078.1:4071-12681 GCA_964508935.1 uncultured Candidatus Competibacteraceae bacterium | reverse complement strand
ATGGCAGAACGATCAGAAGGTTCGGGTTCAGGTCGAGCCCGAGGGAGGGTAGGGTGGGTCGGGTATCAGGCCATCAGATTAAAGCCCGACCCACTGATGCGAAAGTCAGGAGATGGTTAACGGTTTAACACGGGATAAGCCAAACGGCGCGGCGTCTTCAACCAGCGATACAGCATAAAATCAGCGTTGTTCTCTTCCAGACAGCGGACTGAGTGAATCTGTGTTCCTTTAATGGGTACATCACCCCCATAGCCGCCACAGTAACTGCCGCCGCTCGCGCTCACGCACGAGGCGGCTCCGCGATACGGACAACCGTACTTATCGACAGGCATCAATCCCTCATTACCATACCGTCTGGCCTTCACCGGCCGGGCGATTTCGCTTTTCATTCGTTCAATTCCTCGCTTCGGTGGTTAGTGGCGTTGCCGCCCCTCCCCGCGCTGGGCCGGATCGGCGCATTATTTATTTTTACAAATTAGAGGGTTATTCCCTAAGTGTCCGGCGACCATATCTTAAGACTTGGCGTCAGGGAGTAAAATAAGGAATTTCTTTGAATAAACTTGGGGTTTTTCCTGATCCCATGACTCCGGGAGAAAAGTCGCTTCTCGGAATACTCCCGATTCTGCTTGAGTTTTGATTCATAAGACGATAATTTCCGACACAGTTGCCCGTCTGCATGCCCAACCCCTACTCTCCTGCACTGGAGGTCGCCTCATGACATCCACCCCGTCTTTCCATCTGGATGTTCCCCATACGGAGTCCTGCTCGCCGCCCGATCCGTCCAAACGTGCGTTCCTCGTCGGAATAGGAACGCTGCTCGCGGCCACCGCATGCGGATTGATCCCGTCGCTGAGTGAAGCAGCGCAGCGCAACTATAACTACATGCCGGATAATTCTCTGTTAAGGGACTTCCGAACCGTGCGCCCCGCCCCCAGAGTGAGCGTACTCACAACAGACATTGAGAACTACATCAAATACCTGCGTCAGACTGGTCGCGTTGCCGCCAATGAGCAAACCGCCTGGCTGGTCTATGACTTCACCACCCAGCAGTATCTGACGGCGATCAACGCCAACCGCCCCTATCAGAGCGCCAGTATGGTCAAGCCCTTCATTGCCCTGGCCTTCTTCCACAAAGTTTATGAGGGGAAGCTTTACTACACGCCTTTTCATCGTGAGCGGATGGAGGCGATGATCCAGCGCAGCGACAACCGCGCCACCAACTATTTTATCGAACTATTGAACCGGACCAGCCCTCATTCCGGACCCGCCGAAGCGGAGCGCACCCTCAAACGGAATCATCCGGGCATTTTCCGCCACACCCGGATCGTCGAGCGCATCCCCGGCGGCGGCCGCACTTATCGTAACAAAGCCTCTGCTCTCGACTATCACCGATTCCTGCACGCTCTCTGGTACGATCAGCTCCCCTATTCCGCTGAACTGAAGCGGCTGATGAATCTGCCCAACCGCGACCGGGTCTACTCCGGTGCTTATGGCGTCGCGCGGCAGACCTGGGTCATCGACAAGACGGGCACGACGGCCCGGTTGTGCGGCGACATGGGTATTCTGATCGCCCAGGGGCGCGATGGTCGCCGCTATCCTTACACTTTTGTCGGCATTATCGAAAAGGCTCGTCCAGCGGGTAACTACGGCGCCTGGAAAAATGCGCGGGGCGATGTGATCCGGGAAGTGTCGAGCCTGGCTTATACGCACCTACAGCGGATGCACAATCTGGTGTGAGCAAGAGCCGCTTCAAGGAGTGGGGAGGTCGCTCTCCACGCGATAGACCGTGGTTTCCTGTTGCTTGCCCTTGAACTTGACTCGTCCAATTTCGGTCACCTGAAATTGATGGCCTGCATGGCGAAAGGTCGATTCGCCGATGAGGATGCGACACGCACTGCCAGCGATAAAATGGGCCTCCTTGTCGAAGCTTTCCAGCCGCGAAGCAATATTGACGGTATCGCCCACCACTGCGTATTCGATGCGTTGGCGGCCGCCCAAACTGCCGGCGACCAGTGGTCCCGTGCATAGACCGATACGCATGGTGATGGTCGGCAGGCGCTGTCCGGCCCAGGCGGTGTTCAAGCGCTGTAGTCGTTCACTCATGAGCAGCGCGCACTGCACCGCCTGTATCGCATCGCTGGCGATCTCCGCTTCGGTCTGACGCGGAACCGGTGCCCCAAAGAGCGCCATGATCTGATCACCGACATATTGCTTGATCACCCCACCCTGCATCATGACCACCTGCGTCATTTCTTCCATATAGACATTCAGCCAATCCATCAGCCGCGCCGGTTCCAACGTCTCGGCAATCGTGGTAAATCCCTGAATGTCAGCAAACAGCACGGTAGCGGTCAAGCGTTGCGGAATCAGCCGCCCGCCCGTCACCAGTCGCTCGCGCTCTCGCCAAAGGGCATCGGCCACCTCCGGCGCAACATGGCGAACCAGCAGATTCATTAATAACCGTTTTTCGACGTAGTCATGCACCGACCGGTAACCCCCGGTGAAGGCGGCAGCTAGGGTGAGTCCCAGCGCCGGGGTAGCTAACGGTAGCCAAACTTGCTGAGACCAGGCCCATAGCCCTATCCCTCCTTGGGCAGCGAGCGCACTGACCATCAACACCAACAGCCACCGGAAGTGTAACCGGCATGACGCCAGTCCGACGCCGGTCATGGACCACAGCCAAAGCCAGATGGTCTCGATGCGGTTTGACAGACCGCGCATCGGCGCATCGCCCGCCAGCGCCAGCCGCAACAACTGGTTGATTTGCAGGGCGTGGAGCGCAACTCCGGCAATCCGCCCCGGGCGCTCGTCTCCGGGTGATGGCGAAGGCGTATCCGCCAGAACATGCTGAACCGGGATTTGAAAATCATCGCGCAGACTGACCGCCATGCCGCCCAGCAGAACGATTTTGTCAGTGAATTGCGTCGCCGGCGTCCGCCCTTCCAGTACTTCAGTCAACGTGTAAATCTGCCGGGCGCTCAACCGGCCCCGATAGTCCAACAGGTATTGGTAACCCGCAGTGTCGGCGTCAACGTATCCGCCTTCATCCGCCGCCAATGGCGGAATGGTGGTTGCGCCCAAGCGCAGATGGTCGGGATTTTCCGGGTCCGGCTGAAGACGGATGCCTTCCGCTTGCAAATAACGCAGGGCGACGATCAACGCGAAGGCAGTGGCGACCTGTTCGCCATCGTCGAGAAATAGCAGACCCCGTCGGACCACACCTTCTTTGTCGAGAGGAACGTCGCTAAATCCGGTTCGACTGGAATGCGCCAGGAGCGGCGGCGGGGCAATCGCCGGTTCACGGGTGGTGGCATTGCCAAATTTCATTACCCAGACAATCTCTGGATGACTGCGGATCGTCTGGTCGAGTCGTTCGTGTCCGGGCGGTACAGGAAGATCACGGTATTTATCCACGCCGATGACCCGTGGCCGCCCCTGCATCAGACGCTCCAGTATTTCCGCCAGTACGCCATCGGGCAGGGGATAGCCCCAGCGCTGGATATCAGCCTCCGTTTCGGCGATCAATGCGATCCGCTCATCGGGCGGCGTCAGTGCTTGCCCGCGCAAGACCTGATCGTAGACCCACAATTCCAGTGCTTGCAGAGCGCCGGTTTGGGTCAAGCCAAGGAGGACTGCGAACACGAGATGACCCAACAACAGACAGACAAGGGGCGTGAACCCATCCGCCCACCCGGCTGAAACTCGTTTCCGTCCCTGCAGTTGATGACGCAGATTCATGAAATTTTATAAAATTTTTTATTTAAAACAGTTAGTTATCTGGCTCTCTGTTTGGGAGGAGCGCCTGTACTCCTGCCATATCCCTAAAGTCATCAGATTGTATTTATAAATTTACATAAATATGGTTTTCTAAAAATAATATGTGGTCTTTATAGTCAACAGAACTCCTTTATTTAAAAACTTTATTGTTTAATCGACATAGCACTCGCTAAGTTAATCAGCTTGTTAAAGTTTTTTTGTATTATCCATTTTTAATTCTTATAATCAACAAAAGCTATGAAAATAAATGAAAGCCTATGTACTTAACTACTTTCTTAAAACAAGCCTGTCAGGGGAATCAGGCTATTGGCCTGTCGCCGGGATATATTCTCACGACGCATCGCCGAGCCTATCCATC
Source organism: uncultured Candidatus Competibacteraceae bacterium (assembly GCA_964508935.1). Lineage (GTDB taxonomy): Bacteria > Pseudomonadota > Gammaproteobacteria > Competibacterales > Competibacteraceae > UBA2383. Next base: position 8,546 of record CAZDVY010000078.1, on the reverse strand, counting down.
CTTCCACCGGCTATTACAGGGCGCCACACTGGCCCTCATTACGCTGTTCCCACTCACAGCGCTCACTCAGGAAGCCGATTTTGGAGATCAGCGGCCAAGCGGACGGCGGTTGCCAGCGCCGGATTATGCTGACCCGGCCCTGCATACCTTGACGGACCTTCCCGCCGCCTCCTCTGATGCGCCACTGTCCATGTACGGGCGCGTTGCGGTGCGTCAGTTCACATTCACGGGCAACACGGTATTTCCCGACGAGGAACTGGCGGCGGTGACCGCGCCGTATACGGGCCGCGCCATCACCGCCGAGGAGTTGCAGGAGGCGCGCCGTCAATTGACCTTGCACTACATCAAACAGGGTTACTTGAACTCCGGTGCGATCATACCTGACCAGCCGGTGACCGACGGGGTGGTGGAGATTCAGATCATTGAGGGGCGTCTGGTTGAAGTTGAGGTGACTGGCAACGCTCATTTGCGCGCTGCCTATTTTCAGAACCGCCTTCAGCCGGAGACCGAAGCACCCTTGAACGTCCAGGACCTTCAGGAACGCTTGCAGCTTCTGCAGCAAAGCCCGCTGATCGAGCAGCTTCAGGCGGAACTGGCGCCCGGCGTTCAACCGGGGCAGAGTGTGTTGCGGCTGGGAGTGCGGGAAGCGCGTCCCTATGAGATCGGTCTGGCGGTGGCCAACAACAATCCTCCCAGCGTTGGCGCGACCCGGGCTTACTTCTACGGTCTGGACCGCAACCTGAGCGGCGTCGGCGATACGCTGGGGTTGAGCTATGGCCACAGTCTGGAAAGCAGCACAGATGACTGGCGGGTGTTTTACGCCCGACCCCTGAACGCCCGCGACACCACTGTGCAAGTGTGGGCTGAGGAGAACGAGACTTCGGTGATCGAGGATCGTTTCGATACGCTGGATATCACCAGCCAACTGCAAACCTATGGCATCGCCCTGACCCATCCGTTCTACCGAACGCCGCAGCAGACCCTGGCGCTGGGGATGAGTCTGGAGCGGCGGCATAGCGAATCTTATCTGTTGGGTATCCCCTTCTCGTTCGCGCCCGGAGAGGACTACGGCGAGGCCACTTTGGCAGTGGCGCGGCTGGTTCAGGAATGGCTGGATCGGCGACTGAACCAGGTGATCGCTGCCCGCTCCACCTTCAGTTTTGGTCTGGACCTTGCCGGAGCGACCGTGCATGACTTTGAACCGGATGGTCGCTTCGTGGCTTGGCTGGGGCAGTTTCAATGGGCGCGGCGGTTCGGGGAGCGGGATTATCAGGTCATTTTCAAGACCAACCTGCAATTAACGGATGATCCCCTGCTACCGATGGAGAAGTGTGCGCTGGGCGGCATGAATACCGTGCGGGGATACCCGGAAAATACCCTGGTGCGGGATCGCTGTTTCATGACTTCTCTGGAATTCCGGGCGCCGGTGTACTACCTGCCGCTAGCCGGGGTCAGTCGTGGGCCTGAAGAGGGGCAGGTGCAGTTGGCGGCGTTTGCCGATTATGGCTACGCCAAAAACAAGGGGGAATTCGACCTGACGCCCAACGCCATTTACAGCGCCGGGGTCGGCGTTCGCTGGGACCCCAGCGCCAAGATTCAGGCGGCAGTGTACTGGGGCTATCCCTTCCGGGAGGTTAATGTCGGCGATGAAGGATGGTTGAGTTCGCGAGTCAGTTTCTTCGTGCAGGCAGCATACTGAAAGCACGAGCGCATTCTGGAGGCCAGGACATGATCCATCACGCTCTTGAACGCCTACCCCGTGAGGTTGCCATTAGTCTGGCTATACTGCTGACATTCTCACCGCCGGTTTCGATAGCGGCTTCACCCGATCCCGCTGCTGCCTCATCAGTGACGACGGCGGCGCAAACCAGCGACTCGACCCTACAAATAAATGCCCTGCTGGAACAGGCTGGCGCCTATCAGGCGCTGGGCCAGCAGCGCAACGCTTTAGCTGTGCTGCGCAAGGCGCAACCCCTGGCCGAATCGCTCGCTGACCCAACCCGCCATGCTGCCGTACTCGGCGCATTGGGTCAGGCGCTGTGGCTGACCGGCGAGAAGGACGAAGCCCGTCGGGAACTGGAGCGGAGCATTGCGCTGGCCCGGCAAGCGAATGCGCTCCAAATCGCCGCCGCCAGCCTCAATCATCTGGGCAACCTGTACGCCGATCAGGGCAATGCGCCGGCTGCCCGCGCTGCTTATGAAGACAGCCTGCACCTGGCCCGGCAAGTGCCAGCACCCGCCCTGGTCGCCACGGTACGGATCAATATTGCACGTCTGGCTGTGAAGGCCGGTGATTCACGCACCGCCGAAACCCGGTTGACCGAAGCTGCCCGACAAGTGGAGACGTTGCCGGACAGCCGCGAAAAAGCCTTTCATCTGCTGACCCTTGGCCAACTGCGCCACCGTCTGCCCAGCGCAGCGCAGCGCGCCCAGGCTACTCAGGATTTCACTGCCGCCGCTGCTCTGGCGCGGTCGCTGAATGATCAACGCAGCCTGTCTTACGCCCTCGGTTACCAGGCGCAACAACAGGATGCGAGCCGCTCCGCCGAGGCGCTGGCGTTGTACCGGCAAGCGGTGTTCGCCGCCCAGCAGGCTGACGCCCCAGAACTGCTCTATCGCTGGCAATGGTCGATCGGGCGCTTGCTCAAGCAGCAAAGCGACCCGGATGGCGCAATCCTAGCCTATCAGCAGGCGGTCGATCATTTACAGGCCATTCGTCCGGACTTTACTCCGGGGCAAACCGGTCATGCGGATTCCTTCCGGGCCAGCGTGGGCGATGCCTTTACCGAACTGGCCGATCTGTTGTTGCAACGCGCTGCCCGTCAGCCGACTGCTGCGGCCCGCGAAGCCGATTTACGAGCGGCTCGCGACACAATGGAGGCGCTGAAAACAGCAGAGGTCCGGGATTATTTCCGGGATGAATGCGTGACCCTCTTGCAATCGCGCACGGTCGCCCTGGATCAGCCCTCCGCACACCTGGCAGTGCTGTATCCGATTTTACTGCCGGACCGGCTGGAACTGTTGCTGAGTAGCTCACGCGGTCTCCAGCAAGTCACCGTATCAGTAGACCGCGATGCTTTTACCCATGCTGTCCGTGAGTTCCGGCGTTACCTGGAAAAGCGCACCAGCCGCGAATATCTGCCATTGGCGCAGCAGTTGTACAGTTGGCTGATCCGACCGTTGCAAAGTGACCTGGACGCCCAGCAGATCGAGACGCTGGTGATTGTGCCGGATGATCCCCTGCGCACGATTCCGCTGGCGGCCTTGCACGACGGTCAGGGGTTTCTCATCGGCCGTTACGCCATTGCCATGACGCCGGGGCTGACGCTGACCGATCTGCGTCCAATCCAGCGTCACCGGACTCAGCTCTTGCTCAATGGCTTGACCCAGGCGGTGCAGGGTTTCCCGGCTCTTGAACATGTACAGGGGGAGCTGGATGCCATTCATGCGGCTTACGGCGGCAAAGTGCTGGAGAACGAGGCGTTCCGGCTGGCGAATGTTCAACGGGAACTGAAGCAAACGCCTTACTCCGTCGTTCATATCGCGTCACACGGCCAATTCGCCAGTGATGCGCGCAACACCTTTCTGCTGACCTTTGACGACAAGCTGACGCTGGATCGGCTGGAGCGGTTCATGGCGCTCGGTCAATACCGCGCTCAGCCGGTGGAATTGCTGACCTTGAGCGCTTGCCAGACTGCCGCTGGTGATGATCGCGCCGCGCTGGGCCTGGCGGGTGTTGCGGTCAAGGCGGGCGCTCGCAGCGCGCTGGCGACGCTGTGGTTCATCAATGATCAAGCTTCCTCCCTGCTGGTAGCGGAGTTCTACCGGCAATTGCAAAAGCCGGATTTATCCAAGGCCCAGGCGTTGCAACAAGCGCAGTTGTGGCTATTGGCGGATCGCCGCTATCAGCATCCAGGTTATTGGGCGCCGTTTCTGTTGATTGGCAACTGGTTGTAATAGGGGAGAAATATCATGCAGTATCGAAAGCGGTTGATCGTCGCCAGCGCATTGTTAGCCGGTGCAGCCCAGGCGCAGGTTACGCTGGACGGTACGCTGGGTCGGGCCGGGGCGCTGTCCGGGCCGAATTATCAGATCACTCCCGACCTCGGTCAGCAACGCGGCGGCAACCTGTTCCACAGCTTCGGCCAGTTTTCGATTCACACCAGTGAATCCGCCACCTTCAGCGGCCCCAATTCCGTCAGCAACATTATTGGCCGAGTCACCGGCGGCCAGATGTCGTTCATCGACGGGACGATCCGCTCCACTATTCCGGGGGCCAATCTGTATTTGTTGAATCCCGCCGGAATGTTATTCGGGGAGAACGCCCGGCTGGATGTGAACGGCGCGTTCCACGCCAGCACGGCGGATTATCTGCAATTCAGCGACGATAGACGATTCGACGTGCGTACTCCGGCTAATAGTCTCTTAACCGTTGCGCCAGTCGCTGCGTTTGGTTTTCTCGGCGATGCGCCCGC
>CAZDVY010000078.1:0-3971 GCA_964508935.1 uncultured Candidatus Competibacteraceae bacterium | reverse complement strand
CAGGCGAACACGACGGGCGATCAGGATGGACGCGGCATCCACATTGCTGTGGATCGTCTCGCGTTGACCGGGGGCGCTCGCATCACAGCCAACACCTCCGGCGCAGGGCGTGGCGGCGACATACACATTGCCGCCCGCGATGACGCCACCATCGACGGCGCTTATTTTGATGCAGAGGCTGAAAGACTCCGACCCTCAGGCATCATCGCCGATGCGCTGGCGGACTCCAGCCAGGCCGGCAATATCACGCTCGCCACGACCCGCCTGAGCTTGACCCATGGCGGCGCCATTACCTCCGTCGCCCAGGAAAACAGCCGCAGCGGCAATCTCTACATCACCGCTGCCGAATCCATCAACATCGATGCGATTAACCCTGGGTTCGTCGGCAACGTGGACATCCTTGGCCTGTCGACGGCCGCCGCGCGCTATGCCGGCGATATCCAGATTTCGACGGCTCGCCTGACCTTGACCAGCGGCGGCAGTATTAACACCTTTACCTGGAGTGACGGTGAAGGGCGAAGCGGCGACATTACGATCAACGCTAGCGAATCTGTAACGGTGAAGGGTCCCCAATCGGGCCTGTTCGCGGACGCCTACGGGGGAGGTTCCATGAACGCCGGCGATATCACTGTCACTACCGGCCATTTGTCCTTGACCGGAGGCGGTCAGATTTCTTCCAGCACTTGGGGCCTGGGGCATGGCGGCGACATCAATATAACCGCCAACCAATCAATCACCATTATCGGCGAGGGGTACGATGCGCCCTCCGACATCCATTTTTTTTCAGGCGTTTTCAGTAATAGCTGCGGCGATTGCTCGGTCGGCAATGCCGGCAACATCACGCTCACGACCCGGAACCTGTTGATCGATGCCGTCGGCGGTGGTGACAGTAGCGGTCACATTGGTATTGGCGCCCGAGCCGACTATACGTCCGGCGGTAACATCACTGTCAACGCTGATCACCTTAAGCTGCTCAACAATGCTGAAATCAGTTCTTCCGTAGCCGGTAATGAATTCAGTGACAGTGGTACTGTTACGATTAACAGCACTAACCTTGTTGCTTTGAACGGCAGCAAAATTACCGCCCGAGCCACGCAGGGTAAAGGCGGACGGATTACCGTCAACGCCGATGTACTCCTGCACGATGCCGCCAACATCAGCGACGTACTCAACGCCTCCTCGCAAGTGGTCGGCAACGATGGAACAGTAGCGATCAACACTCCGAATATTGACCTCAGCAGTAACCTGACCACTTTGCCGGACAACTACCTTGATGTCGCAGCCCAACTGAGCCACCGCTGCGGGGCCGGCGACCCGGACAGCCGCAGTCGTCTCACCGTGCGGGGTCGGGGAGGATGGCCACCCGATCCCGACCAACCCGCCGCCACTCATGTAGCAGATTGCTCTCCCGCATCCCCCGTCTTGACCGGTTCCACCGCTCCGCTCGCGTCGCCGGCCCACGCCGCTGCACCCGTAACCCTTACAGCGAGCTTTGGCGACCAGTAAAACCCTTGCAAGAGACTCCTCAACATGAACATGTTCCGCCTATCCCTGCTAATCGGCTTATCTCTGACGCTCCCGCTCGTGGCAATGCCCGGCCTTGGGCAGGCCCAGTCCACTGCGGACGCCGCGAAACCTTCGTTGACCGCCCAGCGAACGCCTATTTACCGACCACCCTTGCGTGGCGCTCCGGTGACTCGAGTCGGCGGCGCCAGCCGGAGCGGCCCCGATAACGACCTGGTGCTGAGTGTATTGGCTCCCGAAAGCACCGGCCTGACCACCCGCGCCCAACCGACGCTGTACTGGTACTCGTCTCAAGGTTTGACCGTACCGCTGGAATTCACCCTGAACGATGACCACTCCATCAAACCGCTGGTCGAGTTGAAAGTACCCGTTGCCCAGCCCGGCATACACGCCCTGCGCCTTCCTTATCTCCTCAAGCCCGATGTGGAATATCAATGGGCTGTCGCTGTCGTGACCGATCCCCATCAGCGCGCCAGTGACATTCTCGCCAGCGGCACGATCAAGCGGGTTCCACCATCCCCGGCGCTGACCGCCCAACTCAACCATACCAGTCAGCAGGAACAGCCGTTTCTTTACGCTCAGGAGGGCTTCTGGTACGACGCCCTGGCGGCGCTGTCCGAACAGATTGCGGCAAATCCACTGAACCATTCCTTACACGAACAGCGGGCGGCCCTGCTGGAACAGGTCGGGTTGTCAGCCGCCGCTATACCGGATCGAATCAGTTCAGAAACCATCGCCACCCAATAGGCTGACCGATGCCGCTCTCCGATCAATACCGCACGCTCATCCAGCACGAGCTGCTCGACCAGATCAGCGCGGCGGAACGCGATCAGCTCCTGGCTCTCGGCGTAGAGCGCCGGTTTAACGACGGTCAGCTCATTTTCCGACGAGGCGATCCCGGCAACAGCATGATGCTGGTGCTACAAGGGCAGGTCAGAATCAGCATTCTGTCGGAAGAAGGCAGAGAATTGATTTTCTCGATGATCCAGCCGGGGGAATTTTTCGGCGAGATCGCTTTGCTGGACGGTCAGCCGCGCAGCGCCGACGCCACAGCGGTGGGTAAATGTGTGCTATTTACGCTGATACGTCAGGATTTTATCGCGTTTCTGGAGCGCCACCCCCGCGTCGCCATCCGGGTCATGGCGCTTTTGTGCCGACGAATACGCACGTTGAGCGTGTTGACCGAACAGCAGGCGTTTGAAAACCTGCCGACCCGCCTGGCCCGATTGCTCATCAAACTGGCCGAGGTCCAGGGCATTGTGCAGCCGGCAGGCATCCGCATCGCCTGCAAGCTCTCTCAACAGGAGATCGGCAACCGCATCGCCGCCAGTCGTGAAAGCGTCAACAAGCAACTGCGTATTTGGCGAACCGAAGGGCTGCTGACCATCGAACAGGGCTATATCACCCTCCTGCAACCCGCCGTCTTGAAACGGCTGGCGAATTCAGCCTGATCCGCTCCTGAATTTCCGGAGGTCGCCCATCCTCAAAAAAATCGGCGAGATGTGAAGTACCTCACATACAAAATCTGGGAAAAATGCGTGAATAAACTCAATGAATGATACATGAAACGTAGAAATACGCTGATACGCCTGTTCTCGTTTTTAGGCTTGCGGAGGTAGATCACATGACCATTAATCCGCCTGTTGAACCCGGTTTTTTTTATCAATATAAAACCGGAGAGGCTGCCAATGTAAATCCACGAATCCGCTCCGTAATCATGGATATCCGCGCTCGCTATGGGGCTATGCGTATCCTGGGGATTGGGTACAGCGCCCAATTACTGTGTCATGACTTATATGACGCGGGCTATAGCGCGGTCGGTCTGGACCTTGAAGAAAATGCTGCCACACACCAAATTCCATCGACGCCTGTCAACCGCCCTTCTCGACGATTGATCGACTCCAGCCCAGTCAAAGATGCGCCTTTCGACATGGCGGTCAGTATCGAACTTGGCGAGCCTTCTTTCATGCCATCAGTCCTGATTAAACTTGCTGCAATGAAAGTCCAATACGGTGGCATCTTCATCCTGTCTATCCCTTATGGTGGCTACCTGAAAAACCTGTTACTCACCATGAGCGATTGGTTGACGCCGCCCTATTTTATACCTTGGGATGGAGGTTACATTCAGCGCTGGTCGAAAAAATGCCTGACTACTCTACTGGAAAGTTACGGATTCAATGTAGTAGAGATTATTGGAGTTCGGGGTTCGTCCCTGGAGTGGGAATCCCTCATCCTGGTCGCAAGGAAAACCGGCTTAAAAAATCAGTGAACGATTAATAACCTGGCCCACTACCTGTTTAAAACGACGCTAAAGTCCAATTTATTCATCCAATGAGATCATGCGCCATGAAAATACGATCCCTGCTCGGTCTTGCCCTGTTTTTCTCGTTCACCCTGACCGCGATTGCGGCAGAACCGATTCTGATTCGCTTCTCCCATGTCGTCGC
>CAZDVY010000077.1:0-12705 GCA_964508935.1 uncultured Candidatus Competibacteraceae bacterium | reverse complement strand
GAACACAGCGGGCGCGGCGTGGTCTGCTTCATCTCCAATTATTCCTGGCTGGATGGTCTGTCATTTACCGGAATGCGCGAACGCTATCTGGAGAAATTTGACCGGATTTGGATTGATTGCCTGAATGGCGACAAATATAAAACTGGCAAACTGACCCCGGAAGGTTTGCCCGATCCCAGCGTATTCTCCACTGATTTTAATGCGGAAGGGATTCAAGTCGGAACCGCGATTGCGTTGATGGTGCGAAAACTAGCCCAACATCCTGACGCTTCACTCTATTTCCGCCACTGGTGGGGCAAGGGCAAGCGTGAGGCGCTTTTAGCCAGTCTCGAATCGTCGCCGGAAGCGGATTATGGGTTATTGCAACCGTCTCTGGAATTGGGTTTGCCTTTCACGCCCATGCAGGTGCAGGCGCATTATCTCGCTTGGCCACGCCTGCCGGAATTGTTGCCCGCCTCTTTCCCTGGCGTTAAGACTAGTCGTGATGATGCTCTGGTTGATATTAACCGTGTGGTGCTGGAAAAACGGATGCGCCACTATTTTGATCCAAACATCAAAGATGATGATATACGAACAATCACACCGTGTTTAATGAAAAATACAGCGCGCTTTAATTATCATCAAACGCGCAAGACGCTCCAAAATCGAGGATTTCTACCGAAAAATATTGTACGTTATGCCTACCGACCTTTTGACATTCGCTGGCTTTATTGGGAACCGGAAACAAAATTACTTGATGAAAAACGTAGTGAATATGTTCCCCAAGTTTTTGGAGATAATTTATGGATCGCTTCCGCACAAAAGGTAAGGCGTGATTTCGACCCACCCGTAGTCATTCGACAACTCGGCGCAGGACACTTGATCGAAAGAGGCGCAAATCTTTTTCCTGTTTATCTCAAACCCTTCTCCAATAAAAACGATTATCAACCCAATCTCAGCCCAGCCGCTGCCGATTATCTCGCCCATCTCGACGCAGATACTCCTGCCCTTTTTTATCACATCGTCGCCATTCTGCACGCCCCCGCCTATCGCACGGACAATGCCGGAGCCTTGAAACAGGACTGGCCGCGCATTCCATTGCCCGCTACGCGGGAATTATTGCTGGCGTCCGCCACATTGGGCCAACACATCGCCACCCTGCTCGATGTGGAAACGCCATTGCCCGGCGTGACGCAAGGCAAACCCCGCCCGGAACTCGCCAAGATTGCGCTGCTCACGATTTTAGATAACGCACCGCTCACCCCGGAACATTTAAAAATTACCGCTGGTTGGGGTCATGCTGGCAAGGGCGGCGTCACGATGCCTGGACAAGGGAAAACGGTCAGCCGCCCATTAACGGCGGAGGAACAGCCCGGATTCAGTGAAGAAACGCTCGATGTTTATCTGAACGCTGCCTGTTACTGGAAAAACATCCCGCGCCCGGTCTGGGAATTCACGCTGGGTGGCTATCAGGTGATTAAAAAATGGCTGTCCTATCGGGAACTGAAACTGCTGGGAAGGCCCTTATCCGCCGATGAAGCACTGGAGTTGACCTGGATAGCACGGCGCATTGTTGCATTGATTTTTATGCGTCCTATGCTGGATGAGAATTATCAGGATTGCAGTGATGGTTACTGTGCTAACTGAAGTGCCACTTTTGAGGATGAGGTATGGAAAAATTGTCAAAATACATATTGAGCGTTTGCCGGAAGGTGTTTACCGAGCGACTTGCGATGAAATTAAAGGACTAGTCGCCCAAGGTCGCACGTTGCAGGAAACCTTGGAAATTGCTCGCGATGTCGCCCGAAAGTTATTGAAGGCTCAAGCCGAACAACAAGTTGATGCCCGGCTATCCGCTATTGGTGAGTCTTTTGATTATCCTTTGGTCATTTAGTAGAAGGCGAACCAATCTCTATGAATTTTGAATGGGACGATTATAAAAGACAGATCAATTTACGCCGCCATCGAATCGAGTTAGCAGATGCCGTAGCCGTCTTTTCCGATCATTTTGCATTAACTAGAGAAGACTCTGACCACGATGAACAGCGATTTGTAACCTTGGGTCGAGACGCATTAGATCGGTTGCTAGTCGTGGTCTATACCTATCGGGAGCCTCAAACTATTCGCATCATCTCGGCTCGTAAGGCTGAACCACATGAACGCAAACAATATGAGGGTTGAACTATGGAAAAACAGTATGATTTCAGCAGCGCCCAACGTGGCCCTATTATTACACCAGAATCTGGAATGACGACTATCATGCTACCCATTGATAATGAGGTACTCGAATGGTTTCGTGACCAGGTTAATCGCGCCGGCGGTGGCGATTATCTCAAGTTAATCAATAATGCCTTGCGCGAACACATTCATCAGACCACTCATCCTATTGAAGATGTAGTACGCCGGGTCGTGCGGGAAGAACTAAGCCGGGCGGCCTGAGCCGTCCATTGCCGACAGATTGGAGTTACCTGGCCCCCACGCCGGAGCGTGAGAGCCAGGCAAATGACAAGGATGGAATCAGCAACAGCGCGGACCGGCTTTCGAGTAGCGCCGTTCAATGGCAAACAGGAAAAACTCCTTCTCGGTCATCGGCGGAACTTCGGGATGAATCTGCTGATGCCGCGCCAGATAGAGTTCGTAATCCGGCGCGCCGATAATGCGTTTGACGGCATGGCGCACATACGCCAGACGCTCCGCGAAGGTCAGGACTCGCTTGACCGGTCTGCCGCACTCAACCATGACCAGAACGGTCGTCGGATCAGTGGGCAACGGCATAATCGACTCCTGGCTGCGCCGCCTGATAAGCGCTTTCCTTCACCGTAGGATTCGGGTTCCTGATCGCCTGCAACGACATGCGGATGGCGAAGAAGCCCATCGCCACCACCAGCGCCACAAACATCGCGGTGATCGTACCGCACAGGTAATTGTTGAACGCCACCCGCTCCATTTCCGCAATCGTCTTGGCCGGGGCCAGCACCGTTCCCGCCACCGCCGCATCACTGTACTTCTGGGCGATGGCGAAGAAGCCCACCGGCAGCGGCGAGAAAATCTTCTGCCAGCCGGCGGTCAGCGTGCAAACCAGCAGCCAGGCGGTTGGAATCATCGTCACCCAGATATAGCGCTCGCGCTTCATCTTGATCAGCACCGTGGTGCAAAGCAGCAAGGCAATGCCGGCCAGCATCTGGTTGCCGATACCAAACAGCGGCCAGATGGTGTTAACCCCGCCGAGCGGATCGACCGTGCCTTGGTAGACGAAATAGCCCCACATGGCCACGCACAGCACGGTGGCGAGCACGTTGGCACCCAGGGAGTTGGTGCGGCCCAGCGGCGCGTAGATATTGCCCAGCAAATCCTGAATCATGAAACGCCCGGCGCGGGTGCCAGCGTCCACGGCAGTCAGGATGAACAGCGCCTCAAACAAAATGGCGAAGTGATACCAGAACGCTTGCAGGGCCTGACCGCCAATCGCCGCCGACATAATCTGCGCCATGCCCACCGCCAGGGTCGGCGCGCCGCCCGCCCGGTTCAAAATGGTGTGCTCGCCGATGTCTTTAGCGGTCTGGGTAATCATCTCCGGGGTGATCGCCCAACCCCATTGACTGATGACCTGAGAGGCCTTCTCCGGCGTATTCCCGATGATCGCCGCCGGGCTGTTCATGGCGAAATAAATGCCTGGATCAAGGATGCAGGCGGCGGTCAGCGCCATGATCGCGACGAAGGATTCGGTCAACATGCCCCCGTAGCCAATGAAGCGGGCGTGTGATTCGCGTTCGATCAGTTTCGGAGTCGTGCCGGAAGAAATCAGCGCATGAAAACCGGACACCGCGCCGCAAGCAATCGTGATGAACAGGAACGGGAACAGCGGGCCGGAGAACACCGGACCACTGCCGTCGATAAACCGGGTCGTCGCTGGCATCTTGAGATCCGGGGCGACGATATAGATGCCAATCGCCAACGCCGTCACCACGCCGATTTTCAGGAAAGTGGACAGATAATCACGCGGAGCCAGCAACAACCACACCGGCAGCATCGATGCGACCGCGCCGTAGATAATGATCGCCCAAGCCAGTTGTGGCGCTGAATAGGTGAACAGCGGGCCAAGAACCGCGCTTTCCGCAACGTGCTGGCCGTATCCAATCGCCAGCAGCAGCACAATCACGCCAAACGCGGAAGCCTCGCCGATCTTGCCGGGGCGGATATGGCGCATGTACACCCCCATGACCATCGCCAGCGGGATGGTAATGGCGACGGTGAACGTGCCCCACGGACTCTCGCCGAGCGCCTTGACCACCACCAGACCCAGCGCCGCCAGAATGATGATCATGATGGCCAGCGCCCCGACCAGAGCGATGCCGCCAGCCACTGGCCCCATTTCCATCTTGATCATCTCGCCCAGCGAACGGCCATCGCGGCGCATCGAACAGAACAGCACCATAAAATCCTGCACGGCGCCGGCTACAATCACCCCGGCCAGAATCCAGATCGTGCCGGGCAGATAGCCCATCTGCGCCGCCAGCACCGGCCCGACCAGCGGCCCTGCGCCGGCAATGGCCGCGAAATGGTGACCGTACAGCACCCATTTGTTGGTCGGGACGTAATCCAGACCATCGTTGCGCTGCACTGCCGGCGTCATTCGCCCATCGTCCAGTTGCAACACCCGCTCGGCAATGAATTTGCTATAGAAGCGGTAACCGATGAAGTAAACGCACAGCGACGCGGTCACCAGCCAAACCGCGTTGACGGTTTCGCCTCGGTTCAGTGCGACCGCCGCCAGGGCGAATGCGCCCAACACGGCAACCAATACCCAGCCAATATTCGCTAACATTTTATTATTCATGAAATAAACTCCAGAAATTGACAGGAGCACATTTTCACAATACGGGAGTTCAGAGCCGCCTTCAGGTCGCGCCGACCCCGTTCCAAACACTGCTGAAGCTCTTTAACTATAGCGCCGAAAAAGCATTTCACCCCGGATCGAACGGTTAGCGCCGCCCGGCCCGTTGTTCCACCCATAACCGATCCCGCAACCCCGACGAGCGCCGCAAGCGCCTTTCGACCGCCGCTTCAAAAACCTCTGGAACTCCGTAAAACACCGCCTGCTGCTTGGCCCGGGTCAGCGCCGTATAGAGCAGCTCCCGGCTCAAGACCGGCGACGTTTCATTCGGCGTGACGACCAGCACCCGCTCAAACTCCGAACCCTGACTCTTGTGCACGGTCATCGCGTACACCGTCTCATGCTCCGGCAGCCGCGCCGGTGCAAAACTCCGCAACGCGCCATCATTGCCCAGAAAAAACACCCTCATCCGTCCCGGTTCTTCCGGGTCCGCCAGAGTGATGCCAATATCGCCGTTGAACAACCGCAGATTGTAATCATTACAGATGACCATGATCGGCCGCCCGGCGTACCAGGTCTGATGGCTGTCAATCAGCCCCCGCTGACGCAGAATCTCCTCGCAAAGCGGATTCAGCGCCTCCACCCCGAAAGGTCCCTGGCGCAGCGCGACCAGAACCCGAAAGCGGTTGAATTGTTCGAATACCGTGGCCGGCTCGGCTCCCGCCTGCACTGCCTCCAGATAGGGCGTAAATCCTGTCGCCACCGGTTCCGCCAACTGTTCCGGCAAGGCTTCCGCATCAGCCAGAGTGTGCCAGGCAATATCCGTGCGCCCTTCCAGCAGCGCTGCTGCATCCGCCGACCGCCCCCGGTTCACCGCCTGCGCCAACGCGCCAATCCCGCTGTCCGCCCCGAAGCGGTAGCTGTGCCGCAACAGCACAATGGCGTCCACCAGTGGCGAGGGCGACTCCTTGCCGCGCGGCAACCTCTCGCCGGTCAACATCGCCAGCCTCGTTTGAAATTCCGGGGAGAATCGCCCGGCTCCGGTACATAAATCACCCAGCACCGCCCCGGCGTCCACCGAAGCCAGTTGATCCTTGTCGCCCAGCAGAATCAACCGCGTCGTTGGCAACAATGCCTCCACCGTCTTGGCCAGCAGCGCCAGTCCGACCATCGACACCTCATCCACTACCAGTACATCCAGCGGCAGGGGATTGTCGGCGTTATAGCGGAAATACACGGAATTCGGACGGCTACCGAGCAGGCGGTGCAGGGTAGACGCCTCTTCGGGAATTTGCGCCGCTTGTTCCGGCGTTAACTCCAGGCCCGGCTTGGCGGCGCGAATCGACTCCTGCATGCGCGCCGCCGCTTTGCCGGTGGGGGCTGCCAGCGCAATACGCAGTGGCCGCTCGGATTGTCCGGCCAGCAGCGCCAGCACTTTCAATACGGTGCTGGTCTTGCCGGTGCCGGGGCCGCCGGAAATCACACAGACCCGCTTGAGCGCCGCCACCGCCGCTGCCACCTTCTGCCAATCCGGTCCATTCAACGCCGGGTGACGGGGAAACAGCCGGTTGAGATCAGCGCGCAATTGCGTCTCGTTAACCCCAGTTGACGTTTCCCCTGCCCGCCGCCGCAGATCATGAGCCAACCGTTGCTCATACTGCCAGTAGCGGTAGAGATACAGCCGGCCCCGGCGGTCGATGATCAACGGCTGGCGTTCACCGGGCTGGCCTACCACCGGACTGGCGCGCACCGCATCGAGCCAGTCATTCATCGGCGGCAGCGTGAACGCCGGCGGTTCTACCCCCTGTTCAGTCATCGCCTGCCAGCGCCGCGCCCACTGGCGCAGATTGACGCAGATGTCGCCCTGGCCGGTGGCGTGACTGGCCAGCGCCGCCGCCAGCGCCAATGCCGATGACTCGCCACCCGCCAGTCGTTCCATAAACCGGGCGAAATGCACATTCAGATCGTTCAATGCCCCCTGTTGATACAGCATCGGCAGGAGATCGTGAGTCAGCCTGTTTTCAGTCATTGCCCCGCCATCAACTCATCCAGCGCCGTCACTAATTCTGGCGCGGGTCGGTCATGAAAGATGCCGCAATCTGCACCGAGCGTCGGGTCCACGCCGCGCAGGAACAGGTAAAACACCCCACCGAAATGCCGCTCATAGGCGTAATCCACCACTCGCAGGCGTAAATAGCGATGCAGCGCCACGGTATAGATCAGATATTGCAGCACATACGCCTCGCGGGCCATCGCCTCGGCCAGTCGCTCCGGTCGATAGGCCGCCGGTTCCGGCCCCAGCCAGTTGGATTTGTAATCGACCAGGTAAAAGCACCCGTCCGCTTCAAACACCAGATCGATAAAGCCCTTCATGTAACCGCGCAAGGGACCGAATTCCAGCCGGTCGATCATCTCCCGGAACGGACCCGTTGCGTAGCCATGCCGTTCCAACAGCCGGCGCAACGTCTCCTGGCGCAACTGGGCGACTGGATAGTAGAACTCCAGCTCATTGATCCGCCGATCCAGCGTCACCGTACCCAGCCGCAACCCGCTTGTGTCCAGCGGCGTCGCCAGCACCCGCTCCACCCAATCGGCTACGGTCGGCGTCCAGACCTCGGCATCCAGCCCGTGGCCGGTCAACGTGCGCCGGACCCGATCTTCCAGCAACATCCGGTCGCTGCGGCTGAAATCCAGTCGCTCGAAAATCGCATGTAAACAGGTCCCGGCCCGTGCGCCACGGGGAAAAGTAAACACGTTCAGACCGGCCGGCGCGATGTCCACGGTCGGCGGCGCGGCTGTGGTCATATCGTAATCGGGCGTTTCCACCGGCAGACCCGAAGTCAATGAGGTAAAACTGCCTACCCGCCAAAATTCGGCCAGTGATCGGGAAAAATGCCGCGCTCGTAACTCCGGTTCAGTCATCGCCGGCGGTTGATAACGGCTTCCCGCTTCCAGGGGCATCGGCGTGATGGCGACGGCATCGCCCGCCACCGCAAAAACCGCCTGCAGATCGCTCCGAAAAGCGGCGGGAGTAATCTCGTTAAAACGCTGCTGCGTCACCGCCAACGGATCCTGCGCGGGGCCGACTGCCGATGGATGATGCAGCAGCCAGGCAGCAGGCGCGGTATCGGCTTCCTTAATTTTGCCCCACACCAGATAACAGCGCTGTTTGGCGCGGGTCAGCGCGACGTAGAACAGTCGCAGACTTTCCGCCATTTCCTCGCGGCGCGCCAGTTGCACAGCGGGTTCCTCCTCACTGGCGCCAATTGCGAGGATCGAACGGCGGGGATCGCCGGGATCGTGATACAGCAGCGCATCGCCATTCTCCCCCGCCCGCAATCGACCATCCCACAGAAACGGGCAGAACACGATTTCATATTCCAGCCCTTTGCTTTTGTGGACGGTGACGATACGCACCAGATTTTCGTCGCTTTCCAGACGCAGTTGCTGTTCTTCATCCTTGTTGCCCGGCAGGCGACGGCAATCGCCGAGCCATTTGAGCAGACCCGCCATGCCGGGATGCGCCCGGCTGGCAATGTGCGCCAGTTCCGCCAGATGCAGCAGATTGGTCAAGCGCCGGTCGCCATCGCGGAAAGAGAGCAAGCGTTGCGGCACGCCTTGCTGAATCAGCCAGGTGCGGAAAAAGCGCATAAAACCATGCTCCTGCCACAACAGCCGGTAATCCTGGAACTTCTCCAGCCAGCGCGCCCAGGCTTGCTCCTCCTCCCGCAAGCGATGCAGTTCCTCGCCGGCCAGCCCAAAGAGATCGGACGCCAACGCCGTCCTTACCCGTCCTTCATGGCCTGGTTCCGCCACCGCCGCCAGCAGCCATTCCAGTTGCCGGGCTTCATCCGTGATGAACACGCTGTCATCGGCCTGTTGAACGCTCGGCACATTCAGCCGCAGCAAATGCCGACGCATCAGCCGTCCCTGCCAATGACTGCGCACCAGCACGGCGATGTCGCCGCCGGCCAGTGGCCGCTGACCAAGCTGCGCCTGATCCCGTGCGCCGAGATTCAATAATCGGGCGATTTCCGCAGCGGTCGCCTGAGCGGCCCGTTCACTGGCGACGCCCTTGTTGATCGGCCCCGAACCCTCTGGTTCCAGCAACCAGAGCTGTAACGGCGGTTCCGCATGCCCCTGAATGAGCAACGGCTCACGCAGCTTGTTGGGGGCCGGAATAGCGTTATGAAAGGGAATGCCGTCGAACAGAAACGGCTGATCCTTGACCGCGCCGAAGAGGGCGTTCAGCGCGGTCAGCAAGCGCGGATCGGATCGCCAGTTGACATCGAGCGTGTGTTGCCGGGGCGTATCGCGGCGGGCGGTCAAGTAAGCGAAGATATCCGCGCCGCGAAAGCTGTAAATGGCCTGCTTGGGATCGCCCACCAGAAACACCGGCTGGCCGGTTCCGGCATAGATGCGCTGGAAAATCTCATATTGCACCGGGTCGGTGTCCTGGAATTCATCAATCAGTGCGGCGGCGTAGCGTTCATGCAAGGTCTTGATCAGCGCCGGACCGCGCCGGGGATGTTGCAGGGCGGCGTGCAGGTCGAGCAGCAAGTCATCGTAGGACTGGACCTGTTCCCGCCGCTTGCGCGCCGCCAGTTCGGCATTGCAATAGGCCAGCAGCTTGACCGGAATCTGATAGCGGCAATAGTTGGCCAGCGCATCGCAGGCGGCGTTCAGCGTCTCGCAGGCGTCGAAAAAGGCATGGTGCGGGACCGACTGACCCTTTTTGAGCGATGCGCGCAGCTTGGTCGTCGTAAATTGGGCAAACTTATCAAATTTCGCCAGACGCGGCGGGTCAGCACTGAGATAAACCTCCATCGCCTCCAGCCAGCCGGGAATGGATTTGGGGTTATATTTCTGCCGGTTCAGCGCCGGCGAAGTCAGCAGCAACTCCTCAATCGCCGGACGATCCTGCCGCCAGAGATCGCGGGCCTGCTGGAACGCTGCGTTAAACGCCTGTTCCAGCGCCGGGCCATCGGCGTCGCTATCAGGTGTGACGATGTGCAGATACGGTTTGCCGAGATGGGGTTCGATCTGCCGGAGCAAGGTATCCGGGCTGGCGTGCTGATCGAGGAAGTATTGCACCACGATGGGCGAGCCGGGATAGAACTCCCGCCGCCAGAAGTCCTCAACGATTTCCTGCAGCAGTTCGCCGGTATCCGCCAGCAACTCCGTATCAAAGGACAGGCCGCTTTCAAAGGCATTGTCACCCAGCACCCGCTTGCAGAAACCGTGGATGGTGAAAATGGCCGCTTCATCGAACCCGCGCAGGGCGTTGCTTAACCGGCGAATGGCGCGTTCCCGATCCGGCGTCAAATCCAGCAACCGGACGCCCAACTCATCCCCCGGGTCGGCGCGACCGTCGAGAAAAGCGTGGCGGATTTGCGCCAGCCGGCTGCGGATGCGGTCGCGCAGCTCCTTGGTGGCGGCGTTCGTGTAGGTGACCACCAGAATCCGGTTAACCGGAATCTGCGCCTCGACCACCAGCCGGAGATAGAGCGCAGTAATCGTATAAGTCTTGCCGGTTCCGGCGCTGGCCTCGATCAGGTTGAAGCCGGTCAGGAAGGCGTAGAGCGGGTCAAGGCGTTGCATATTGATGATCTCACCGTTGCGCGGTGGGACTCTCCAGAACAAAGTTGCAGGCTGCCGGCAATCGATCCGCTGAGGGCGGTTCCGGTTTCCGATAGGGCCTGGGCGAACGCGCCGCCTGCACGATGTCCCGCACCCAGTTGGCTACATCAGGACCGCACCCATCGCCGGGCGGGAATGGTTTCTGCGGCTGGCATTGGCCAGAATCGGGTGGACAGGCCAGCCGGACATGAAAATGGGCGTCATGACCCCACCATGGACGCACCTTGTTCAGCCAGCGCCGGTCGATTTCACTGTTACACAACGCCTGCTTGATAATGGCGTTGACGAAAATCCGATCTACTTCAGGCGACAGCGCCGCCTGTTTCAACACATCCCGATAGCGCGGCGACCAGCGAGTCTGATTGAGCGTCCCCTCCGTCATACGCACCATCGACGGCATGTCAATCTGCTCGGTCTCCACTCGGGACAATACCCGGTTGCGCGGCTGTTGCAGGAACCACACATCGACATCCAGACCGCTTTGGTGGCTGCGATGACCGGTGGGTGCCGGCCCGCCGCGTGGTTGCCCCAGATCGCCGATCAACAGCCGGCTGCCCTGATAAGCCGCCTGCTGACCCAGCCGTTCCACGAAGCGGATCAGTTCGGGATGCCCGTAATAGCGATTGCGGCTGACGCGCATGACCTGATAGCCCTCCCCCACCAATGGCAATGGGACCGCCCCGGCAATGCAGCCGGCGGCGTAGGAACCGATCACCTGCGGCGGACCGGGCAGTGGATAGCGGACACTGCTCCAGGCATTGCCGGCGTGGGCGGATGCAACGCTCAAGGACAGCAGGAAGAGGATGGCAATCAATCGAACAGTCATGCGGGGCGCTCCCTTCAGCGTAAGATGATGTTGCAAGCTTAGTGGAAAGGGACAACGGTTTGGACAGGGGCGCTGACTCTTTTAGGCAAGCCACCGATGCAGCAATGCCGCTATGCTGCTCAATAAGTTTGTTGAAACAAGCGTTTGTCTGCGCCCTAGGAGAACATCGCCATGTTGCCCGACTATTTTGAATTTTCCCTCCCGACCCGCGTGATCTACGGAATCGGCGTTATCAACTCTTTGAACGATGCGGTCGCCCACTACGGTCCCCGGCGGGCGTTGCTCGTGACCGATGCGGTATTGGTGCAAACGGGACTGGTGGAACGGGTGAAGGCCGGTTTCGCCCGCACTGCGATTGACATTGTCGCCGTCTATGACCAGGTGCCGCCGAATTCCACGATCAGGACTGTGGAGGATTGCGCAGCGCTGGGTCGGGCGCAGCACTGCGATCTGATCATCGGTCTGGGTGGCGGCAGCGTGCTGGATACCGCCAAGGTCGCCAATATTCTCATGGTCAAGGGCGGCCAGGTCGCGGAGCACATGGGCGCTTATCTGCTCGGCCAGACCCGCCTGTTGCCGCTGTTCCTGATTCCCACAACTGCCGGCACCGGTTCCGAAGTGACCAAGGTAGCGGTGATCGCCGATCCTGACCACGATGTAAAACTGCCGTTTGCCGAGACGCAATTCCTGCCCGATCTGGCGATTCTCGATCCCGAACTGACCCGTAGTCTGCCGCCGAAACTGACGGCGATGACCGGCATGGACGCCCTGACCCATGCCATTGAAGCCTATGTGGACAAGGAGTGGTCGCCGGCGTCCGATGGGTTGGCGTTGCAGGCCATTCGACTGATTCGGGACTATCTGTTGCGGGCTTGCGCCCAGCCCAATGACTTGCAGGCGCGCGGGGCGATGCTGGCGGCGAGTTGTCTGGCAGGCATCGCCTTTTCCCATTCGATGGTCGGCATGGTGCATGGCATTTCTCACGCGCTGGGCGGGGTGTATCACATCCCGCACGGGCTGGCGAATGCGCTGGTGTTGCCCGAAGTGATGGACTACAACCTGGAAACACGGCTGGATCGGTACGCCGATATTGCCGAGGCGCTGGGTGTGGCGTTTCCACGACCGGGCGCAGCATTGGAAAATCTGTTGCGCTACAGCCCTCTGAAATTCGCCGCACCGCTGGCCCGACCTTTGGCAGGAATGGATCGCTGGTTCCGGCGCAAGGCGGCGAAAGCAAGCATTGCCTATGTCCGCCGATTGAATCAGCACTTGGCGCATGTGACCGGGATGCCGTTGAATCTGCGCGATGCGGGGATTCAGGACGGGCTGGCGAAACTGGAGCAGGTCGTGGAAACCGCCATGACCGATGGCGCGATGCTGTACAACCCGCGTGAGCCGGAGCGGGAAGCGGTGCGGCGCATCGTCC
>CAZDVY010000076.1:0-12820 GCA_964508935.1 uncultured Candidatus Competibacteraceae bacterium | reverse complement strand
TCGTTAGGCAACAAGTAGAAAAAAGTCAGTAATCAACCAGCCCCGCGCGGCTAACCCACAATCATCACAGAAAAACTCACACGAGGAAAAAGCTTACAGCACAATATTGCTGAAAAATTTAACAACCGTCGCGCTGATGAGGGTAATCAGCGGTGCAGGCATGATCCCCAAGATCAGCAACCCCGCCCCCAGTGGAATCACCGCCAACAACTCACGCGGTTGCAAATCCGGCAGATCCGCCAATTCCGGGCGCGGCGGACCCGCAAACAGACCGCCGATCGTCCGCATCGCATAGGCCGCGCTGATCAACACGCCGAGGCTGGCCAATAACATCAACCAGCCCCACTGCTGAAAACCGCCAATCAAGACATGCAGTTCGGCGACGAACCCCGCCAGTCCCGGCATTCCCATCCCCGCCAACAGCGCCAGGGTGATGAACATCGTAAAACGTGGCGTGACCCGGATCAGCGCTCCGTAATCGGCGACTTCGCGGCTGTGGGTGCGTTCGTAGAGCAGGCCGATCAGCAAAAACAGCGACCCGGCGATCAGCCCATGCGCAGTCATCTGTAAGACAGCGCCCATCAGACCTGTCTCGTTGAGCGTCGAGACACCAAGCAGCACCACGCCCATGTGGCTAACCGAGGAATAAGCGATCATCGCTTTCAAATCGCTCTGCCGCCAGGCTAACAGCCCGCCGTAGACGATGCTGACCAATGCAATGCCGACCAGCAGCGGTTGTAATGATAGTGTGGCTTCTGGCAATATCACCGCGACCCGCAGCAAGCCATAGGCACCCATTTTTAGCAACGCGCCTGACAGCAGAATGCTCACCGGGCTAGGAGCCTCAACGTGGGCCAGCGGCAGCCAGCCATGCAACGGAAAAATGGGGATTTTCACCCCAAAACCGATGAGAAAAGCCAGCAATAGCCAAATCTGTTCCTGGCGGGGCAGACCCACTGCGGCTTCGGCGATAGCGGCCATGGAAAATGACTGAGTGGGCGTAAGCCGGTAGATTACGATCAACGCTATGAGAATAAAAATTGAGCCGCCCATGGTGTACAGCACGAAGTTGAGGCTGGCGACGTGGCGTTTCTCGCCGCCCCACAGGTCGATGAGAAAAAACAGCGGGATCAGCGTCAATTCCCAAAACATGAAGAACAGCGACCAGTCCCGCGCCATGAACACGCCAAGCATGGCAAATTCCAGAATCAGCAGCCAGACGTGATAGCCCTTTACGCCGGTCATTACCCGATGGGAAGCTAACAGCGCCACTACCGACAACAGTGTCGCCAGCAGCACCATTGGTAACGATAGACCGTCGACGCCCAAGGCATAGGAAACGCCGATAGTGGAACTCCAAACCACTTGCTCGGTAAACTGGATTGCCGCCGTAGTACGATCAAACGGAACCAACAGGCTCCAGGACAGCGCTAGGGCCAGACTGGCATGAAACAAGGCTAGACCGCGAATCAGCCGAGGCTGGGTAGCGGGCAACAGTGCGATCAGCAGCGCGCCGAAAAAAGGAACCCACAGGATGAGACTGAGGATGTGCATAGGCGCTAACCCACCATCCGATAATCGCAAACCGGGGAGCTCCACCGCCAGGTTTTGCCCGTGGAGCGGCGGCGCTGGCGAACGACTTTCTGCATGGCGATATCCTCCCCGGAAGGGTGATTCTGTTTTTCTATGTTGCTGGCATTATACCTGGTGATTCTTCATCCTTCTTCCCGGAGACGTCCCGATGCAATGCGCGATCTACAAAAGCTCGAAGAAACAAGATACCTATGTTTATCTGGCCGCCAGGAGTGATTTTTCCTGCCTTCCCGAAAACCTGTTAAAGCTCCTGGGCCAGCCGGTACACGTTATGGATCTGGACCTGCATCCAGAACGCCGGCTGGCCCAGGAGGACATTGTGGAGGTGTTACAAAACCTCCAGGAGCGTGGTTGGCACTTGCAGATGCCCCGACGGGAAGAGTGGCTGGAAACCCCCGTCAAACATTGAGGGCCGGTTCAGTGAAGATGAACAAGCCTTTTTCGGCGACTCCACCCCTGCCTGTTCTGCTCAGTCCTGACGATCCTGCGCCATTCACCGTAGTCAATCCGGAGGGTCAGGCGCCGGCGGTGCTGGTCTGCGATCATGCCAGCAACACTATTCCCGCCCGGTTGAACACTCTCGGTCTGAGTGCGGCGGAACTGGCCCGGCACATCGCCTGGGATATCGGCGCAGCTCAGGTTACCCGACTGCTGGCGGCGCGCCTGAATGCGCCGGCGATACTCTGTGGTTATTCACGATTGGTGATCGACGGCAACCGTCCGCCCGGCGATCCCACCTCCATCGCCGAGGTCAGCGATGGCACCTTCATTCCCGGGAACCGTGATCTGGACGATGCAGAGGCAGAAGCGCGATTGAATGAGGTGTTCTGGCCTTATCACCACGCGATTACCCAGGCGATGGCCTATCGCTGGCGGCACGGTCACGGTCAGGCTCCGGTACTGATCGCGATTCACAGTTTTACCCCGATCATGAACGGCTTTCACCGTCCGTGGCACATTGGGGTGCTGTGGAACCGCGATCCCCGATTGGCTGAACCGTTGCTGACGCGATTCCGGGCTTATCCTGAACTCTGCGTCGGTGACAACGAGCCGTATTCCGGACGGGACGTCGGTTTCACCATGGACACCCATGGCGGTGCAGCGGGGTTGCCGCATGTGGAGGTGGAAATCCGCCAGGATTTGCTCGCCGATGAAGTGGGCTGCGCCTGTTGGGCGGAGATCGTGGGTGATGCCCTCGCGGCGGTGTTGCGGGATAGGTCGCTGTACGCGGTTCAGCATTATTGATCGATGGCACTATAAATGGCGTACATGGTCGTATAAATTAAAAGACAATTGTATATCGGTGATTCGGCAATTCGGGGGATCAGGCTGACCATGGACGCTACGGAAAACATGAACGATGCTGCGCCTACTCAGTGCCTGTGGATACGAAAGGCGACCCTGGCGCTGACTTATGTCATAGCCTGGGTCATGCTTTGGCATACAGCCGATGCTTTCAACCGAATCACTGGGGTTGCTCTCTGGGTGCCTTGCGCCGGTCTGACTTTTGCCCTTCTGCTGGACTATGGAGGCCGGGCGTTACCATTACCTCTGTTCGCCGCTTTGCTCGCCGGGTGGCCCGCCGGATCAGAGGGGCTTTGGCCGTATGGCCTGGCGGTCAGCCTGGCGCCACTGCTGGGTTACCTGATTGCCGCTTATATCCTGCGCCATCGTCCCGGCGGGCAGCGGCCTGGCGCCTGGCGGTTTGACGATCCCCGCCGGGTCGCCGCCTTTCTGGGCGCCTCGGCGCTCGGTGCGCTGTTCGCGGCGCTGGCGGAAGCTCCCTTATCGCAAGCGGCTGGTTGGTCACCGCCTGGGTTACCGTGGTTGGGGATAGTAGGGCGCAACTGGGCGGGTCATTTTATCGGCATCGCCACCCTCGCGCCGTTAATGCTGCTGTACGTCGCTCCTGTCGCTCGTCGGTGGGGCCGAGGGGAACCGCCGGGGCGTTTACTGGACACCGCCCCGGATGTTGAATCGCCATCGGTCCGTCTGAGCTTCCTGCAAGGAGGTCTATCGGTCTTGTTATTTGGGGTGTTGCTGTGGATGCCGCACCCGCAATGGCTGGACCAGTCCTACCCGTTCATGGCTTTGTTGTTATTGCCAATATTGACCTGGATCGCGGTAACCCATGGAGCGCGGGGTATAGCCCCAACAGTGTTGCTGTATCAATTGGGGATCGTGGCATTGGCAATGGCAGCAGATCAACCTGATTTGATGTATCAGTACCAGATAGTGATGGCCGTCATCGCCGTGTCAGGTTTGTTGACCGGAGCAGTGTCTCAGGCCCAGTTGGCCGATACCGCCCGTTTCCACGATCTGGTCGAAGTCTCCAGCGATCTGTTTTGGGAATTCGATAACCAGGGTCGGCTGTGCGATCTGCGCGGACATTTTTCCCGAACGGAGGGAACCTTCAGCAACCAACTGGGAAAAAACTGGCGGGAGTACGTCATTCAGCAGGAATCGGATACGGGGTTAGCGGTATTGCGGGCTGCGCTCCGGGAACATCAACGATTTCAGCAGGTGATGCTCTGTATCCGTTTACCGGGCCGGAAAGGGCCAGTCTGGACGCGCAACAGCGGATTACCGTTATTCGATGACAGCGGCGAGTTCCGGGGCTATCGCGGTACAACCACTGATGTCAGCGACTATCAACAGGCTGAAGCAGAGCGCCAGCGGGTGGAGGCCTTGTTGCAGGACTACGGCCGGAATCTGGAAGCACAGGTCGAAGCCCGGGTCGTGGAGCGGACCCGGATGCTGGCCGAGGTGAGCCTGCGCAACTGGCGGTTGGCCAATTTTGACCATCTGACTGGACTGCCCAATCGCAACCTGTTGTTTGAACATCTGCGTAAAAGCTTGCAACAGGCGCGGCGTCAAAGACGAATGTTGGCGTTGCTGTTGGTGGATCTGGACGGTTTCAAGAAGGTCAATGATACTTTCGGCCATGATATGGGCGATGAATTACTTCGGCAGATAGCCGAGCGCTTGCGCCAGTGTATCCGCGCCACGGATACCGCAGCTCGACTGGGCGGCGATGAGTTCACTATCGTGCTGACAGATTTGGAACAGGCGGAGGCGGCTGAGGCTGTCGCTCGTAAATTGGTCGCTCGCCTGGCAGAACCCGTATCGCAGGGTGAAATGACGGCGACAGTAACCGCCAGTGTGGGCATTGCGCTCTATCACCCGGAATGGCCGGCGAATCTGGACATGGGGATGGCGTTGTTGCGGCGGGCGGACGCGGCCATGTACGAGGCTAAACGGGCCGGTAAAAATAACTGGCGGTTTGCTGAGCTGCAGGAACTGGAGAGTGGGTAATGCGCATCACCTCTGATGATTCCAGGGAGCAATGCTCATGATGGAATGGGTTGTTAATCCCCCCATTTCTGGCCGAGCGGCCTATCCCGGCGCTCATGACTCCGCGTCTGGACATTGTTTGGCTGGATATGGAAGCGGACGCTCAGCAACTACGGGAAACCCTGCAACAATATCCCTACAGCCGCTATCTGGTTTGCCGGGGTAAATTAGACGACCTGCAAGGCGTAGTGCAGGGACGCGGTTTACTCGCCGGGGTATTGGCGGGTGAACCACTGAAGTTGGGGCAAATTCCCAATGGCGGCGAACAGTTCGCCCTGGAAGGCTATCAATTTGAAGTCGTCAGCATGGACGGACACCGGATCCAACAGGTGCGTGTTCGTTATGGCGGCGCTGAAGGGTCTCGGCACGCATGACAGCAGCACCTGTTGATAGAGAGCAACAGGCTGGGCTTGTACAGCCTCTCAAGCCGTTTCCAAATGAGCGATCAGCAACTGCAACCGACGCTCGCCACGCCACTCATTGACATCCAGCCGGTAGGCAATGCGCACCCGCGCTGTACCGGGGACGAAAATGCCTGCTTGATTAAACGCCACGGCTTCCAGGGTGAATCCCGCGCCCGGCGGTCGTAGCGACAGCTTCAGGTGTTGCTCCTTCATCACTCGATGGGATCGCACTTCAAACACTCCATCGAACAGCGGTTCAGGAAAGCCCTGACCCCAGGGACCGCCCTGACGCAGCAATTCAGCGATTTCCAGCGAAAACTCCGCTGGGGCCAGCTCACCATCGCTGAACAACCGACCCTGCAGATCGTCATCGCTCAGCCACTGGCGGGTTTCTGCATCGAATGCCTGGTTGAAGACGGTGAAATGCTCCATCGCCAGAGTCAATCCAGCGGCCATGGCGTGGCCACCAAAATGGCTGATCAGCCCTGGGTTCTGCGTCGCCACTGCGGCCAGAACATCGCGCAAATGCATCCCCGGCACCGAGCGCCCCGATCCTTTGATCTTGCCGTCGCGATCCGTGGCGAACACGATCACTGGCCGGTTCAGACGTTCCTTCAACCGCCCGGCAATGATGCCGACGACACCCTGATGCCACTGAGGATCGAACAGGCACAGGCCGAAGGGCAGGGTGCTGGCGTCCGGTGCTAACTGCTCGATCCGCGCCAGTGCCTGCGCTTCCATTGCGGCAGTCAACTCACCGCGCTGCCGGTTCATTTCATGCAACCGCCGGGCGATACTGCGGGCGATGTCGAGATCATCGCTGAGCAAACATTCGATACCCTGACGCATATCTTCCAGCCGACCGGCGGCGTTCAGCCGGGGACCGAGATAAAAGCCGATATCATTGGCGCTCAGCCGCGCCTGCGGGCGACCGGTGACCTCACATAAAGCGATGATGCCGGGAATGCATTGGCCTTGACGAATCCGCCGCAAGCCCTGTTCAACCAGAATGCGGTTGTGATGGTCCAGTCGCACCACATCGGCCACCGTGCCGAATGCGACCAGGTCAAGAAACTGTGCCAGATTCGGTTCGGGCAACCCGCGCTCGGCGAACCAGTCCACGTCCCGCAACCGCGCCCGCAGCGCCATCAGCACATAGAAAATGACGCCTACGCCGGCGATATTCTTGCTGGGAAATGCATCGCCCGGCTGATTGGGATTGATGATCACCTCGGCGGCCGGCAATTCCCGACCCGGTGAGTGGTGATCGGTGATCAGCACTTTCATCCCCCGTGCTTGAGCGGCCTTCACCCCTTCGTGGCTGGAAATGCCATTATCCACGGTCACCAGCAGATCAGGCTGTTCTTCAGCCGCCACCGCCACGATTTCCGGCGTCAGGCCGTAGCCGTGGGTAAAGCGGTTCGGCACCCGATAACCGACCCAGGCGGCCCCCAGGATTCGCAGCGCCCGCACCGCCAGTGCGCAACTGGTCGCGCCATCGGCGTCGAAGTCGGCAATGATCAGGATGCGCCAGCGCTCACGCAGCGCGACGTACAGCAGATCGACCGCATGTTCCATATTCAAGAGGGCGCTCGGCGAGGTCAGCAACCGCAACTCCCGTTGCAGTTCGTGGGGCGAATGCAGGTTGCGGGCCGCGTAAATGCGTTGTAGCAACGGCGGAACCGGCAGATCATGCGCCGGTTTGCACCCACGGCGGACGATGGATTTGTGCATGAGGATAGATTATCTGAAAAGGGTGGGTTCGACCCGGTTGCGGCCATTTTGCTTGGCTTGATACAAAGCGACATCGGCCTGGCGGAGCAAATCATCCAAATCCGCCGTGACTGGGCTAAGACTGGACAAGCCCAGGCTGACAGTGAAATTCAGGAGACCCTGTTCCGTATCGACCGTATGCTCAGCGATGGTCTGACGCAGGCGTTCCGCAACCACCTGGGCGTCGGCTAAATCTGTTTGGGGCAGTAAAATAGCGAATTCCTCCCCGCCGAGCCGGGCGAACAAATCGGTCTCGCGTAATTGACGCTGTCCGATCATCGCCAGCGCTTTGAGCACCTCATCGCCGATGTGATGACCGAAGCGGTCGTTGATCGATTTGAAGCGGTCAGCGTCGATCATCAGTAGCGACAGTGGTGTCTGGTAGCGCCGGGCGCGTTCGAATTCCTGGGTCGCAGTATCCATGAAATAACGACGGTTATGCAGACCGGTCAGGCTGTCGGTCGTCGCCAGTTCCATCAGCCTGGCCTGCGCCTGCTGGCGTTCGGCGATTTCCCGCTCCAAATCAGCGGTGCGCTCGTTGATCTGGCTGAGCGCTGCGCCGAATGCGCCAACAGCGCCGGCGATATCGTCCAGTTCCTGCAAGCGTTCACGCCGCATTTGGAGCGCGCCGGGGTGGGTCCGGATCTGCTTCAGGCCGTAGGTTGCGTGCAGGATCGGTCGAACAACCGCGCATTGAACGAAGAGAATCATGATGACGAACAGCAGCGCCAAGCCACCCGACACCAGAACGACCACCAGCATCGCCCGCTTGGCTTGGCGGGCAATTCGAGCGCTGCCCTCGGAAGCGGTGACCGCCGCATCGACAGATAGATGCTGGACTAAGTTTTCCAGGATAGCGCTGGCTTCTTTCCAGTCATTCACCACCTTGCCGTCCAGAAGCGGTCCCTGCGCGGGTTCGGTCAGTGGGCCAACCGCATCCTGTTGCGCCCGATGCGCCGCCATTCGCTCGATGATGCCGTAGACTTGGTTGACTCGATGCTTGATGCTAGCGTCTTTTTCGTAAACCGCGTCCATCGCCAGAATCTGCGCCGCTAACTGCGCCTCGCGCCGTTCAACAGGGTCAGCGCCATGCCGGACGATTTCGCCGAATACCTTCAATCGTTCCAGGTTAACGACGGTGCGAACTTCAGCCTGGATATCCGGCAACAGGATGCGGTTCGCTTCCTCGGCCAGTTGCAGAATATCGTACTGGACCGTCAACAGCACTGCGGCGGCCACGCCACCCAGTATTCCGGCGATGATCGCTCCCAGCAATAGGGTAGGCACCAGGCGCGGGCGGCGATTTTCGTTCCGGATCGACGATTCGGCATACATACTCGTGGAGTCCCGTCAGTAGATGCTGAAGGGGAAGTAGCGGGCATTGATTCTATGGTAGGTTCCATCGAGCCAGAGCTTGCGCAGCGCCGCGTTGACGGCGTCCCGTAGCGGAAGATCGCCTTTGCGGACCTGGATGTAGGCTGCTTCACCGGTCTCGTTGATCGCCAGCGGCGGGCCAATGATGTCGAGTTTCTGTCCTGCCTTGGACCGCAGGAATTCGAAGGCGGATAAGTTGTCGGTCAACACCAGCGCGACTTCGCCCCGGGCCAGGGCGGCGAACGCCTCGGTGAGGGTGGCGGTGAGCTTGAGCGTAGCGGTGGGGTAATGCTGTTGCAGATAGTCGGCGTAGGTCGTATCAGCCTGGGTCGCCAGGGTCTTGCCGCGTGCGGTCTCCGGGTTGACCTGAGTCAGCCCTGGGTCGCGGCGGCCAATGAATACGTTGCGGGTTCGGTAATAGGCATCGGTGAATTCGGCCTGTTGCTCCCGTTTCGGGGTCTTGGCCATGCTGGCGACGATCATGGCATAACGTCCCGCCGCCAGACCGGGCAGCAATTCATTCCAGGGAACGGCGATGACCTCGCAGTCCTTTTCAAGACGACGGCATAACTCCTGAGCGATATCGACATCGAAGCCAGCCAACTGGCCCTGTTCGTTGGTGAAGCTGAAAGGCGGATAAGCGCCTTCGGTCGCGACGCGCAGGCGTTCAGCGGAGTGAGCCATGGCGAACCCGCCACAGCAGCCCAGAATCAGCAGCCGCAATAAGGTCTTGAACATGACGATTCTCCACTGGCCTCTAAACTGCCGGTTGGCTCCGCCGCCAGAATCGCCAGCGCGCAGCGCGGGTTACCGAATACCGGCGATTTTGACCACAGTATAGATGCAGCGCCGCCAGTTGACCGGTGAGCAGCAATCTTCGGCAGGGTTCAAACCAGTCCCGTTCCAGCCGAACCACATGGTCCATCCACGCCAGGGGATCGCCATCCGCCCGGTCATAACGCGCCCAGTCCAGCACTGCCAGACTGTCAGTGTCATCCGCGGATGCTTTCCGCCAATCGCTGGCGTTTTCAGGAACCGGGCTGACCGCAACGCCCGCGAGTCGCGCCAGACCCCGGGTCAGCAGGTCATTGGCGTAGAGATTGGCGGCCGGCGCTTGAGCGTCTATCGGGAGAGGACCACCGCCCCACAGCCACAGGCCATTGATCATCGGCTGGCTGGATTCGTCCCGCGCCCGGTTGACCGGATGGCCATGGAACAGCATCTGCGCTTCAGTCAGCAGGGTATGCCAGCGCCGGCTATGCGGCCCGTAGGGAAGCAATGGGTTGATGTCACGGCCAATGGCGTCGAGTAATGGATAGGTGCGCAGGCCGGGATCATCCGGCAGGCGCAGATACCAGCGCTCCGGGCAGGGAACGTGCAGTTGCAATCCGTCGGCAGCAAAGGTCTGATCAAACGCCGCCGCCAGCGCCGCCGCTTCGACAGGTTCAATCGCCAACACCCGGGCATCGACCAGAAAAACTCCCTGTACATCGGGGCGCAGATGCACCGGATCGGCCCGCAGCCACCAACCATCGTCCGGGTTACCGCCGTCCACCAGCGCCATTACTGCTGCTATCGGTAAATCCGCTTCGGCAGGAATGGGTACGCCGAATAATTGGAACAGCACGGCGTCCATGGACACTGGCGTTTCCGCGACATCGGCTCGCGCCAGCAGCCATTCCAGCGCTGGCGCTGCCGGGTGAGGAACCGCCAGGTCAGCCGGCCACGGTCCCAGTAAGCCCGGAACCAGCAGATGCAAAGTGGCGGCCACGGTCAATCTGCGTCCAGATGTTCCAGGCGGATGCGCGTGACCGGAGCGTGAATGCTGTTCAGCGCCTCAATCGCGGCAATCGCCTCGTTCATCCGCTGTTCCTGAACTTCGTAGGTCAGCAGGATGATTGGCACATCGCTGGCTCCTGGCCCCGGTTCCTTTTGCAGGAGCGCTTCAATGCTGATATCGCGGTCGGCGAGAATGCGAGTCACTTCAGCCAGCACTCCAGGCCGATCCTGCGCTTGCAAACGCAGGTAATAGGCGGTTTCCACCGCAGCCATCGGCCATACCGGCAGATCAGACAGCGCGTCGGGCTGGAAAGCCAGATGCGGCACCCGGTTGTCGGGATCCGCCGTCAGGGTGCGCACCACGTCGATGATGTCGGCGACCACTGCTGAAGCGGTCGGTTCCGCACCAGCACCGGCCCCGTAGTACAGACTCTGGCCGACGGCATCGCCCTTGACCAGCACAGCGTTCATGACGCCGTTCACATTGGCCAGCAGTTGCCGTTCCGGAATGAGCGTCGGGTGGACCCGTAGTTGCACACCGCGCTCATCACGGCGGGCAATACCCAGATGTTTGATACGGTAGCCGAACTCTTCGGCGTAGGCGACATCTTCGCGGGTGATGCGGCTAATTCCCTCGATGTAAACCTGATCAAACTGCAAGGGAATGCCAAAGGCGATAGAGGCGAGAATAGTCAACTTGTGCGCGGCGTCGATTCCTTCGATATCGAACGTGGGATCGGCCTCGGCGTAGCCCAGCGCCTGCGCTTCGGCCAGCACCTCCGGGAAATCGCGGCCCTTGTCGCGCATCTCGCTCAGGATGAAATTGGCGGTGCCGTTGATAATGCCAGCCACCCACTCAATACGGTTGCCAGCCAGCCCTTCGCGAATCGCCTTGATGATCGGGATGCCGCCGGCGACGGCTGCTTCAAAGCCGACCATCATTCCGGCGTTGCGGGCAGCGGCGAAGATTTCATTGCCGTGCCTGGCGATCAGCGCCTTGTTGGCGGTGACGACGTGCTTGCCGTTGACCAGCGCCCGCAGCGCCAGGCTGCGGGCCGGTTCATAGCCGCCCATCAGTTCGACGATGATCGACACTTCCGGATCGTCCACCACTTCCAGCGCTTCGCCGGTCAGCATCATGCCAGCGGTATTCGCGGTAGTGGTGTCCAGATTGCGGGCGGCGGCATGGGTAATGAGGATTTCCCGCCCGGCGCGCCGACTGATTTCTTCGGCGTTGCGAGCCAGGACGTGGGTGACGCCGCCGCCGACCGTGCCCAGACCGAGCAGGCCAACTTTCACTGGAGGATAGAGGCTCATGATTCAGGCTCCCGCTGCTGACGCCAGGATCGGCGCGTAGATTTCTCGACTCTCTCGGCGGAACATTTCGCGGATGCCGCGCAGCGCCTGCCGGGTGCGATGTTCATTCTCGATCAGCCCGAAACGAACGTGATCGTCGCCATATTCGCCGAAGCCGATGCCGGGCGATACGGCGACTTTGGCCTCAGCCAGCAGTTTCTTGCAAAATTCCAGCGAGCCGAGCGCCCGGTACGGTTCGGGAATCGGCGCCCAGACGAACATGGTGGCTTTGGGCTTGGCGACCGGCCAGCCCAGCGCATTCAGGCCGTCGCACAGCACATCGCGGCGCTTGCGATACAGCTCGCAAATTTCGCTGACGCACTCCTGCGGCCCTTCCAGCGCGGCGATAGCGGCTACCTGGATCGGGGTGAACATGCCGTAATCGAGATAAGACTTCATCCGCGCCAGCGCCGCGATCAGCGTCGGATTGCCGCACATGAATCCCACCCGCCAGCCAGGCATGTTGTAACTCTTGGACAGGGTGAACGATTCCACTGCGATGTCCCTGGCGCCCGCCACTTGCAGGATCGACGGGGCGATGTAGCCATCAAAGACCAGATCGGCGTAAGCGAGATCGTGAATCACCCAGATTTCATGTTCGCGGGCGATATCGACCACTTTTTGGAAGAAATCCAGTTCCACGCACTGGGTGGTGGGATTGGCCGGGAAGTTCAGCACCAGCATCTTCGGGCGTGGCCAGGAATCCTTGATCGCCTTTTCCAGCTCGGCGAAGAAATCCACGCCGGGAATCAGCGGCACATGGCGGACATCCGCGCCAGCGATCACGAAACCGTAAGGGTGAATCGGATAGGCCGGACTCGGAACCAGCACGGCGTCGCCCGGCCCCATGGTCGCCAGGGCCAGATGGGCCAGACCTTCCTTGGAGCCGATGGTGACAATGGCTTCAGATTCAAAGTCGAGATTCACGGCATAGCGGGTTTCATACCAGCGACAGATAGCCCGGCGCAGGCGCGGGATGCCGCGTGAGACGGAATAGCGATGGGTATCGTCGCGCCGGGCGACCTCGACCAGTTTATCGACGATGTGTTTCGGGGTGGGCTGATCGGGGTTGCCCATGCCGAAGTCGATGATGTCCTCGCCGCGCGCACGGGCCTGGGCTTTCAGGTCGTTGACGATGTTGAAGACATAGGGCGGCAGGCGTTTGATGCGTTGAAAGTCGGCGTTCA